>JAYVXF010000352.1:0-9409 GCA_043793345.1 Betaproteobacteria bacterium | reverse complement strand
TGTCCGGTCTGGAGAAGCCGCTACGTCCACAATGGGTTGCGACAGTTGCCGGTCGCGAATTCACTAGCAAGCAGTCATTCACCGATGGACCAGGCGTTCACATCTGGATTGGCGCCGGTCTTTTCCAGCGCGCCGGTCAAGACGCGCAGTACGATGGTCAGCAACTTCCGGCACAGCGGTCAATGCTTACCAGCGCCCGCATTAGAAAGAAAAACAGCGTAAGGCCGGAGCCTTACGCTGTAGGGTGAGAACTCGGCTATTCAGCTTCATCCTCAACAAGAGTACACCCGACGAGCATACCCTTGTCGTTCACGCCGATCTTGCCGTCCTTCTGCCATGCGGTGCTTACGAGGTTGCGTACCGATACTTCGTAAGCCACGTCTGACAGCGCTTCGGTGTCGGTGTGCTGAATGCCCTCAAAGAGGCCACCCAGCGACTTATCGACCGTTACATCAACATAGCGATACTTCAGTTTTCCGTCGACAGATTTGCCATTGTGCATGGCAACTCTGGCGGCAAAAAACGCGGGCTTCGCCTTTTTACCCGGCTCAGCTTGCGGCTGAACCAAGCGAATGTCGCTGATATAACCAAGAGCAGTGGTGGTCGAGGCAGGGGCTTGTTTTGATGCGTTCATGGTGATTCCTTTCATCGGTGAAGAAAAAAGGGACGCCACTTCTGCGGATCCGTTAGGGACACCGCAAAGCGGCATCCCAAGGGAGGTCAAAGCAAGTTGCATCTCACGTCAAGTTGCCCTGGCGCGTGGACGAAAGGTAGGGCCAAGCGACCCATGTTGTCAATTCGTGACGCAGGACGCGCCGCGAGCGCGCGTGTTGTCACGAACGCGCAATTGACACCGGAATAGTGGCAACGATACGAGCCGGCCAGGTTGTTGATTGCGTTTTCTTCAAGGCAGCCGATCAACAATCGGAACGACCGAATACCCGCCCACAATGGTTCGTTTGTCCGGGCGGTTCCGCCGGCTTAAATGGTCGCGAGCCGTTGGACCGTGTCCGGGTAACGCTTTACCAGATTGATCAGAAGTGCCGCTTGTGCATTCGGCTTTGCGCGCCCCTGTTCCCAGTTCTCCAGTGTGCGGACATTCGTTCTAAGGTATGCAGCGAATAGAGCGCGCGAAAACTTCAAATTTTTTCGCACTCGAATCAGTTCATTGGGCGTCACTTTCGGCGCCGGTTTGTACTCGATCGAATGCGTACGCAATGTCCGCTTGCCCTGCCGTGCTTCAGCGAGCGCCGTCATGCCTTCAGCCAATTCGGCGAAGAGATCGCGTTTGGGGGCGCGTGCGACTTTCGCTTTGACGATCGTTTTCATCATTTTCTCCTTGCGTCCAGTTCCGTCTTGATCATCGCTTTGAGCGTCTTACGTTGCTGCGGCGTCAAGTCGTCCATCTCGTCCTTGTCGTACACGGTGAACAACCAGAATTGCAAGCCGGCATCCCACCAGTAATAAATTACCCGCAGGCCACCACGTTTACCCTTGCCACGCCGTGCGTCGGCAAATCGCAGCTTGCGCAAACCACCGGTTTCCGGAATCAGGTCGCCTGCCTCGGGTTGCTTCATCAACAAATTCTGTAGCGCCCGAAAAGCCTCGTCGTCCAGATAGTCCGCACGGTGGCGCTCGAAGGCGGCCAGTTCAACGAAGACGGCTTTCATGTTGTTAGTATACGCAACTTACGTATATACGCAAGCTGCGTATAGCGCGTCAGCCGGAAAGGTCGTTTTTTGTGAGCGTGGGGAAAGAAGTCGTCACTCACATTTCCTCCGCGGACAGGACGAGGTTACCGATCGGACGCTTGCCAATTTGCTTACGCATTGGCCTGCACCCAGATTCCATTTTTCTGCGCTGTCTTTTTGTGTGGTGGTCAGTTGCGCGGAGACGACAATGACCTCATCAATCGCTTTTTGATATTCGGGCGATTTCGCGGATGGTGGGGGTGACAGGCGCAGTTGGGACGGATTGCCACTTACTAAAGTTTTCCACTCGCCCGAATATGGCTCGGTCGGGTTTGCTGAAAACAAAGGCGGCGTGGGCTCCCAAAGGCCAACCGCACGACCGGGATGCGCACGAACTTTTTTGGGCGGATTTGCGCCGTCGCGCATCGACCGGGCAATGGTTGCCTGGGCAACAGTTTCTGCCTGCTGCTTCGCTGCCTCGCACTTGTCATTATTCCAATCGGTCCTCATTTGTGGTCTCGACAATAGTCGGCCCGGTGTTTCCAGCGGAAAGAAGTATGCGAGTACGGTGTAGCTGGCTGTTGAGTAGGCGACCTGTTCACATTCGCGTGCGACTGGCGGTGCGTCGGCGAGATTGCGATTTGTTTCGAGAACAGCAAAATCCAGATAGGCGAGCATGCGCGCCGCGCGAAGCGGGCTGGTTTGATACTTGCGAACAAGATTCAGGGCTTCGTCATGAATTGGTGCCAGCGTCAGTATTGCCGCTGGTACATTGGTGTCCGTTTGTCGAACCGGAACGGTTGTTGAGCATCCGGCCACACAAAAAGACAGCGTCAGAGCGATTCCAAATATCCACATACGAGTCTGCCTCATCGCGAGCCAATGACGATTTTACCCAGATCGATCAATAGTTGACGTTGCGCCACGCGTGCTTAACAGTCGGCTTTTCACCGACGGTTTCGGCGTACATTACACGCGCCAAAGGCATTTTGCATTTTTAGCATTCTGGGGTTTTGCCCAATTTGACACCAGCCCGAAACGAGCCGCGATGCATTCTGCAAAGCAGAGCAATAAGTCCGAAATATCGGCGAGGAATTTGCCAGATATCCCATCGCAACAACGTAAACCCTTGGATTAATATTTTTTATTTCGGTTTCAGACAGACCCATCGCGTTAAGCAACGATGTTTGCGATACCGACATTTCAACGGCAAGACTGCCTATCCTGTGCGCGGGTATCCCGCGCTTGATTTCGTCGACTTTTTCTGAAGGTGCCTTCAATTAGGCTTTTTTAAACAACTCAATTGAGGCCGATGAAGATGTGCCTGGATTTAGCGGTTCGGTCACGATGGATTGTCCAAATTAGTTATGTGAGGAATTCGGTAGCAGTCGCAGAAAGCTGTTGTTTGACTAAAATGACACTTGCACAACTTGATCGGGTCGGGAAGCATTGCGCCGCAACGGTTTCAGGCAGCGTTCAAACTGGCTGGAAGTCTTCAGGCCACAAGAAATAAGAGCCAAACCGGGACTTGGCAATGAATTCAATACCGGCTTGTTCCCCCTTTAGCGTTAACGCATGTTTGTCATCACGCATTTCGATGTGGCCGGATGCGACAGCGCGTTGCAGAAGTTCGTGCGCCTTAATTCCCATTTTCTGTCCCAGCTTCGATGACGTTAGTTTTCCAGCAGCATCTTGGCTGTCAGATTTACCGGTATCCGCGCTAGGCTTGTCATCGGGATCGCTCGTCACGCGCTCAAGAGATATTCGAACCTCGTCGCTGATCCTAATGATCCGTTGCGCTTCTTCGTAGGCGTCCTTGTAAAGCGGGCCATCTTCCGCGCGCCGAATCAGAATGCCCATTTCGTTGTTGTTGACCTGGCTGAACTCGTACAGGTTAAGGCTGGTGATAATACACAGCTCTTCGTTCATGTAGCACTTCGCGTGAAGGTTTTTACAGAAGCTGGTTCGAATGTAAGTGAGCCCGCGTAGCCACTCGATTTCCTGTGGCTGTAATTCGCTTTTGCCATAGACAATTCGCACGTCAATCTTCAGTCGATTCTTGTCGGCAAGCAGCTCTTTCATCCTGTCATTGAGCTTCAGGAATGGACTGATCAATATCAGGCGATCATGCGCTTCCTTAATCATCTCCTCAAGGAAGTAATTTGTCGCACTCGTATTCAGAAACTTTGCCATCAAAAATACCTTCGATCAATTTTCAATTGTGTCAGAAGCGCAGTGACATTCACCGAGTGCATGTGCGTTATTTTATTTTTAGTCTTCTCGGCATCCCGTTTGTCAGGACAGCTTCGCCAGCTTTCTCCGGCTTAGCGCAGATTTCGATGAAAGAAATGCTACAGTTGGCCAGCTTCCAGCTGAACATCAACACCCGCTGCGCCTGAGCCGCCACGCTGCGCTTGCTGTTGATTGCTGTACCAACAGCAAAAGTTGTTACAACGATCAACAACAACGATGTTGCACATGATGCAAGTTCGTGCGGCACGTCCGTCCAAAACATCAGGCTCCCAGCGAGCGATCAAGGTAGTCGCAAACCATCTGCATTCCAGCATGCCCTTTCGCCCTGACCAATTGCACCGGCGTGAGGTTATCCAGCGCCTTGTTGGCCGTCGTCATCCAGCAATAGACGAGTTCCCGGTTTTGTGGGAACAGCTGTCGCAATTTTTGATGAACATCCAGAAGGAGAACCATCCGCTCGTATTGGTCGTGACTACTCGAAGGCAGCGGCTCCCCCTGACGATATCGAGCGAGTGTTAGGTGCGTATCGACGGAGATGCCAAGCACAGCCGCCTGATCATCAACGTCCAGCTTCCAGTGATCCAGCAGTGCCATCACCATTTTGACCAATGCTGCACGGTCTTCCGCGTTGGGTAATTTCTGCTCGACCATTTTTTGCGCCCCTTCAAGTCAGTTCGGCTTCCCAAGCAATGGGCTGGCAAACGTGGAAATGCTTATCTGTCCATTATGAAAAGCCGACGGTACGCGCGTTGCGACTTCATTTCAACCTTCCCTTGGACATTTTTGATTGATTTGTAACTGCTAATGAAAATCCCGGCTACTGGTCGCCAATCCTCCCAGCATCTTTGAGTGATCCGCCAGCTGTCCGGCCATCACGTACACCGTGGTCGCAGCGCGCCCGATCGCACCCAGCATGGCCTGCCGATGAAGCGCGGACACGCCGTCACCATGGCGCACGACTACCAGCGCCCCGGCGTCTTCCGCAGCTTCCCCGAACTGACCAAAGCGATCAAGCAGTACATCGCCGTGCATAACAAAAATCCCAAACCATTTGTGTGGACTGCCAAAGCCAATGACATCCTCGCCAACGTCTTCCGCGCCAATCGCAACTTACGTTCCAAACAGAATGACGCACTACACTGGAACTGTGGTTCAACGGCCAGCTAATTTAATCGGGCAATCTTGCTGTTAGCCCCTAGAATGCATGCGTCTGGCAATATCCTGACAAAAATATTTCCCTTTCAATTATCAGCTCGGCGAATGTTGAAGTCGAGCCGAACTTTATAATGCAGCTTCGATATAAATGAGCCTTTCCCTTAAAGAAATAAAAATGAAAATCAAACAAAAATCCGCGATTAAAAACAAACTTTGCCTTGCGGTGATGGCCGCATTGATGTCCGCACCGGGAATGGCCCAGCAAATTGTTGCAGCACAAAATTTCGGCCCGGCTGGGACTTACGTTCCGTCGGTCGATAATTTCAACAAAAAGCAGGTGGTACTTCTGACCAAGCTGTACAGCTACGGCTTTGGCCGATATGACGCGGCTGGCAACTACTCGGTCACCTACAACAGCAGCGGCGTTCCTGTGGGGTTTACGGGAAATGTTGATAATTGTGTAGCCGGAACTGTCAACGATGAGTTTCGCCAAACCGCCATTCGAGAGGCAAACTTTTATCGCGCGGTCGCAAAGCTGTCCGGCGTCCGTATTGGGTCTGTGGATCAAAACGATTCTGCGCAGCAAGCCGCCCTGATCAGCGCCGCTAATGCCAGTTTGTCGCACGCACCCCCAACTACGTCAAAGTGTTATTCAGCGCAAGCCGCAGGAGGGGCTTCCCTGTCAAATCTTGTATTGACCGGCAATACTCCGGGGGCTCCGGATGTGGCCGCTTTTATGAGTGATTTTGGTGCCGGGAATGGCGAGGTCGGGCATCGGCGATGGTTTTTATACCCCAAATTACAACAGTTGGGCTATGGCGCAGCGCCCTATCAACCGACGTCGTTTACGAGTCCTAATGGCGCTGCGGCGGTTCTGGTTCCGCCTGATGTTTATTCAAAACCGCAATCCAGGCTGTTATCTAAACCCGAATTCGTCGCCTGGCCAAGCCCTGGCTATGCGTCCGTTTTGCGCATGCCCTCCAGTGAAAAGCGCTGGTCATTCTCCTGCTCGGGCTGCTCTTATACTGGCGCGACCGCCGAGGTGGTTAGCAATGGTGCAAGTCTGCCTGTGTTATACGAGCAGCAAGCGTTCGGGTTTGGCGACCCCACTTTGGTATTTATGCCGCAAGGCATTTTTGACCTTGTGCAAGGGGGCGTAGTGACACGCTTAAAGTCCGACCTGACGTACGACGTTAACGTAAAAAATGTCACGCTGCCGTCCGGCGTAAAAAAAGACTTCTCGTACCAGGTCATCGCGTACGATCAGCAAACTGCCGAAGAAACAATGCTGCTGCCGACGTATAACGTAAGCGACATGTGGTGGGCGGGGAGCCAGGAAAACGGCTGGGGGATCTCGCTCACTCAAGGGGTCAGCGGCGCGATGTTTGGCACCTGGTACTACTATCTGCCCGACGGCACGCCAACCTGGTCGATTGTGATCGGCAACTGGGAGTCGGCAACGCGCTTCTCGGCCGATGTTTACGCCACCACCGGCACGTCTTACGCACAGGCTTCGTATGACCCGGCGCAGTTCAAAGTATCGCCATCGCTCGGCAAGGTCAGCGTGGACTTTTCGTCGGCGTCGACTGCAACCATGAATTACACCGTCAGCGGCAGTGTCGGCACCAAGTCGATCAGTCGCCTGGTGTTTGGCGGACCAAAATTTACCGACGGGAGCAATTACACCTCCCAATGGTGGGCAGGCCAAGCCGAGAATGGCTGGGGACTGTCGATCAACCAGCAGTTCCGCACCATGTTTGCGGTGGTCTATGTGTATGACGCAGCCGGCAAGCCGACCTGGTTCACATTGTCAGGGGAGCATGCGGGCGACGGCAGCGTGGTGAGCAACAAAATCTACGCATTTAACGGCTCACCGCTGCTCGGCGTTCCGTATGACGCTTCCCGCCTCGTGTCACGCGAAGTCGGCACGGCAGAGTTGAAGTTCGGCGGAGACAATAATGGAACACTGACTTACACGTTAAACGGTGTGCTGGTTGTGAAACAGATTTCACGATTGATGTTTTGACCGGTGAAACTTAAACGTGGAATCGGCCTTAAATAGTCGTCCCCGAGAAAGCTCGCAAAGCCGCACTGGTGTTATGGCTTAGGCGGAAATCGCTGGCGTAAATCTCACAGGCAATGCACAATTTCCCGGTGATTTCCACGAGTTTGCAGGGGCGAACCATGGTGGCACAGACAACAGATTTCCTTCGGGGCCAATCGACGCCATGATCGACACTTGCGGCATCCGCTGGCGGTGCTCGCCACCCGCCTGCAATGGGTGCTATCGATCATAATTCTCAGCATCCACCTTCTCGAACAATTCGCCGACGCTGCAATTAAAAAAGGTGCAAAGCCGATCAATCGCGTCCAGATCAACGCGGGTCGCCGTTTCCTTATACAGCAACGTGACCGTATTCCGGTGAAGTCCAGTCGCGTGCGCGACATCCGTGACCTTTAGCTTGCGTTCCCCCATGAAGCGCCCCAAATGACACCGAATCATTGTGATCTCCATGCCCGTTAAGGCGACGATTATTCATTCTGAATGAATAAAAGACTTTACAAATGTCTTTTATTGTTGCAAAATGTCATTTAAGATGACTTTATGACAACAGGAGCAGCATAATGCATTCTAAGACAGAATTGAAGTTTCCGCTTACTTTAAACGGCATGACCTTTGAAAGCTTAGTTGCGCTCGCCAAATCAGGCGGCGTTAAATATCCAGCCGCCTATAAGCGGATGAAACGCGGGTACACGGCTGACCAAATCCTGTCAGGAAAAATTAAGACAGTCGTCGATGAGCCGCTGCGGCCGAGAAAAATCTGCGGCAAACCAGTGTTGATCGGCGACGTAACATACGGGAATTTGCAACTGGCTCACGAGGCGCTACAGCCCAAGGCCAGCTTGAACACGGTGATGGCGCGCTTGCGCCAAGGCTGGACGCATGCGCAGGCGTTTGAAGTTGAACCGAAGATCGACGGGCGCCGAATCCGGAAAGCCAGCTTGGAGCCCTCTACATCTGGTGCAATGCCGACCCGAACCGCTGGTGGCTCTATGCGGGACGAAAGCGCGTCACAAAGATTAGCGACCAGCGGCAAGACCAAGACGTGTGCCGCCGAACAGGCCGTATCGGAGAAATTAACGGCGCTAAACCCGCAACCACATCGCGTGGTCTGTCGCCGCCTGCTTGAAGTAGATGGCGTAAGGTATGGATCAGTGACCAAGCTGGCCCGCGCTTATGACCGCGACCCCTCACTCGTATTCAATAGAATATTCGTCTACCAATGGGCGGCTGAGCGCGCGGTAAAAGAGGATCCGAAGGACGCGGTGGCAGTCGATGGCGTGAGATACGCCAGCGTGCACGCGGCGTGGACAAAATTAAGCGAATTGAAGTATTCGACCTTCTGCGCCCGACTCAGGCGCGGGTTACCGCTCAACATCAGTCTGGGTCTTGAAGCGTTGCCGAAAAAAATAAGCATCCGGTTCGCAGAAAAGGACTACGCGACGCGGAAAGAACTCGCTGCCGATTTTGGAATGACGGCGGCTGCCTTGTCGCAACGGCTTCGCAAGATGGATTTAAAGGACGCCCTGAAATTTGTGGCGTCCCCAAATGGGCGCTACTCGCTGGCGTACTTTGCTAAATATCCAGACGTTGCCGCACGCGCCGGTCGGCTGTACTTCGTGAGGCTCGAAACTCAAGATGGCCCTCTGCACAAAATAGGCATCACGCTCAATTCCATACACACGCGGCTACAGCGCAAGTTTGAGTTGGTTGGCGAATTTCACGGCAGGCTGGCGGATCTATATGAGATTGAACAACAAATCATCGCCAGGTTTGCTGCAAACCACAAACGTGCGGACGAGAAATTTGAAGGGAAGACGGAGACTTTTAGTCTGACCGCTGAAATGGAATCGGTTGTCGTGCAGGCAATTAGGAAATTGCATTCACAGAAAATGAACTAGTGAAATGCTTCTTTCTATTTGCTGATTAAGTGGCGATTGGTGCAGATGACTTTTTTTATCTTACGCAGAACGCCGGAATGTTCCGTCCAGTGCCAAGGCAGCGCATGCTGCTCGGCTCCCAGAACCTTGTCCTTCAAGGTCTGTTCGGTCGCTGCGTCGAATTTGCGTCGATCAGTTTTGTATCGGCTAACGCAAAAAGTCATGAACCGCGAGCGTCAACGGCTTGCCGCGTCCTCCCGTTCGCCGAGATCAACGCGCGGAATTCAACCCACATTGAAGTTGCATTCAACGTCCATTCAGGCGTCATTGAGGTTCCATTCAACCTTCCCGCGCGCTCCCGCGCGGCC
>JAYVXF010000351.1:0-9415 GCA_043793345.1 Betaproteobacteria bacterium | reverse complement strand
TCGCTATCATCGTTTTTCCGATGCGCGGCTGGTGTGGGCACCGGAAGCTGCGGCGTCCAGCTTTGGCGGTGACCCGGATAATTTTAATTATCCCCGTTACGGTCTCGATGCGGCCATTCTGCGCGCGTACGAAAACGGCAAGCCCGCCGTGGTCAAAGATTATTTTCCCTTAAGTAAAACGGGTGCTGCAAGCGGCGAGCTGGTATTCACCTCGGGCTCGCCCGGCAGTACCAGCCGTCTGCTCACGGTCGCGCAACTCGAAACGTTGCGTGATCAGCAATTGATCGACAGCCTCCGCCGCAGTGCAGAGCTGCGCGGCGTGTTGACGCAATATCGCAAGCTGGGCGCTGAGCAGGCACGGATTGCGGGCAACGATCTTTTTTTCCTTGAAAACGGATTGAAGGTCACCAACGGAAAACTGGACGCGCTCCTGGCACCTGAGCTGCTGAATCGCAAACGTGCTGAAGAACAATCACTGCGCAAATTCGTCGCGGGCAATCCGACACTTAGCGCCGAGCTCGGTGATCCTTGGGGTCAGATCGCGCGCGCACAGGTCGCGGCGCGCGAGATTAATCTGGAGTACGGCACGATCGAGATGGCACGTGCCTTTCAGAGCCGCTATTTCGCCATCGCGCGCACGCTGGTGCGTGGCGCTGATGAGCGCGGCAAGGCCGACGGTGAACGTTTGCCGGAATTTTCGAATACGCGCCTGCCGGTGGTCGAGCGGCAATTGTTTTCACCCGCACCGATCTACGCGGATTTTGAAAAAGTGAAGCTCGAATGGTCGCTCACGAAAATGCGCGAATGGCTGGGCACCGATGATCCGTTTGTGGTGCAAGTGCTGGGCCGGGAGTCGCCCGCGCAAATGGCGGCGCGATTGGTTGACGGCACCAAGCTTGGCGATGTCGCGATGCGCAGGAGCTTGTGGGCGGGTGACGCTGCGCTGATTGGCAAATCGGACGATCCGTTTATTCAGCTCGCGCGTGCGGTCGATGCACGCGCACGCGCCATCCGCAAGCGCGTTGAAAACGAAGTCACCGCCGTGGAGCAAAAAAACGCCGAGCTCATCGCGAAGGCGCGCTTCGCACAATTGGGCAGCAAGGTGTATCCCGACGCGACCGGCACGCTGCGCTTGAGCTTTGGCGACGTTGAGGGCTGGATGGAACGCGGCCGGGCAGTGCCGGCGTTCACCGATTTCGATGGTGCATTCAAGCGTCATACCGGTGCCGAGCCGTACGCGCTGCCCGATTCGTGGCTGGCGGCAAAGAGCAAACTGAATCTGGCGCAGCATTATGATTTTGTCGCCAGCACCGACATCATCGGAGGCAATTCGGGTAGCCCGATGATCAATCGCAACGCCGAAATTGTCGGCCTGGCGTTCGACGGCAATACCCATTCGCACGGCGGCGGATTCTGGTTTGATCCGAAACTCAATCGCACCGTCGGCGTCAGCAGCGGCGGCATTCTGGAAACGCTGAAAAATATTTATGGTGCGAGCGAGTTGCTCGCCGAGATAGCGGTGCGGTAATCGGGCATGCGTGAAAGCGTCGTGTTTGTTATTTTTATACCGGCGAAACGTTATGTAGATCAAGCATGGGTGCGCCTTGCAGGCAATTTGTGCGCCAAACGCCGCGTGGATAAACGAGTTTGCCATGATGATTTTGGCGGGAAGGTGAATTTCATCGAGACCATGTGGTGAGAAAAAACGTTACGACCAGGCAGATATTGATCGCGCAGATTTTGTTTGCACTGGCTCTGCACGCACAAGCCGCATCGGTCGCACCGGTCGCTGCTGAAAACGGCATGGTCGTCACCGCGCAACATCTCGCGACCAAAGTCGGTGTCGATATCTTGCGTCGTGGTGGCAACGCGATCGATGCCGCTGTCGCCGTCGGCTACGCGCTGGCGGTGGTGTATCCGGCGGCGGGCAATCTTGGCGGCGGCGGATTCATGACGATTCAATTGGCCGATGGCAGTAAAACTTTTCTCGATTTTCGCGAGAAGGCACCGCTTAGCGCCACCGCGAATATGTTTCTGGATGCGAGCGGCAATGTTGTCAAGGATCTCAATACCAGAGGGCACCTCTCAGTCGCAGTGCCCGGCAGCGTCGCAGGCATGGAGCATGCGCGCGAGAAATACGGCAGCATGCCGCGTGCAGCACTGGTGGGACCGGCCATTGCGTTTGCCGACAAGGGCTTTGTGCTGCAACAGGGTGACATCGACATTTATCGTGTCGCGGCCGATGAGCTGCGTCGTGATCCGGCATCGGCGGCAATTTTTTTGAACAAAGGTCGCGCATTTTTATCGGGCGAACGACTGATTCAAAAGGATCTTGCAAAAACGCTAAAGCATATTTCCCAACGCGGCGCGGATGGTTTCTACAAGGGGCCGGTTGGTACCGCAATCACCGCCTCAAGCGCGGCGGGCGGGGGCATCATTACCCAGCCGGATCTCGATCAATATCGTGTGCGTGAAATGGCGCCGGTGGAATGCGACTACCGTGGTTATCGCATTGTGTCGGCGCCACCACCGAGCTCAGGTGGCGTGATCATCTGCGAGATTTTGAATATCGTCGAAGGCTATCCGCTGAAGGAAATGGGCTTTCGTTCGGCCGCAGCGGTTCATCTGCAAATAGAGGCAATGCGCCACGCTTATCTGGACAGAAATACTTATTTGGGCGATCCCGATTTCGTGAAAAATCCGCTGGCGCGCCTCCTCGACAAAAGCTATGCCGCGAACATCCGTGCGGCGATCAATCCGATGAAAGCGGGCGTGTCGATTGACATGCAGCCCGGTACGACGCCGCATGAGGGCAGCAACACGACGCACTATTCGATCATCGATAAAGCCGGCAATGCGGTGGCCGTGACATACACCTTGAACGGCTGGTTCGGCGCACGCGTCACGGCCGCCGGTACGGGTGTGTTGCTCAATAATGAAATGGATGACTTCACCGTGAAGCTTGGCGTGCCGAACGCCTATGGTCTTGTACAGGGCGAAGCCAATGCGATTGCGCCCGGCAAGCGACCGTTGAGCTCGATGAGTCCGACGATTGTCAATCGCGACGGCAAGCCGGTGTTGGTGGTCGGGACACCCGGTGGCAGCCACATCATCACCGCCGTTGTTCACACCATCATGAACGTGATTGATTACGGCATGAATATTCAGGAAGCAGTGGACGCGCCGCGATTTCACCAGCAGTGGCTGCCTGAATCGACGACCGTGGAAAATTTTGCTATTGCGCCCGATGCGGCAAAAATATTATCCGGCATGGGCCACAAGCTTCTCAATGCGCAACCGAGAAATCATGTCGCCGCCATTCTCGTTGGCGCGCCTTCGCTTGACGGTAAGCCGGTGGGCAACAATCGCTTCTATGGTGCCAATGATCCGCGCCGGGGAACCGGGTTGGCGTTGGGCTTTTAGGTAGTAGGGAGTGCGGGAGTTTCAGCGTCGAAGAAATTGGCGCGTCGACATGGCTAATACCTATTCCAAATCATTACAACAGTAATTTACCGTCATTCCCGCGCAGGCGGGAATCCAAGTTTGTGCGACGAAAATTAGATTCCCGCCGGCGCGGGAATGACGGCGCGATTATTAATCTATTGTTATGGAAATCGAATAAGCAATTTGCCGATGCCCGTGGCATGCGGGCTTTTCTCCTTCCCCCGCTTGCGGGGGAAGGCCGGGATGGGGGATCGGTGCGATTGGGAAATTATTTTTAATTGACGATATTTACCCCACTTGCAGTGCGCGTTGCCCGCTGCATCGGGCAACCGTTCGGCAGGCGTCAAGCATGCTTGACGAAACCCCTGCCTTACCCCCAACCCTCCCCTTCGCAGGGGAGGGAGCCAGGTTGCCTCGCCTTGCCATGCCCCGCATTTACGCTGGCTAAACTCCAGTTCCAGCGCGCTTCGCAGGCAGAAACGCCCTGAAGACCCGCGCCAATGCTAGACCTTGATTAAATTTCCCTACCCCAGCCTATTCGCCGCCCGCCGATTTTCATACGCTTGCAAATGCGCATACGCGACCGACAGCATGGTGTCGTCGATACCGAATTCACGCGCCTTGCCGAGCATGAAGCCGACGATGTGGTCGGCCTCGACCGCACCGCCACTTTCGAGATCGCGCAACATCGATGCGGTGAGCGGTGACGCTGCGGTATTGATCGCGTTCTCGTAGCGCGCCAGCGCATGCGCACGCGGTGCGTAGCCGCTGTGAACGGCGATGGCGATGCAGGAATCGAGTTGGCGTTTCATCAACGCTTTGCCATCCGCAGTCGCCAAGATTTCGCCGACATTCGCGCGCATGAGACAGGTCATCGCCGCCAGCGTGCAAAGAAAAACTATTTTTTCCCACATCTCGAGGATGATGTTTTCTGAGACTTTCCAATCGACGATGGTGTTTGCGAACGCGACGCCCAATGCGTTGGCGGCGTCCTGTTGTGCCGGCTCGCGCGCGCCCCAGGTGATCGAATGCACGTCGAACATTGATTTCACCACACCATCTTTGGTCAGCATCGCCGCTATCTGGCAGAAACCGCCCATCACGCGCGACCTACCGAACGCTACGTCGAGCGATTCGAGGTGCGACATGCCGTTGAGCAGCGGTACGATGCAAGTTGCCGCACCCATCGCGGGGCGAATGGCGTCGATGCTGGAGGCGAGATCATAGGCTTTGCACGACAGGATCACGATGTCGAATTGCGGTTTCACGCCCTGCGCAAGAATGGTTTTCACCTGCAACGCGACGCGGCCTTTGGGGCTGTCAATTTGCAGGCCGTGCGCAGCGATTTGTTGCGCACGTTTCTCACGCACCAGAAAAGTCACATCCGCGCCCGCTTCATGCAGGCGCCCACCGAAATAGCCGCCGGTACCACCCGCGCCGAGTACGAGAATTTTCACAAGGTTTTTCCGATTGGTTGAATTTTAATTTTGTCTTGCAGGAAATTTTCAGCCGCTTCAAGGATGCGATCACGATTAAGCAAGATGTCTTCCCGCGTCAGTTTGATTTCGAGGTCGGGCTGCACGCCTTCGCCTTCAATGCGCCGGCCTTTGAACGACACAAAGCCCAGCTCGCTATAGGCCAGTTGCCCGCCACCGGGTAAGTCGGCGTAGCCGAGATAACCTAATGCACATCCGCAGGTCCGTTGGCCGATGACGGTGGCGCGGCCGACATCCTGTAGCGCACTGGTAAAGAGCTCGGAGGCGGAAGCGCTGGCTTCATTGGTCAGAATCACCAGTGGTTTGGTATAGGCCGCTGCTTTGTCGCCGATGAGCTCGGGCGCCATTTTCATGGTGTCGATAAACGCCAGCGTCACCGGCTTACCGCTGCGCGTCAACAGCCGCGCGCCTTGGTGCGATTCACTCAGGAATTTGCTGATGAGCGTACTGGACATGCCCATCGAGCCGCCGCCGTTATTGCGCAAATCGACGATCATGCCGGGGCCGTCTTTCATGCTGTCGATCGCCCGCAAAATATTGCCCTGCATGCTGCCGACAAAATTTGAAAAGCGCAGATAGCCAAATCCGGACGGTAACACCCGCTGCGTCATCTCCGGCGGCACGCGGAATTTGCGGCGCTTCATGGTGGTATTGATTTCACTGCCGTCCATGCGGATGAAAGTCATGCTGATTTTGCTGTCCGGGTCGCCCGCGACAATGTTGCGTTGCGCATAGCGCGCGCGCGCCCACGGGGTTGAGGCATCGCGCACCCCGGTCTTCAGGCGTTGATATCGCGCCATCGCCGGCTCGCCATCAATGGTCTTGATCGTCATGCCCGGTCGTACGCCTGCCCACCATGGATCCGACTCGGGGTGGGCGGTGGTGACGATGAGCGCGTTGTTCATTTCCACAAAGCCCAGTCCGAGCGAATGTGTTTCCTGATCGCGCAGCTGCGCCACCAGTTTCGGCCCATGCACACGCGTGTGTGAATCCTTCAGCTCACCCGCCATCTTGTCGAGCAGTTCCCAATAGCGGTCGTCTGTTTCGGCACCGAGCACTTGTGGTTCATAAGTCGCGCGCACGGCTTGCCAATTCACGCCGTTCAGTTTTGGATCGTAATATTTATCGTTGATGGTATGCCACACACTCTCGAATGCGTCGCGCTTCCACGCGTTGGCGTTAAGCTCCGGCACCGGCACGTTTGCCACGGTCTCCGGCACGCCGATGCGGCCGACGATATTGTGCGGATCGAGGATCGCGCAGCCAGTGAGTAGTACCGCGATGGCAACAAGCAATAGAGTTCGCATGACAGTTTGGTGTGGCCAATAAAGTGGACGTAGTTTATCTTGTCAATGCCACGCAAAAATATATAAGATGCCCAAGCGCAAAAATTTAAGCGCAATCATTTTCAGGAGCCACCATGCAACATGCTTTTTACCGGCAGATTGAAGCCACGTCCAAACAAATTCGCGATGACGGTTTTGACAAGCGTGAACGATTGATCGCGACCCCGCAAGGCGCCGTGCTGCGACTGGAATCGGGCAGCGAAGTCATCAATTTTTGCGCCAATAATTATCTCGGCCTGGCTGACGATGCGCGACTGATTGACGCCGCCAAACGGGGCCTCGATGAATACGGTTTCGGCATGGCGTCGGTGCGCTTCATTTGCGGGACGCAAACCATCCATCGCGATCTTGAAGCGGCGATTTCCGCGTTTCTTGGTGTGGAGGACACCATCCTCTACGGCTCGTGTTTTGATGCCAACGGTGGTTTGTTTGAAACGCTGCTGGGGGAAGACGACGCGGTCATCAGCGATGCGCTCAATCACGCCAGCATCATCGATGGCGTGCGCCTGTGTAAAGCGAAGCGCTATCGCTATCGTCATGCCGACATGCCCGATCTGGAGGCGCAGCTACAACTGGCCGATGCCGATGGCGCGCGCTATAAGTGGATCGCGACTGACGGCGTGTTTTCGATGGATGGCACGATTGCAGACCTGAAACAAATCTGCACGCTGGCCGATAAATATCAGGCGCTGGTCATGGTCGACGATTCGCACGCGGTGGGTGTCGTTGGCGCGAACGGTCGCGGCTCGCCGGAATTTTGTGGCGTAGCCGATCGCGTCGATATTGTCACCGGCACCCTGGGCAAGGCGCTTGGCGGCGCGTCGGGTGGCTACACTGCTGCGCGCAAACCAGTGGTCGATCTGCTGCGCCAGCGCTCGCGACCTTATCTGTTTTCAAATTCACTGGCGCCGCCCATTGTCACGGCGTCGCTTGCGGCGCTTCAATTGCTGGCCTCGGGCGAGGGCACTGCGTTGCGCCAACGCTTACACGCGAATGCGGCACGTTTCCGTCGCGAAATGGGTGCGCTTGGTTTCGATCTGCTGCCGGGCTGTCATCCGATTGTACCGATCATGCTGGGCGATGCGACGCTGGCAAGCCGCATGGCAGACGGCTTGCTCGAAGAAGGTATTTACGTGGTCGGTTTCAGTTTTCCCGTTGTGCCCAAGGGTCGCGCGCGCATCCGTGTCCAGCTGTCGGCGGCGCATACGCAGGAGCAGATTGAACGCGCGGTGGCGGCGTTTGCCAGGGTGGGACGCAGACTGGATGTCATCAAATAAATGGCTAGTGTGGCGGTCGGTCGATACGAGGTGCAGCAGCGGAGATTGCACGAATACGCGATTGTGTCGCAGGCATGATGACGCGCTACACTGCGCATCACACGTTAATTAAAATGGTCTCATTGCCCGGAGAAATTGAAATGCGAAACCTGTTGATTCTGTTGTGCGCCGTTACCCTGTCCTCGATTGTGTCACCAGCCATCGCGCAAAAACCGTCTGTCGACCAGCCTGCGACCTCGTTTCCCTACACCCCGGGTCTCGATGTCAACGCGATGGACAAGGCCGCCAATCCCTGCGTTGATTTTTACCAATACACCTGCGGGGGCTGGATGAAAAATAATCCGATCCCGGCCGATCAGCCGCGCTGGAGCGTTTACGGCAAGCTCGGTCAGGATAATCAACGCTATCTGTGGGGAATACTCGACAGCCTCGCGAAAAATACGCAAGGCAGAAATGGTAGCCAGCAAAAAATCGGTGATTACTTTGCGGCCTGCATGGATGAAGGCGCAGTCGAGACGCTAGCCGCAAAACCAATCGCGCCTTTTCTTGACCAGATCAACGGCATGAAATCAAAACGTGATCTGCCTCTCGTGCTGGCCAAACTGCAACTTACACTTGCGAACGACGGATTCTTTTTTGGCTTTGGTTCCAATCAGGATTTCGCCGACTCCAATCGCGTGATCGCCTTCGCCACTGCCGGTGGCTTGAGTCTGCCCGACCGCGACTATTACCTGAAGACCGAAGACAAGTCGAAAGAAATTCGCGATCAGTTTCAAGCCCACGTTGCCCGCACTTTCGAGCTGCTCGGCGATAGCGCTGAAACTGCCAGGCGCAACGGGACTGTTGTGCTGCAAATGGAAACGGCGCTGGCAACGGCGTCGCTGTCGCGGGTTGACCGCCGCGATCCGCACAAGCTGTTTCACAACATGAATGGCAAAGGTTTGAAAGCGCTCACGCCGGGCTTTGACTGGGCGATGTATTTGAAGACGGCGGGTCTCGCGAGCGTGAATGCATTCAACGTCACCGAGCCGGAATTTTTCAGCGCGCTGGAACAGCAATGGCAGGTAAGCAGCCTCGATGACATCAAGATTTATTTGCGCTGGCATCTCGCGCATGCAAGTGCCGCGTATTTGTCGACAGCATTTGTGAATGAGAATTTCAATTTTTTCAGCAAAACATTACGCGGCGTGCCCGAGCAAAAGCCGCGCTGGAAACGTTGCGTGGCGCTGGTCGATGGACAGCTGGGTGAGGCGCTTGGACAGGAATTCATCAGCCGCGCGTTCAGTGCGGATCTGAAGAAAAAAACGCTGCACATGACCAAACAAATTGAGCAGGCGATGCAGGACGACCTAAATCAACTGACCTGGATGAGTGCCGCGACCAAGCAAAAGGCGCTGCAAAAATTGCACAGCATCGTCAACAAGATTGGTTACCCCGACAAATGGCGTGACTATCGTTCGGTTCTCGTCAAGCGCAACGATTTTATGGGCAATGTGCAACGCGGCAATTTGTTTGAATCACGACGTGACCTGAATAAAATCGGCAAACCGCTTGATCGCGGTGAGTGGAGCATGACGCCACCCACGGTGAATGCCTATTACAACCCGCAGATGAATGACATCAATTTTCCTGCCGGCGTGCTGCAACCCCCGCTATATGACCCAAAGATGGACGATGCCCCCAATTACGGCAATACCGGCGGCACTATCGGTCACGAATTGACCCACGGCTTTGACGACGAGGGTCGACAATGTGACGCCAAAGGCAATCTGAAAGACTGGTGGATCGCGAAAGACGCAAAGGAATTTAATGATCGCGCGCAATGCATCATCGATCAATACGCGCAGTACAC
>JAYVXF010000350.1:0-9499 GCA_043793345.1 Betaproteobacteria bacterium | reverse complement strand
GCGGCTGTAACGATTGCGTGTCGTACCAGTTATAGAAATGACCCTGGTGCCGCGCCAAATCGGTCATCGTTGCGAGCGTGTTCGCGGTGCGCTCAAGGAGCGGCCCCATCGCCAGATAGCCAAAATCGTAGGCGGTCAAATTAGCCAGCAGCGCCAGCCCCATGTTGGTCGGCGAAGTGCGATGCGCGACCACGCCAACGGGATGTTCCTGAAAGTTGTCCGGTGGCAACCAGTTGTCTTCGGAGCCTACGAAGGTTTCGAAAAATGCCCACGTCTTGCGGGATTTTTTTTGCAGGAAAATGATTTGCTCGGTGGTAAGCCGTGCTTCACGGCGGACGAGTGGGCGGCTGATCCACCAGACGATTACGGGGGAGGCAGCCCACAGAAACAGAATCGGCGCTGCGACGACGAGTGCGGCGGGTGCTGTCATCACCAGCGTGACCGTTGCGGCGAGGGCGATCACGGGTGCAATCCACATTGCGCGGATGGAGGCGTATAGGCTCGTCCCGCCAGCGCTACTGGAATGGGAGGGAGTCCATTCGAGCAGGCGTTTTTTTGACACGGCGATGCGCCAGTTGGTGCGGATGATCGCGTCCATGCTTACGTAAGCCTCGTATGGCAAACAGGCCAGTGTGAACACCGATTGCGCGAGCTGCCCAAGCGCTGCGCGCACGGTGGCCGCAAGATGCTGACCGAGCAGTACGTCGTCAGGCTTTCGGAACAGCTCGAGCGTCGTGGCGATCAAGGGCGGAATCAACATTACACCGATGACCACCAGCGTCCAGAGCCAGGTCGGCGACAAAATAATCCAGCCCAGCAGCAGCAGCAGCGTCAATGCAGCAGGCACGAGACTGCGGCGCAGGTTATCCAGTATTTTCCATTGTGACAATGTCGAGAGCGGGTTGCGCTGACGACGCGGCTTGGCATCCGCGCCACCTGGCACGCGCCACAGCGCCCACGATGCAATCTGCCAATCACCGCGTATCCAGCGGTGTCGGCGGCTGACATCCACGTCGTAGCGCGACGGATATTCCTCGTACAACTCAACGTCGCTCAACAGCGCGGCACGGGCGTAACAGCCTTCCAGCAGATCGTGACTCAAGATGCGGTTGTCAGGAAAACGACCCTTGAGCACGTGCTCGAACGCGTCAACGTCGTAGATGCCCTTGCCGATGAATGAGCCCTCGCCGAATACGTCCTGATAAACATCGGAGACCGCGCGCGTATACGGGTCGATCCCGGACTCACTGCCAAACAGCCGCGCATAGCGTGATCGATTGGTTCCCGGCAGGCTCACCGCCACACGCGGTTGCAGAATGCTGTAGCCCTCGGTGATGCGCTGCTTGTGAACATCGAAAACGGCGCGATTGAGCGGGTGCGCCATGGTGCCAACGAACTGCCGGGCGGCGTCGCGCGGTAGCAGGGTATCGGTGTCAAGCGTGATGACATACTTCACGGTCGCGAGGACTGCGACCCTGCCGACAATGCGCTGGAAGTTTTCTGCACCAGCACCGCGCAGCAGCGAATTCAGTTCGGCGAGTTTGCCGCGTTTCCGCTCAAAACCCATCCAGATGCGCTCTTGCGCGTTCCAGCGGCGGGGGCGATGAAACAAGAAAAATATATCGCTGTGCGCATCGGCGTATTTAATATTTAACGCCGCAATTCGCGCACCCGCAAGCGCCAGCAACAGGTCATCGCCGTCGAGCTTTTCCTGCTGCGCATCGCCGAAATCAGTCAACAGCCCGAAATGCAGATTTTCATCGCGATTGGCGAGGAACCTCACCTCCAGGCCTTCAACCAGCTCCTCAATGCCGCTCGCACTCGTGAGCATCGTCGGGATAATCACCAGCGTGCGCGAGGTTGGCGGAATGCCCCGTGAGAAGTCCATGCGCGGCAATGGGTGCGGGGTGACCACGAGGGTCGCCAGCCAATTGGTGAGCGCCACGCCGAGTTGGCTCGCCGACAGTAGCGAAAGCATGCCGATCAAAACGAGAAGCCAGTCAGACATGCCGATGCGGTACGCGATGGCCAACAGGCTGCCAGCGAGCGCAGCCGACATGAGCGTGATCGATCCTAAATACAGGAACAGCGGCCGTTGCCGACACGATCTCAGCAGCGAATCGAGCGCTGACACGTGTACCTCAACCGCTCGCTCGAGTAGCGGCAGTCCAATGCCCACGAGGTAGTAACCAACGTGCGCTGCGCGGTGACTCTCACCATCACCATCAACAGGACTGGATGCGTCGGGCATCTTGCCCGCCATCGTGTGTGCGAGATGGATTGCGTGTTCCGCAACTTCGCGTTCAGAGTGGCGACTTTTTTTAGCCGTTTTTTCGATGACATGGCGGTATTGATCGCGGGTCGCAAAATCCATCCTTGCATACACGTCGTCGGGATCATGACGTAGCGTCCGCTCGACCAGGCTCATGGTTTCAACGAATTCGCGCCAGTCCATCGCACCGAGAAATCGCAGGCTGGCGATGCTGTTGCTGATGGACACCTGAGCCGACGCCTGCTTCTGCGCATCGGACTGCACCAGTTGCTCAATCGTCAGATGCGATTCGGAAAGCAGCCGCTCGATCCAAGTGAGCGGTAACGCCAATCCAGGGCTCTGTCCTTGCAGGCGGCGCGCGAATTCCGACACGAACTGCGTGGTCATCGGTGGATTTGAGCGCGCCATATCAGCGACGACGAGGATCAAATTTTTCGGATCATTTTCGGCGATCGCGATCATCTGATCCGCCCAGGTGCCGGCCAATTCCCGCTCGGTCATGCCCGCACCTACCCGCACCGCCACCCGCCGCAGATTCTCGATCAGCGCCAGACGCAGCATGATCGGTATCGCCCACAGCTCGCCAAGTTTCAAGTCGCTGACGGTCTGGTAAGCGGAGACGAAACGGCTAAGGCTGTCCGGATCGACGCGGCCGTCACCGTGCGAGATGGTTTGCAGCGCGATGTCATAAACACGCGGCAGCCCCGCCGACGGACCGCGCGCCAGGCGCGGCAGTTCGCGGCTGTAGCCTTTCGGCAAGTGCCGCTTGGCGGTGCGAATCTGCTCCTCAATGAGGTAAAAATTATCGAGCAGCCATTCACTGGCCGGCGTGATCCGGCGGTTTTCCGTGACGGCGGTGCTGAGCAAATTGCATATGCTGACCAGCATGTCTTCGTTGTCCGCCAGACGGCTCAACAGTTGATCCGACGGGCTTTTCGGTGTCAGTTTGTGCGAGCTCGCGAGGGTCTTGCCGTATTGCTCCATCTGATCGGCGCTGAGCAGCTCCGAGCGTAGCGGTTGCTCCTCGTCTTCGCGCATTTTCGGCAGCCCGGCACCAGGCAAGTACTGCTTCCAATCGAGCAAGTTGCGAAAAATATTCTTTCTACCCGCTTTCAATCGTGCAATCTCCGTCCTGTCATTCAATCGGGGCAACCAACTCATCGAGTTGATCACTTAACGGCCGCGCAGAATTTTCTATTTTTTATTGCGCGTCTTAATTTTGCCATCGTCCTCAAATTACGCAGGCACGGCTGCCAACAGATCCGCTATCTCGCTGGCTTGCTGCCGTCGACCGCGAAGGTTCGCGCCATCACGCTGCGCGACGCGGGATTACCAAGATACTCGATGTTACGATCATTGTCGCTGGCGAAACAGGCGACGACGATGTGTTCGTCGACCATGTCGACCGTTGACACGCGGTTAACATACACCGCGTGACTTTACCTTCTTTCGAAGTATCTTGCGCCCGGTTTACGAGGTCTGTGCGCTGTCGCACAGACACCCGGCGAGGAGCAGCCAGACAACTGGCGCAAACTTGGGAAATAAATGTAGCGCGAATATCCGCGCGCTTCACAGGGCGTTATTGCCTGGTGAGGCGCGCCAATGCTTGATTCACGCCATCACAAATGTCCAATCACCACTACTTTGTAGCGATTCCATCGAGGCTTATGCCGACCTGCTTCCAGAGCCCGTAGCCCGGGCGAACATGAATGTGGACGCGATCGATCAATTCATCGCAATGCGGATAGATTGCTTTTTTGGGTGAGCGTTGAAATTATTATTGCCATCGGCAAAACAGGCTGCAGGCGCGTCAACTAATTGCCGGTGCGCGCGGTAGAGAATGGCATCTACTGCCACCACCTCGCCATTACGCGCCTTTGCCGGTTTCGGCAACGCCGCATTGGCGGGCGCTTTGACGGCGCTTCTATATTTGTTGCGCGCGGTTTGCTTTGCCTGTTTGTGCGCGGCCCTGGCGGCGTCGTCGCAACTGCTTTGTTCGGTCGGCGTCAAGACTTCGCATTTTGCACGCGCTGCCCGGTATTCGACTGCAGCGCTTTTTAGCGCAGCGGCAAGTGCTGCGACACGTGTTTGGCTTTTCATCTCGGCCGTGGCGATGTTGGCGGGCTTTGTCGTCGCAGTTGTTGAGATGGTCGCGGCTGTGCCGACGATGCCGACCGTGGTGACGAGCGCAATCGAGATTGCGGTGGAGAGCGTTGACATGTTTGCCTCAAGTATGCGACTAGCGCAAATGCAGACTGCCAACACCGAACAACCCAACCAAGCCGATAACGATCAAATAAACCGCGACAATATAGTTGAGCAGTTTCGGAACCACGAGAATAAGAATACCGGCGATAAGGGAGATTAGCGGAGCGATGCTCAAGTTGAGATTCATGGTGATTTCCTTTTTTTGTTGAACGTAACGCGCATTGGAGATAGAGCGACTCACCACATTAGTAGAAAATCTTGATGCCATCCGTGCGCTGGCATACATAAGAGCGCTTATGATCTCGTCCGGGCGATTCCCGCAACGTTCGCGTCTTTTACTTCTGTATGGCGTATAAGTAGTGCAGACATTTGCGAAATCTCCGAAAGCGCCAGGCTTTCTTGAGCGTCGTTGATGTCGGCGGGCTGCCAAGATGCATGCTTGGATGCCCGCGAAGTCTTCTTCTCAGGCTCTCCCGCGACCCCGGTCGTTTGATCTGCCTCCAGGCCACACCGTGTTGTCCACCAGGTTAGATCATGACTATTACGGAACCCACTTTTGCCGTTCCCGATGTTCCGGGCAAGCCAGACGGCATCACCGAAGTCCGCCGTCAAGAGGTGCTGCTGCAAACAGGCGCGCTCCAGAGCGCGATTTTCAACAGCGCCAATTTCTCAAGTATTGCCACTGACGCCAAGGGCGTGATTCAAATTTTCAACGTCGGTGCCGAGCGCATGCTGGGCTTTACCGCCGCTGAAGTGATGAACAAAATCACCCCGGCCGACATTTCCGATCCGCAGGAAGTCGTCGCGCGCGCCAAAGCATTGAGCCTCGAACTTGGAACGCCGATCGCGCCGGGCTTTGAGGCGCTGGTGTTCAAGGCCTCGCGCGGGATCGAGGATATTTATGAGCTGACCTACATCCGCAAGGACGGCAGCCGCTTTCCGGCGGTCGTGTCGGTGACCGCGCTGCGCGACGCGCAAAATACCATCATCGGTTACCTGCTGATCGGCACCGACAACACCGCGAGGAAGCTTGCGGAAGAGGCGCTGCTCAAAGCGGCAGCGTTGCAAAATGCAATTCTTAGCAGCGCAAATTTTTCAATCATCGCGACCGACGAAAAGGGCATCATCCAGTTATTCAACGTCGGTGCCGAGCGCATGCTGGGCTACCTGGCGATCGAGGTCGTGAACAAGATTAACCCAAGCGATATCCATGATCCGGATGAAGTCATGGCGCGCGCGGTCGCGTTAAGCGCAGAGCTTTCGACGGCGATCACGCCGGGGTTCGAAGCATTGGCTTTCAAGGCTTCCCGTGGCATCGAAGACATTTATGAATTGACCTACATTCGCAAGGACGGCAGCCGCTTTCCGGCGATCGTGTCGATCACGGCACTGCGCGATATTCAAGGCGACATCATCGGTTATCTGTTGATCGGTACGGATAATTCCGTGAGGAAGCAAGTCGAGGTCGAGTTGCACGAGGCGATGGCCGCAGCCGACAAAGCCAACCGCGCGAAATCGGATTTCCTGTCCAGCATGAGCCATGAATTACGCACACCGCTCAATGCGATCCTCGGTTTTGCGCAGTTGATGGAATCAGGTTTCCCCCCGCCTGCGCCCGCGCAAAAGAAAAATCTCGAACAGATTCTGAAGGCTGGATGGTACCTGCTGGAACTGATCAACGAAATTCTCGATCTTGCGCTCATTGAGTCGGGCAAGGTGACGCTTTCCCCCGAGCCGGTGTCACTGGTCGAGGTGATGGTCGAGTGCCGCGCCATGATCGAGCCGCAGGCCAGGAAGCGCAGCATCGCCATGACGTTTCCGCGCTTTGATATTCCCTACTTTGTGATGGCCGATCACACGCGCGTGAAACAGGTGTTGATCAATCTGCTGTTCAACGCGGTCAAATACAATAAGCCCGGCGGCAAGGTCGTGATCGAATGCACGCCGACCTCGTCGAATTCGATTCGCATCAGCGTCAAAGATACCGGCCTGGGACTGGCACCAGAACAGCTTGCCCAACTTTTCCAGCCGTTCAATCGGCTCGGCAAGGAGGCCGGTGAGGAAGAGGGCACTGGTATCGGTCTGGTGGTGACCAAACGGCTGGTCGAGCTGATGGGCGGCAGCATTGGTGCCAATAGCGACGTTGGCATCGGCAGCGTGTTCTGGATCGAACTGGGTCTGACGACTGCGCCCGCGCTTGCCGTTGCCAACGTTGACCAAGCGGCGTTGTTACCGCCGCAGGCGCTGGATGGCGCGCCGTTGCGCACTGTTCTCTATGTCGAAGACAATCCGGCCAACCTCGAACTGGTCGCGCAACTCATCGCGCGTCGCCCCGACCTGCGTCTGCTCTCGGCGTCGGACGGCAATCTCGGTGTCGAATTTGCGCGCACCCATCAACCGGAGGTGATTCTGATGGACATCAACCTCCCCGGCATTAGCGGAACCGAAGCGATGAAAATCCTGCGGGGAGACCCGCTGACGGCGCACATCCCCATTATCGCCTTGAGCGCGAATGCGGTGCCGAGTGATATCGAGACAGGCCTCGAATCCGGATTTTTCAACTACCTCACCAAACCGATCAAGGTCGTCGAGTTCATGGATGCGCTGGACGTCGCGCTGATATTTGCGCAGACGACATCAGGTTACCAAGATAAAAAGGAAAAAGCATGATCATTAGTTAATTTCATATTTTCAGTGGCCGCATCCTGATCGTTGATGATCAGGAATCGAATGTGCTTCTGCTCGAACAATTGCTGCATGACGCAGGCTATATCCACGTGACGTCAACGATGAACCCACAGGAAGTCTGCGCGCTGCATCGCCTGCATCACTACGATCTGATTCTGCTCGATCTGCAAATGCCGGTGATGGATGGTTTCGAGGTGATCGAGGAGCTCAAAACGATCACGCGCGATGCCTATCTTCCGGTGCTCGTGATCACGGCGCAGCCGAATCACAAACTACGCGCGTTACAGGCGGGCGCGAAGGATTTCATCAGCAAGCCATTCGATCTCGTCGAAGTCAAAACGCGCATCTACAACATGCTGGAAGTGCGGCTGCTTTATAAAAAACTTGAGGAATACAGCAAGTTGCTGGAGCAGATGACGCAACGCGTGTAGCGGGACAAATAATTTTTAGCAAGGCGGGAGGGAGAGCGAAGCGAGCGTGCGGCGAGTCAAAATGCGTAATGAAACGCAAGCACCGGCGCGGCTCACAGACTAAAAATGCTCCGAAACGCGCGCCAGTGCTAGACTTTAAGTCATTTTTTCGGAGATTCTCGCCCGCACGCTAAGGTAAGAAAGTCATCCCGGTGTTGCGCGCAAACCGCCCAAGATTTGGAAATACCGTGGAGAGCTCACCGGTGGACGCGCCCATCCATCGCGCAAACGTCGATCCGTATTCATCGACCGACGTGACCGGCAGCAGACGTCCCTGTCCCACGTCGTTCGGCCCTGTCAACACCACGTTCGGGAATTCTGATCCCGCCGCCGTGCCGCCGTAAAATTTGCCGCCATCGACCGCGCCGCCGAGCGCGAAACAATGCGTGCCCCAGCCGTGATCGCTGCCCGCGCCGTTGGAGGTGAGCGTACGACCGAAGTCCGACATGGTGAACGAGGTGACGTTGCCGGCAATCCCTTGCGCCTCGGTCCATCGGTAAAACCAGGTCAGCGCCTGATCGAGCTGTTTCATCAAATCAGCATGCAGGCCGGTCAAGATCGGCGTTGCCGGCGTATTGGAATCTTTGAATTGATCACCGTGATTATCAAAGCCGCCCAAGGACACAAAAAATATCTGCCGTTTCACACCCAGCGTGTTGCGCGCGGCGATCATGTTCGCCACCGAGCGCAATTGGCCTGCGAGACGGTTAGTTTGCGCGTTGCCGGCCGAGTTGGTAAAGCTCATCGGTGGGTCTGGCGTGATCGGGAATTTTTCCGAGACGTTGCCGGCCGCGTCTTTGATCGGCGCACCCGTTGCGTCAACGTTGTAGAGCGCAGCACCGACAAATTCGCCGGTGGTCAAGGCGCGTGTCGCCTGATCGCCCCATTGATCTTCGAGCAAATTGGTGCGGGCGATCTTGAGTTGATTTTCGAACGCCGCCTGCGGATTCGGACGCGTCGCTGAATAGGCATCCCAATCGCGATACGAGCGCAGCCGTTTGGCGATAACGCTCTTGGTGTTGCTCCAGCCGGAGACCGCGTACGAGACCACATTGTTGCCTTTTTGGAACAGGTTCTGGCCGGCCGCCGAAATCGATACCGACACCTGGCTGTTGCCATTGGCCGATTCAATCAAGTCCGCCATCCGTCCGCCCCAGCCGGTGAGCGCTGGAAAATCGGCGCGACCGGTTTGCCAGTGGCTCTGCATATCCGAGTGCGAAAATAATTGTGGCGGTAGCAGGGTCTTGGCCCGGTATTGGGTGAGCGATGTGGGTTGCAGCAACACGCCCGCATTGGTGACAGCAGCGAGTCGCTTGTCGACATTAAAAATATTGGCGAGGCCCGGCAAACTGGGATGAAATCCAAAGCTGCGGCCAATGACACCGGCGGCAACCGGGATTGCGTTCGCCGCAGGAATGGCCAGATTGCCGCGCCCAGCCAGATACTGTTCGTATTCGCCACCGGCGCCGAGAGTCAGCGGGATGATCATGTTTTGCGCATCATTGCCGCCGAACAAAAACACGCACACCAGCGCGCGGTAATCGTTGTATGGCCCCGCCGCGTAAGCGGCCTGCATGATGTTGGCCATCATCGGCGTGCCGGCGGCGGCGGCCATCATTTTCATGAATTGGCGGCGGTCTTTGTGCAGGTTAAATGTTTTCATGATGGGTCCTTACTTCTGGATCGAATATTCGGGGGAACTGAACATCAGCCACAGCGCAGTCTTGAAGCGCTCGGTGGCTTGTGTAGTCGCGTTGCTGTCGGTGAGCCTGGTGACCACGTCGATCAACTGCGTGCGCAAAGGCAAGCTGATGCCTGCGGAAAGCAACGTGAGACTCATGGCATCGACCATCGAGATCGG
>JAYVXF010000349.1:0-2944 GCA_043793345.1 Betaproteobacteria bacterium | reverse complement strand
ACGCTCACATATTTATCCTGCGCCTGAAAATAAAAAACTTCGTCGACCGGAATCTGCCGCACCGTCTCGCCGACCGACGCGCGGATCCAGCGCAGATGCGCGTGTTTGTTGACCGGCAGCACGGTCGCCAATTGCTTCAGAATACCTGCGACATCGCCCGGCGTTTCGGCTTTGGAAATTTTCTCCTTGAGTCTGGCAATGGTGCGCGTCAGCCGATCATCGGTCACCGGTTTCAATAAATAATCGGCGGCCTGCTTGTCAAATGCTTCGACCGCGTATTGGTCGTAGGCGGTGACAAACACCACGTGCGTTTTCGCGTCGAGTCGTGCTGCAACTTCAAGACCGGTGAGACCCGGCATGCGAATGTCGAGAAACACGATGGCCGGGCTTTCGTCATCCACCAGCCGCATCGCTTCGAGGCCGTTCTTGGCGATGCCAACAATGGATAGCTCGGGCCAGAGCGCGCTGAGGCGGTCGTGCAGATAGCTGGCGAGGTGTTGCTCATCGTCGGCGATGATTGCGGTGGGACTGGTTGTCATAGCGCCTTTATTATTTATTTCGTTTGGTCATGATCACGCGACACTCTAGCTCCCCCCCTTGTCCAAAGGGAATAGAAGTTCCTATTTAACAAACACTAGCACTGGTGCGGCATTCAGAGCATTTGTGCTCCAAACGCCGCGCCAGTGCGAGACTTTCACGTCTGATCGCTATACGGAATAGTCACCAACACCTTGGTTCCACTCGGCAGATTTTCTTCAATCAAAACACTGCCTCGTGTGCCGTAAAGTTTTTCAATCCGTTCGCGCACATTCTTCAAGCCGATTCCGTTCGACGGTTTATTGCTAAATCCTAAACCGGTATCGACGATGGAAATACGCACGCTGTCTCCACTGCGCGCGGCGAAGAGTGTAATGCTACCGCCTTCCAGCTTCGGCTCAAGCCCGTGCTTAATCGCATTTTCGATCAGCGGCTGCAGCAGCATCGGCGGCATCGTCGTGTTGGAGAGCTCGCTTGGCAAATCGAGATGCACTTGCAAGCGTTCGCCCATGCGAATTTTCAGGATCGACAGAAAGTTTTTCATCATCTCAAACTCACCGCCGAGCGTGCTGTGTTGCTCGCGGGTGGCGGCGAGCGTGGCACGCAGGTAGGCGATGAAATCCTCGAGCATGCGCTTGGCGTCGTCGGGCTGGGTGTGAATCAGGCTGGTCACGTTGGCCAGGGTGTTGAATAAAAAATGCGGCTCGATCTGCGCCTGCAAGGCGCGCAGGTTGGCTTCGGTGGCAGCACGTTCAAAAGTCGCGACGCGCTCCTGCTCCCCGGCGAGCGCAATCTGTGCGGTGAGCTCCTCGGCACGACGCTTCCACAAGATGGCTATGATGAGCGAAATCACCAGTGAGATAACAAAGCTGGTAAAAAGCTGTTGGCGCGATCCGATCCAGATGAGCATGTCGCTGCGGCCAGTGACGAACGCTGAGCCCCACATCGAGCCGGTCACGATGGCGGTACTGACAATCGTGTAAAACAAAGTGATGAACCAAAAGTTCCCGCCATTGACTCGACGTATCAGCGGCCCCAAGGCTGAGAACACAAGCCAAAATGCAAAGCCGATGACGTTGGAAATCACCATGTTCTCGCCGAAGATCTGCGGAAATTGGACGAGCCCGACGTTCCTGTTAAAGACGTAGGCCAACAACGTGAACGCGATCGCGAACATCAGGCTGAAGATGAACGTGTAGATCAGGTTGCGCAAAAAGCTGCGCGGCCAGCGGCGGAAAAAAGCGATGCCTTCGAGTGGATGAAAATGCGCCGTCTCGGTCAGGTGTTTTAGTTGTTGTTTGGCTTTATCGCGTGCAGCTTGCGGCATGGTCGACGTGTTCATGGCGGGGCTTTCAATATAGGCGAAACCATTGGCCGACGCCAATCATGCGGCGGCTTTATGTATGAACGGTTTCACTTCGGCGAGTGTGCGCTCGACGGCATCGGGCTCGCGCCGATTTTTCCACCAGCGATACGCAAAGTAGATGATTGCTGCGATGCCAATCGTAGCGATAAGCGTTTTGATCGCCCGCGCCCACACAGCAATCAAGCCGATGCCCATGCCCAACGCGACCCATTGCACCCACCACACGCCGGGCGACGTCATGTAGTTAACGATGGCGCAAATGCCGACGACGAACACCATTTTGAATGGATAGGTGAAGGCTCTGGTGATGTCGGTGACGGGGGCGGTGATGAAAGATAGCGGGTTCAAGGTTTTCTCCTGCGGAGTAGGCACGATGGGTTAATCGAATCGTGGCGCCAGTCTAGTTGTTGATGGCGCGTTGTTGATCGGCATTGCGACCAGTGGAGACTGCCCTGGCGCGAATTGCAGTCTGGCGGCGCGAATGGCTAAGGCGAATATCGGGCATTTTTCCAACCATCAAACTCCTTTACTGGCGCGGCGTTTGGAGCATAAATGCCTGAAACAGCGCGCCAGTGCTGGCGTTTACTCAAAAAATCCTCTAAACATGGCACGAAAAAAGCCCACCTGATTTTCAACAGATGGGCTTTTTCAGCGCGGTGCGTGACGCTGCACCGGCACGATGAGCGTTACTTGGTGATGATGTCCCGATGCATCGGTGCCAATACGGCCAGCAATTTATTCTGTGCACGGAATGGCACGCTGTTTTTGTCCATCGCGAATTGCAATTGCTCAACCAGCGCGTTGAAATTTTCGCGGTTGATGGCGAGATTGGCGTGGATCGGTTTCATCGCAGCCCCTTTGTATTCGCAGGGTCCGTTGAGGATGAAACAGATTTGATCGACCAGTTGCTCCTTGATGTGTTGGTGGTCGACGTTTTCGAAAGACGGTTTGGTGCGCGGGTCTTTGAGCAGGTTGACCATAAAGTCGTCCATGATTTTCACCAATCCAGCCCGTTCACCGAACTCCTTAAAGATGTCTGCG
>JAYVXF010000348.1:0-9599 GCA_043793345.1 Betaproteobacteria bacterium | reverse complement strand
AAAAACGGCTATGCGTCCGGCATGTTCTACGTGATTACCTATGTGCTGATGACGGCTGGCGCGTTCGGCATGATCATGCTGTTGTCCCGCGCCGGTTTCGAGGCCGACAATATCGACGACTTCAAGGGCCTCAATCAACGCTCGCCGTTGTACGCGGTGATGATGCTATTCATTATTTTTTCCATGGCCGGTATCCCGCCATTCCTGGGCTTCTGGGCCAAGCTTGCGGTGCTTGAAGGCGCGCTGAACGCCGGATACACCTGGCTGGTGGTATTCGCGGTGTTGATGAGCGTGATTGGGGCGTTCTATTATTTGCGCATCATCAAGGTCATGTATTTCGATGCGCCGACCGACACTGCGCCGATTGTCGCCACCGTGGATATGCGCGGATTGTTGGCCATCAATGCCTTTGCGCTGTTGGTGCTTGGCATATTTCCAAGCGCCCTGATGACGGCATGCCTGAATGCCATCCAGGCCTCTTTCTGATTTTGCCGATTTAACCGAGACCACGCTGTCCAGCGAACGCGTGCTGGACGGCAAGATGATTCGCGTGAATCGCGATCAGGTGCGACTGCCGGACGGCAGCGAAGCGTTTCGCGAATACGTGTTGCATCCGGGTGCAGTCGTCATCGCCGCTTTTGTTGACGACGACACGCTGATTTTCGAGCACCAGTTTCGGTATGCCGTGCGTCGGCATTTTATCGAATTGCCAGCGGGCAAAATCGACGTTGGCGAGCCGCATGCCGACACCGCGCGCCGCGAGTTGCTGGAGGAAACCGGCTACACCGCGGCACATTGGCATCACGCCGCGACCCTGCACGCCGGGATCGGCTATTCCAATGAGAAGATCGAGCTGCATGTGGCCAGACAGCTCACGCAGGTAGGGCATCAGCGCGACGCGGGCGAGTTTCTCGAGGTGTTCACCATGTCGCTCGATGAGGCGGTCGAAAAAGTCGGGCGTGGAGAAATCACCGATACCAAGTCGGCGTTTTCATTATTGTGGCTGGATAAATTCCGCAATCGTCTGCCGGGAGTAAGCACGTGAGCGAACCTATTTATGATCTCGCCATTGTCGGCGGCGGCATCAATGGCTGCGGTATCGCGCGCGACGCGGCAGGACGCGGCCTCAAGGTGTTGCTGGTGGAGCAGGATGATCTCGCCTCTGCGACCAGCTCGTGGAGCTCCAAACTCATTCACGGCGGCCTGCGCTACCTGGAGCAGTACGAATTTCGTCTGGTGCGCGAAGCGTTGCAGGAGCGCGAAGTGTTGCTGAGAATTGCGCCGCACATTATTCATCCGCTTGAATTCATCTTGCCGCACGACAAACACATGCGACCGGCGTGGATGATACGCATCGGGCTATTCATGTACGACCACATCGGTGGCAAAATTTCCTTGCCCGGCTCGCGCACGGTCATGTTTCCCGATGACACGTACAGCGCAGGATTGAAACCGGTGATCCGCCGCGGGTTTTTTTATTCCGATGCGCGCGTCGATGATGCGCGGCTCACGCTGTTGAATGCCGTGTCGGCGCGCGAGCACGGCGCCGAGGTGCGCACCCGCACCCGCGTGGTGAGTGGAAAGCGTAGCGGTGACGCTTGGCAAATCGAGCTGCGCAATGTCGATACAGCTGCTGAGTCCACCGTCTACGCGCGCGGCATCGTCAATGCGGCAGGGCCGTGGGTCAAGCATCTGCTCGATGACGCGCTGCACGTGCCGATGAGGGCAACAGCAAAGCTGGTCAAGGGCAGTCACATCGTGGTGCCGCGCATACACGACAAGCCACACGCCTACATTCTGCAAAACGACGACAAGCGCGTCGTCTTCATCATTCCGTATGAAGAAAAATTCAGCCTGATCGGCACCACCGATGTCAACGTCGATACCGTGGACGAGGGCCATCAAATTTCAAAAGCGGAGATTACTTATTTGCTTCGCGCGGCCAGCCGGTTTCTTGCCAAGCCGTTGCGCGAGGCCGACGTGGTGTGGAGTTACGCGGGCGTGCGACCGCTGTATGACGATGGCGCCGACAACCCGTCCGAGATCACCCGCGACTACGTGTTGAAGACCGACGACGCGGACGGCCGGCTTCCGCTGCTGTCGATTTTCGGCGGCAAAATTACCACCTATCGGCGGCTCGCCGAGCATGCCTTGAAAGATTTGCGACCGTACTATCCGCAGTTGGCTGCCGGATGGACGGGCAGTGAATCGCTGCCCGGCGGTGACATGGATTCTTTGCAGGACGTGGTAAATACATTGACGAAAAAACATCCTTCACTGCCCATCGATTATTTGTCGCGTCTGGCGCGCCGCCACGGCTCGCGCACTGAGCGCGTGCTTAACGGTGTGCGTTCGATGTCCGAACTTGGTGAGTTGTTCGGAGCCGGTGCAACGCTCTTGAGTGAGCGCGAGATTGATTACTGCATTTGTGAGGAGTGGGCGAGAAAGCCGGATGATATTTTATGGCGGCGTACCAAATGCGGGTTGCATATGGATGTGGTCGAGCGGGCGAGGGCGGCGACTTTTATCGATGCGCGTGTGGCGGTGCTTATCAAATGAGACAAGCAACCAATAATCTCAAATCTCTTCCCCTCTCCACCGGGAGAGTGTCAGGGTGAGGGGCCTTGGTAGCGACCGATGCCACCCTCATCCCAACCCTTCTCCCGATGGAGAAGGGCTTCCAAGCACACTCCCTGATAGCTTCGGCAACGAACCATGAGCGTAGAACCAGCATCCATGCGCCCTCTGGCAGCATTTAGCCCAGAAAGCCGCGCCAGTATTAGAGGTGTGTTATTCGACATCGACGATACATTAACTACCGAAGGTCGTCTCACCGCCGACGCTTACGCCGCGGTCGACGCGCTCAGCCAAGCCGGATTGATGGTCGTACCCATCACCGGCCGGCCCGCAGGCTGGTGCGATCACATCGCGCGCATGTGGCCGGTCGATGGTGTTGTTGGCGAGAATGGCGCGTTTTATTTTTATTTCGATCGCGCGAAAAAAAAACTTCAACACCGCTTTGTGAAAACGGTCGCTGAGCGGCAGGCAGATCGAAAAAAATTAACGACCATCGCCGAGCGCATTCTCAGCGCAGTCCCCGGCAGCGCATTTGCGTCCGACCAGCACTATCGCGAAGTCGATATTGCGATTGATTTTTGCGAGGATGTACCGGCGTTGCCGACTGAGGAAATTGCCCGCATCAAGACCATCATGGAAACCTGCGGCCTCACCGCCAAGGTAAGCTCGATCCACGTCAACGGCTGGCTCGGCAGTTACGACAAACTCTCGACGACAAAGCTTTTCATGCAGGAACGATTCGGCATCGATCTCGATCTGCACAAATCAGAGTTTGTGTATGTAGGCGACTCGCCGAATGACGAACCGATGTTTGAATACTTTCCGCATTCGGTGGGCGTGGCGAATGTGAAGAAGTTTCTGGATGTGATTTCGGCGAAGCCTGCGTATGTTACCGAGGCAAGTTGCGGCGCGGGGTTTTCGGAACTTGCTCGCGCGTTGCTCATAGAGAAATTGCCGGTTGACAGTATGTTATGAGCGATGAAACAGTGCATCCACTTTGGTTTGCATGAGTGACGATATGAAAACCACTCTCGAAATTTCAGAGGCGCTTTTTGCCGAAGCCTCGGGCGGTCCGTGCGGACAGATGATTTCGTGTTCCAATCACCGTCCCGGAATACCTCAGGCTTCAAACATGCCAAGGCGCTTCCAGACTACAGGCCGGTCTCTCTTGGGGTCGAGTTGCATTCGCCAATGACGAGATCAAGCCACTTCTCAAGCCTTCTGGCTTGGGTCAGATCATTGAGATGCCGAATGTTTTCCAGTCCACGTCGTATTTCGCCAATCGTTTGCACGCAGATATAAATGTCAGCGGCATCGGTTGACTGAAAGAATTTTTGAACGCCGGGGTTCGCCTGCTTCCCTTTGCGAGCTTCGCTGATGACATTGGTGTCAACCAGGTACATGCCTGCGCCTAGTGTCGCGACACAGAAATAGCGATGCAAATAAAACGGATGGATTTTTTCGCAGGGCAAGGCGCGAGGAGGCGACATAGCACGGCCTATGGCAACGACAAGCAACGCTGCCATGCGGGAAAAGACGCCGTTTTATGTATCGATATTTCTGTGTCACGACACTAGCTATTGCGGAAATTGAAGTCCGCGTCTTCACCGACATTGGGCATGCTGGACAGAACATCAGCAACAGAGCGCCGTTTCGGTCGCTGCAGAACGGCCCTGAGAATCTCGCGGTGCTCCGCTTCCGCGCTTCTTCCGTGAGACGCCGCCATTTGCTTCAGAGCCAAAACAACATCCTCATCGACGTTACGAACTACCAGATTGGTCGCCACATTTTTCTCCTGAGTTGCAATCATTGATAGCAATCTGCCGAAGTTGCCATTGCCGCGCAATCTAAATTCCAAGTCTCAATCGTGCAACTTCCATTCATTGGAAACCTGATTATTCATGTGTACTTAGCCCCGTTCAAACGCCAAGACCCTCCACATAAGCCACCTTCGTCGTCAGATCTTCCGCCACGGGTCAAATGCCTTGATACGACCTCGAGCACGGCCAGCGCATCGCATGGTTCGCCATGTTTTAAGTTGCTGCTTTTTGCGGCATGTGCTTCGCCACCTGCGCAATGAGTTCTTCTTTGTCGTACGGCTTCATCACCGTTCCGCTGTAGCCATATTCCACCGACGACATTTCTTCAGTCAGCGCCAGCAAGATTGGAATGTTGGGCGATTTTGCCGGCAACTTTTCGCGCAGCGCGTCGGCGATCGATTCGATGCCCATATCGACAAATCCCGGTGTCGTTGGGTCGATGATGATGACGTCGAAGTGGTCTTGCTCCATTTCGATATAGGCAACCTTGGCACTGTCTGCCGTGCTGATTCGATAGCCGCTTTTTTTTAGCACCATCGCCGCCGCCATGGCGTGTTCGCGATTGGCGTCGATTACCAGCACCGTGCCGGCCTTTGCCTCGCGCAGAGAATGGCGCGTAATCAGGGTCGATGTCGATTCGCTGTCGTCGTCCTGTGCGCCCATCACCGCAGCGAGCGCTTCGTTGAGCTGATTCGCACCAATCGGCTGGCGCAAATACGCGCTGATGCCGCTTTCGCGACAGGCAATCGCGTCGCCGGGCTTACCCGCGTTGGCGAGCATCACGACGGCGGTCTGCTTTAAGTTGGGATTATGTTTGATGCGAAACGCGAGCAGGAAACCATCCTGCACCGGCAACTGGTTAGCGGTAATCACCAGAGCGATCGCCGCGTCTTCGTCAGTCGCGCGCGACAGCAGCGACAGTGCCATCGCCGCGTTATCCGCTTCGTACGGCAACATCCGCCAGCTACGCGCGAGCTCCGAAAGTTGCTTGCGCTGCTCGAGATCGCTGCTCACGATCAACACGCGCATGCCGGTGAGTGTGACGAATGTCGGGCGAGTGCGTGGATCCTTGATGGCGCGGTAGGGGAAGGCCGCAGTGAATTGCCAGGTGGTGGTCTCTTTGCGCTCCTTGATGTCAATCTTGCCGCCCGCTTTACCGGTGGCGTTGCCGTGCATCGCCCGGACAATTTGCCGCGCGAGCGAGAGCTGCATCATTGCAGCCGGTGACGTCGACTTCGTGCGCACCGTTCCTTTTGGCGTTGATTGCACCACGCTGAAACTCAAATGAATCAGATTTCCAGCCGAGTATTCAGGCTCAACCACCAGCGAAATTTCTGTCCCCGGCACGCGATCAGGCAAGGGCGGCATGGCGCATTCGAGCAGGTTGCGCAGGCACAGCATCGTGCGCGCACCATCACCGTTCAGGTGCTCCGGCACGTCCTGCTCGATGCGTAATTTCAACTGCACTGCACGCTCCTCGGCAGCAGGCACGATGCGCTCGAGCATGTTTCCGACGCTTTCACGCAGATGAAATTCCACCGAGTCGAGCTTGATTTCGCTGGTCTCTAGTTTGGAAAAATCCAGCAGGCCCGCGATGGATGCGAACGCCGATTGTGCTGATGATTCCACGCGCCGAAAATGGTCGAGGACTTGCCCTGGTAATTCCAACTGCTCGGCACGATAAATCGCGCTCGCCGCACCCTCGACCGTGTCGGCGAGATCGTGGGCAATTTTTTCGATCAGCTGCAGTTGTGCCGCGTCCGTCGCCGACAACACCGCGAGGTTTGCGGGTGCCTTGGCTTTCACATTCAACGCGCGAAAAATATGCAGCCGACCCGCGACGCCATCTTCGCCTGATACCGATATCGAATGTTGTTTGGCGCGACGCTTATCGGTGAATGCAAATTCGAATTCGTCGGGCGCGGCTCCATCCATTGGGAAATAAATTGGCGCCACTTTTTGGTCGGTCGCCTTTGCAGCCTGAGCAAATAGTGCCGCGCACGGCGTGCCGATGAGCGACTGCGTTGCCGACTTCACATTGAACAATTCGCAAAACGCGGCGTTAACCATTTCCACCGAGCCATCCGCGCTCTCGACCACACAGGCGTCCGACACACCTTCGACCAAATCCAGCAAATGCGTACCCTGAACGTTGGCGGCGGCCTCTTTGGCTTTCTCCATGCTCAGGTCGCGCAGCCAGCCGACGACGGTGGTGGTCTTGCCGCCTTCACTGCGGCTGGCCGCGAGCTTTAATTCAATCGGTCGCAGGGTGCCATCGACATCGGAAAGCGTTATTTCCAGCAATGCGTTGGCGGTTTTGGCGTCGACGAGGCGCTGAAAAGTTTGTAGAAACCGGGTGCGATCCACCGCTGCCAACACCTCGGCAAAAACATAGCCGAGGTCACGATCCGTCCATGCGCCGAGTGCGGCGGTCGCATAGACGACGACCCCGGCCGCATCCATTTCGAATACCGGCTCGTCAAGTGCCTGCAGCAGTTGTTCGAATTGACGCATTATGGATTATTGCGTTGCGGCTATGCGAGGTGATTCTGGTCGCGCAACTGGCAAATTTTTGCGGTCACCGCAGACAAATGCGCAGGGATTTCCGGTGCTGTCGACTGATGCGCACTGAACAGCGGCAACAACGACGTGGCAATGATTTTGCCAAGCTCCACGCCCCATTGGTCGAACGAATTGATGTTCCACACCACGCCTTGCACAAATACCTTGTGTTCGTAGAGGGCAATCAGCGCGCCAAAATTAAACGCAGTGAGGGCGGGCATCACCAGCAGTGTGACCGGGCGGCCACCCTCATAAACACGATGCGCATCATGCGTCGCATCGGGTCCACGCCCAAACCACAGCGCGTCGGCCTGCGCGATGCCATTGGCGAGCAGCTTGTCGTGCTGTTCGGTGAGTTTGCTTTCGTCACCTGCAACGAGAATGATGTCGGACGAAATCAAGTCGCTGCCCTGATGCAGCAATTGGTGAAACGAATGCTGGCCGTCAGTACCGGGCTCACCAAAGATCACCGGACAGGTCGCGTAATCGACACGATTTGCGTCGAGATCGACACTCTTGCCGTTCGATTCCATTTCCAGTTGCTGCGCATACTTTGGCAATAATCCAAGTCGATGCGCGTAGGGCAGTAATGCGTGGCTGGCAATATTCAAAAAATTACGGTTCCACACGCCAACTAGCGCGAGCATGACCGGCAGATTTTTCTCTACCGGCGCGCTACAAAAATGTTCGTCCATCGCGTGCGCGCCATCGAGCATTTCCTGAAAGCGGTCAAAGCCAACCGCCAGCGCGACGGCCATGCCCACAGTAGACCACAGCGAAAACCGCCCGCCGACCCAGGGCCAGAATTCAAAAATGTGCTCCTCCGCATATCCCTGCCGCTTCGCTTCAGCGGGCTTGGCAGTGATCGCAATGACGTGCGCACTCGATGCCGCCAGTCCCGCCACGGTTCCTAATCGCTCATCAAGCCAGCGCTGCGCGGCGCGCGCGTTGCTCATGGTTTCATCGGTCGTGAATGTTTTTGACGTCACCAGAAAAAGTGTGGTCGCCGGATTCAAGTCGAGCAACACATCGGTCAACTGTGCGCCATCGACGTTCGACACAAAATGCACACGCGGCCCGTCGGCAAAGCGCGTCAACGCCGCACACGCCAGTCGGGGTCCGAGCGACGAGCCACCGATGCCGATGGCAACGACATCGGTGAAAGCCTGTTCGGTGACGGTGCGAATGCGTCCGCTGCGGATGCCCTCGACAAACGCACGCATTTTTTTTAGCTGATGCGTAACCAGTGCGTGTACGTCGGTGCCATCAACGACGAGCGGCTTTTTTGCACGTAACGCCGTGTGCAGCACCGGCAAATTCTCGGTACGATTGATGGCGACACCGCTAAATTGCGCATCGCGCGCGGCCAATAGTTGTTGCTGATTCGCCAGCGCCAACAGCGACTCGATCACGGCTCCAGGCAAATGTTGGCGCGAAAAGTCGGCGTAAAAACCGCACGCGTCGACGTTAAGTACTGATAATAGTTTTGATGTCGGGTCACGGTGCGCCGCGAGGCTGGCGAGAGATTTCCACGCGGCGGTGTTGGCGGGACTTAGCATGTCGGGAGATTTTCAGGTCGGCAAAGTTACGAGCGCACATTATAGCGGCTGCATGCTGCGCAATGGCGTACGCTATGCAACATGCTGGTTAAAATAAGCGAATCGAGCCGCAGTGTTCATGGAGAAAAATTTGGAAGCCCCCTACAAAAGCAAGAGCGGCTTGGTGCGCATCTGGCGCGCTTTTTTCTATTCGATGGCCGGATTCGCGGCGGCGCTCAAACACGAACACGCGTTCCGTCAGGAATTATTTCTCGCCTTGATATTTCTGCCCTTTGCCGTGTTGCTGCCGTTGACGTTGGGCGAGCGGGCCTTGCTGGTCGCAACCTTGCTGCTGGTGTTGGTGGTGGAGCTGCTCAATTCCGCAGTCGAAGCGGTCGTTGATCGGGTGAGTCTGGATAATAACGACCTCTCCAAGCGCGCCAAGGACTTGGGTAGTGCAGCGGTGTTTTTAAGTTGTGTGATTGTATTCGTGGTGTGGGGCTGTGTTGCGGGGCCTGTCATTGCGAAATTGTTGTCGTCTCAAGGGTAGAAAATGTCATCACGCCAAATGCTCGCCACATCCAATCTGCGCCACGATCCCACCCGCGTGATCCGCGCGCCGCGCGGCACCGCGATCAGCTGTAAAAACTGGCTGATCGAGGCTGCGTACCGGATGCTGCAGAATAATCTTGATCCCGAAGTCGCCGAGCGCCCGGAGGATCTGGTGGTTTACGGCGGCATCGGCCGCGCGGCGCGCGACTGGGCGTGTTTCGATGCGATTCTTGAATCGTTGAAAAAATTGGCGCCCGATGAAACGCTGCTGATTCAATCCGGCAAACCGGTCGGCGTATTTCGCACTCACATCGACGCACCGCGCGTGCTGCTCGCCAACTCGAACCTGGTGCCCAAGTGGGCGACCTGGGAGCACTTCCACGAGCTCGACCGCCAGGGCTTGTTCATGTACGGTCAGATGACCGCCGGCTCGTGGATCTACATCGGCACGCAGGGCATCGTGCAGGGCACCTACGAGACCTTTGTCGAAGCCGGCCGGCAGCACTTTGGCGGCGACCTGGCCGGCCGGTGGATCCTGACGGCGGGTCTG
>JAYVXF010000347.1:0-27448 GCA_043793345.1 Betaproteobacteria bacterium | reverse complement strand
TGTACTCCTGTTTCGGTATCTTCTTCATCTTCCCTCTTTCCAAGTTAACGTCAATAATACGTCACCCTTGGAAGACGAAATTTCGGGGGAAGCTCAGTTTGATGTTGGGCTTGATAAAGCCAGTCCAACATGCTGTTGGCGACCAAATAAACTATTCACCATATCAGAGGGTCGCTAATAATGAAAAAACTATCCCTTCAGTTTGTACAAATTTTTATGACAACGATTTTAATGTGCGTATTGTTTGCGTCATGCGCGAGCGCGAGCCGACCCGTAATGGAGCCTCCGAATTACAATAATTTAATAGGCAAAAAGTTTTCCGAATCGATCTTCAAGGGACGACAGGTTTATAAGGCCGTCCGCGAAACTGACTCATTGGAAGAATTGGAAAATCGACGTTCCGATGGGTGCATCTTAGTTTTTGGTGTTCGAAAAAAAGACGACATTATTGTGTTCTGGCGTGTCGATTCAGGTTCTGGTACTTGCAAAGTTGGAAAAGAACCGCTGAATTGGAACAAATAAATCATATGGAAAGGGGTCAGTAGCCGTAGGTTGGGCTGGCTTCATCAAGCCCAACGTCAAACAACGGATCAATCCGAAATGATCAACATGACTGGCATTGTTGGGCTGATGAAGCCAGCCCAACCTACATGCTGACGTGGTAAACTAACCATCATTAGTTCACTGCGAGGCCACCATGCTAACCGTCAACATCCACGATGCCAAAACCCAACTTTCCCGCTTGGTCGAGCAGGCTGCCAAGGGTGAGGCGTTCATCATCGCCAAGGCGGGAAAGCCGATGGTGAAAGTGATTCCGCTGGGAAAAACAGAAACGGGAACGATGAGCCGCCTGGGTTTCATGGCGGGTGAGTGTGTTGTTCCGGATGATTTCGACCAAATTGGTGGCGATGAAATTGCGCGGCTATTTGCAGGAAAAAAAGTTTGAACCTGTTGCTCGACACGCATCTGCTGCTATGGGCAGCGAGCGAGCCTGAGCGCCTCTCGGCGAAAGCGCGCACCTTGTTGCTTGACCCGAACAATCAACTCTTGTTCAGTGCGGCCAGCCTGTGGGAAATATCCATCAAGAACGGACTAGCGCGCGCTGACTTCAAAGTCGATCCGCGCCGTTTGTGGCGACTGTTGTTGGTTAACGGCTATCGCGAGCTTCCCGTCAGCAGCGAGCACACGGTCGCGGTGAATGAGTTGCCGCCTTTGCACAAGGATCCTTTTGATCGCATCCTGATCGCGCAAGCGCGCGCGGAGGGATTATTGCTGCTGACCGTGGATAAGGCAGTTGCGAAATATGGTGAGGGTGTGCGAAAAGTATAGGGGAACTTCTTGAAACCTCGAATTTCTCATAGGGGAACTTCCAAAAATCTCCGTTCGTGCTGAGCCTGTCGAAGCACTGGGCGCCAAGTTATTCCTTCAACCCAGTCCACCCAACCCTTCGACAGGCTCAGAGCCTGCCCCGGTATGCTTGAGGCCGGGGGCGAACGGTGGAAAGTTTGAGAAATTACCATAGGGATGTCTAGCACTGGCGCGCATTCCGGCGGTAAATGCCATGGAAATCCGCGCCCCTATTGGTTCTACGCGTTCAAGTGCTAAGCCACAACCTCGACACCCTTCCAAAACGCCACCCGCCCTGCAATCTGCCTGGCCGCATCTTTCGGCTCCGGGTAATACCACGCCGCATTCTTGTTCACGTTGCCATCGACGACCACATCGTAATAATGCGCAGTACCTTTCCACGGGCACACCGTCTGGTGATTGCTCGCTTGCAAGTGTTCGCGTCGCGCGGCGGTAAGCGGGAAATAAATATTGCCTTCAACCACAACGACCTCACTCGCTGCCGTTTGTGCGATGACTTTGTCTTGCCATTTTGCTGTTGCCATGCCTGTCTCCTTTTTGGACGCAATTCAAGGGCATACACACCACACAATTACTGTCATTTCGACCGTAGGGAGAAATCTGCTGTGCGTCTTTGAACTGCTGAAAAGCAGATTTCTCCCTGCGGTCGAAATGACAATTTGATATTGTGATGATTAATCTGACTTGCGCCACTTCGCGTTGAATCGCACCCTGTTCTTGTGCGTGTCAATCTGCCGCTTGCGCGACTTCAGGCTGGTAACTCAGCAACGGCGGACAACTACAAAATACATTCTTGTCGCCGTAAACATTATCGAGCCGTCCCACCGGTGGCCAGTACTTTGTCTGCGCCAAATTTTTGACAGGGAACGCGGCGCGCTCACGCGTGTAGTCGTGCAGCCAGGCGTCCGCCATCACCATCGCGGCCGTATGTGGCGCATTGCGCAGCGGGTTGTCGTCGCGATCAATGGTGCCATCCTCGACCGCGCGGATTTCTTCGCGGATGGTGATCATGGCCTGAATGAAGCGATCCAGCTCTTCCTTCGATTCGCTTTCGGTCGGCTCGACCATCAGCGTGCCGGAGACGGGGAATGAAAGTGTCGGCGCGTGAAAGCCAAAATCGATCAGGCGTTTGGCGATGTCTTCGGCGCTGATGCCGGTTTTTTCCTTGAGCACACGCGGGTCGAGAATGCATTCGTGCGCGACCAGTCCGCTTTTTCCCGTGTAGAGCACCGGATAATGCGGCGCCAATTTTGCAGCGATGTAGTTGGCATTCAATATCGCCACTTGCGTCGCTTGCTTCAATCCTTCCGCACCCATCAGCGTGATGTAGGCCCAAGAGATGGCGAGAATGCTGGCGCTGCCGTAAGGCGCTGCGCTTACCGGGCCGACCGGATGATCAACATCAATCGTCGCACGCGCAGGCAGGTAAGGTGCCAAGTGCGCACGCACCGCCACCGGGCCGACACCGGGCCCGCCGCCGCCGTGCGGGATGCAAAATGTTTTATGCAAATTCAGATGCGATACATCCGCACCGAATTTGCCCGGCTGCGCCGTGCCGACCAGTGCGTTCATATTCGCGCCATCGAGATACACCTGGCCGCCGTGTTGATGCACGATGTTGCAGATATCGACAATCGCGTCTTCGAACACGCCGTGGGTGGAAGGGTACGTCACCATCAGCGCGGCTAAATCGTTTTTGTGCAATTCAGCCTGACGTGTGAGATCAGCGACATCAACATTGCCATCACTGTCGCATGCAACCACCACTACTTCCATGCCGGCCAGATGCGCCGAGGCTGGATTGGTGCCGTGTGCGGAGCTTGGGATCAGCACGATGTTGCGATGCGCGTCACCGCGTGCGCGGTGGTAGGCCTGAATCGCGAGCAGGCCTGCGTATTCGCCCTGCGCGCCTGAGTTCGGTTGCAGCGAGACCGCATCGTAGCCGGTGATTTCGCAAAGCATTTTTTCCAGACCCGTAATCATCTCGCGATAGCCGACGGTTTGATCGTCTGGTGCGAATGGATGGATGTCGGCGAATTCCGGCCAGGTCACCGGGATCATTTCGGTGGTTGCATTCAGCTTCATGGTGCAAGAACCCAACGGAATCATGGTGCGGTCGAGCGCGAGATCGCGATCCGCCAGCATGCGCAGGTAGCGCAGCATCGCGGTCTCGGAGTGATAGCGATTGAATACCGGATGGGTGAGATAGGCGGAGGTGCGTTGCAAATCGGCGGGTAGCATCACGTTTACTGAGGCTTCGACAGCTGCGAAGGCTGGCATCGTTTTGCCGGTGGTGGCAAATAGTTGCCAGAGCACGTCGATGTCATCTGCGGTAGTGGTTTCGTCGAGCGAGACGCTGAGCGTTTCGGTATCGACTTTGCGCAAATTTATTTTCTTCGCCAACGCGCGCTGGAAAATTGTATCGGTCTCAGCGCCGGTACGAATTTTCACAGTGTCGAAAAAACTGGCGTCTGCGGCCTTGTGACCGAGTTGCATCAGACCGTTCGCAAACGTCGCAGCAAGCCGATGCACATACAGCGCAATGCGTTTCAATCCAGTCGGGCCGTGATACGACGCGTACATCGCCGCCATCACTGCCAGCAGCGCCTGCGCGGTGCAGATGTTGCTGGTCGCTTTTTCGCGGCGAATGTGTTGTTCGCGCGTTTGCAGGGTGAGCCGGTAGGCGGGGTTACCCACGACATCAACCGATACGCCAACCAAGCGCCCGGGAAGCTGGCGCTTGTACGCGTCTTTGCATGCAAGGAAAGCCGCGTGCGGCCCGCCGAAACCCATCGCCACGCCGAAGCGCTGCGAATTGCCAACGGCAATATCAGCGCCCAATTCGCCAGGCGGCGTGAGCAAGGTAAGGCTTAGCAAATCGGTCGCCATCACGACGACGGCACCTTTGATTTGCACCGAAAGAATTAATTTACGATGGTCGACGACTGCGCCGGTCGAGGCCGGGTACTGTAGCAACAAACCAAAAATATCCTGTTGTGCCGCGTCTGCTGCGTCGCTGACAATTACCTCGATGCCCTGACCCGCAGCGCGGGTGCGAATCACCTCGATGGTCTGCGGGTGGCACTGATCGGACACCAAAAATTTGCTGCTTTTATTTTTTGCAAATCGCCGCGCCAGCGCCATCGCTTCGGCCGCCGCAGTGGCCTCGTCGAGCAGGGATGCGTTGGCGATATCCAGTCCCGTGAGATCGCTGACCATGGTTTGAAAATTAAGCAACGCTTCCAGCCGCCCCTGCGAGATCTCCGGCTGATAAGGCGTGTATGCCGTGTACCAGGCTGGATTCTCCAGCACATTGCGCAGGATCACGCCGGGCGTGTGCGAATGCGCATAGCCCATGCCGAGGTAATTTTTGAAGACTTTGTTTTTCGCGGCGATTTTTTTCATCGCAGCCAATACTTCCGGCTCGCTCTGCGCGGGCGGCAATTGAAGCGGTGCGGACGAGCGGATCGCTGCGGGAACCACGTCGTCGATCAAGGCCTCGAGCGTCGCGCGGTTCAGCACGCTTAACATCGCACGTTGATCGTCGGGCGATGGGCCGATGTGGCGACCGATGAAGGCATCGCGGGAAAGCAGGGATTCGAGTGTGGGGCGATTTTCAGTCATTTGTTTATGCCGCGCCAATGCTGGCCGCATAGCCCGCCGCATCGAGGAGACCGGCGAGCGATCCATCCGCCGCTGGTTTCATTTTGAACAGCCACGATTCGTACGGCGTCGCATTGAGCGATTCCGGCGCATCGGTCAATGGCGTATTCACGGCAATGACCTCGCCCGCCACCGGCGCATACGCGTCCGACGCCGCTTTGACTGACTCAAGCACCACGCAGTTTTCCTTTGCGGCGAAAGTTTTCCCCACGGTCGGCAACTCGATAAACACCAGATCGCCAAGCGCATCCTGCGCGTGATCGGTGATGCCGATGGTGAGCGTGCCATCGGGCTCGGTGCGAATCCATTCGTGGCTCTCGGTGTATTTCAGCTCGGGTGGAATATTCATGCGGCTTCTCCTGAAAATGAAAAAATATTAAATGCGTGACTGGCCATTGCGTACAAAAGGGATTTTCACCACGCGGCAATCGAGGCGCTTGCCGCGCACCTCCGCCTGCACCGTGTCACCGATAGCGACACCGACTGGAATGCGCGCCAATGCGATGGAGGCGCCAAGCGTCGGTGAGTAGCTGCCGCTGGTAATTTCACCCTGGCCGTTTGCCGTGTGAATAATCTGGTGGCCACGTAAAACACCCGGCGCGTTCAACACCAACCCGACCATTTGCAGCGTCAGTGGTTTCGCAACGAGTGCATCGCGACCGATAAAGTCACGCGCCGTTTTTAATTCCACCGTCCACGCGAGGCCGGACTCAAGCGGGGTCGTAAGTTCGGTCATGTCCCGCCCGTACAAATTCATGCCCGCCTCAAGCCGCAGCGTGTCGCGCGCGCCCAAGCCGCAGGGGCTGACGCCCGCCGCATGCAACTGCTGCCAAAGATCGACAGCACTATCGGCGGGGACAATGATCTCGAAACCATCTTCGCCGGTGTAGCCAGTGCAGGCGACGAAATCATCGCCAATGGTTGCGCTATTGAACGGTTTCATCGCGCGAATTACGTCGGCCGCTTCAGGTAGAAGCTTGCCAACAATGCGTCGCGCGTCAGAACCCTGCACCGCGATCATCGCCACATCATTGCGCGGTGTGAGCTTGACCGCAAAGCCAGCCGAAACTTGGCTCGACTGAAGCCACGCCAGATCTTTCTCAGCGGTCCCCGCATTGACCACCAGGCGGTAATGCGTTGGTGTCAAATAATAAACAATCAAATCGTCGATCACACCGCCATCGACATTGAGCAGGCACGAATAAAGCGCACGTCCCGGCGTGGTGAGTTTGTCGATGTTATTGGCAAGTGCATGGCGTAAAAATGCCGCCGCGTCCGGGCCCTCAACCTCGATTGCGCGCATGTGCGAAACATCGAACATTCCCGCGTGCCGCCGCACTGCGTGGTGCTCGTCAATTTGTGAGCCGTAGTGAAGTGGCATTTCCCAGCCGCCAAAATCAACCAGCTTGGCACCGGCGCGCTGATGCGCGGCAAACAGTGGGGTGCGCTTGAGCGCATTTGCGATGTCGGACACGGTAATCTCCAAAAACAAAAAAGGGAGGTTGGCAACAGCGTCTGACGATGATCGCCAGACGCTTTGCCAACCTCCCCTCTGTCCTTGTACCTGAGAGATTACGGGCTAAACCAACCAGGCCCGTGTGCCCCTTCGGTGGCGTCTGCCCCGCCAACTCACGTGGCAGTCACAACGCGCTCTCCAGAGAAGCTATGCAGTCTAGGTACATTTACCTGAGCGATTCCGGGAGTTGCGCCTTCGGCGACGATCAACATCAATCGTGCTCTCCCCAGACGTGCAATACGCTTAAGGGCGAAGGTTAGGTGGAAAAGGGTGTTCCGTCAAGAAATTCCGCTCTTTATACCGGTACGCCATGCGGTTCATGTTTAACCAACAGCAAAATATCCTGCACCACGGCAATTGCGCTATTATTTCAAGTGCGAAAATGGCGTATAACAAATAGCCAAAATTCAAACAAAAGTACCGCGCCGCAATTGCGAAAATATTACCGGAGAACCACATGGCCCCGCAATATCCCCCCTTCATGTTTGCTTATGGCACCATCGCGCAAGTGTTCGCCAAGATTCAGGAGTTCGACACGCCGCCGGTTTTTTCGCACGATTTCCTGCGCTTCAAGCTCGGCTTCGGCCGCGAATCCGATCGTGCCTTCATCGCGCTGGCTAAACGCATCGGCTTGCTCACAACGGAAGGCACGCCAACCGACATGTACCTGCGTTTGCGTGACCCCGCGAAAGTCGCAGCGGTCGTGGCCGAGGGAATGAAAATCGGCTTTCCAACTTTCTACGCCAAATATCCCGATGCACATGATCTCGACCGCAAGACGCTGGCCACGCTGGTCGCCGACGTCACCGGTCTTGAGCTGGGGCACGCCAACGCACGCGCGATTGTCGGTACATTTTTTACCTTGAAAACATTGGCGAACCCGCCTGAGGGTATTGCACCGACCGTGAATCGGCGAAAAATAATGGAACGGCGGAAGGGCGGATGAAGCGCTGCCAGCGGGAGGGAATGGGCTTTTTTCAATCGTGTCCGGCTTGGGTTTGCGGCCTGATTTTTTGCGGTGTCTATTTATCGCCGGCGCACGCACAGCAACTGCCCGGCAAGAATACCGGTTTCGACAATGCGGCAACGGCCGCAAAAGCTGCGATCACGACAGCCGCGCAAATTCCGCTGCCCGCGCCGTCGGCGTCGGCGCGAGATTTGTTTTCACGCTACAAGGATCGCCTCGTGCAGGTGCGCGTGCTGCTCAACAGCGCCAATGAACAATCCTCGCTCGGCTCCGGTTTTGTGGTGCGCGACGATGGGCCGAAAGGCGTCTGGCTGCTGACCAACTATCACGTTGTTTCGTCGCTGGCGATCGACCCGGAAAAATTCCGCATCGAGCTGCGCCCGACCTCCGAGCGCACCGTCAAGGCGACGCTGGTCGCGGTCGACGTGATCCACGATCTTGCGCTGCTGCGCAGCGAGCCGGTCGTCGATGCACTGCCGTGGACAGCCTTTGCATTGCGCGACACGGCGCTTTCACAGGGTGAGCGAATTTTTTCGCTGGGCAATCCGCTAGAGCTGGGCTTTTTGATCTCGGAGGGGATCTATAACGGCCTGGTCGAATCGCAAATTTACGAGCAGATGTTGTTCTCCGGTGCGCTCAATTCCGGGATGAGCGGCGGGCCGACCATCGACGAAGCGGGCCGTGTCGTGGGCGTCAATGTCGCGACGCATCGCGGCGGCGTGCTGTTGAGTTTTCTCGTGCCGGTACGTTACGCGCGCGACCTGCTTGATCGGGCGATTGACGCGCCGTTGCGCAAGGAATGGCGCAGCGAAGTCGGCCGACAGTTGCTGGTGCATCAGAATTTCGTGGCCGGCAAGCTGCTGAATCTGACCAGCACCATTGACAAGATAGCGCCCGGCGCGCCAGTCAATGCGGCTGCTGCTATTGCGCCGACGGGCGCCGTCGCTGTTGCGCCGCCCGGCGCAGTCGCCAACGCCCGCGCGGGCTTCGCCACCCAGACCTTGTCGGGCCGCAACGTGCCGACGCTCGATGGCAGCCTCACCAAATGCTGGGCCGGTGGACGCGATGGTGAGCGGCTTCGCTATCAGCGTGACACGCTCAATTGCACCCTTCGCTCGGATTTATTCGTGCGCGGCAATTTATACACCGGCTCACTCGGCGTTCAGCATGTGCTGCTGCGCAATGACAAACTCGCGACCGCACAATTTCTCGCCGTGGGTGCAATCAAGCCATCGGCGTCGTCGTTTTTCCGCGCCGGCAATCGCGAACTCACGCCCGATGAATGCCGCGATGATTACGTGCGCGGCACGACCCATGTTTACCGTGTCGCCATATGCTTAAAGGCTTTCCGCAAATTTGAAGGTATCTACAACTTCACCGTCAACGCGACTCAGGTCGATGATGCGCGCGAACGCTTGACGAGCACCTTAACGCTGAACGGTTTTTCATTCGACAACGGCCAGCGCTTGAGCCGCATGTTTCTCGAGCGGCTGCAATGAGCTGGTTTGTTGAACACTTGCACCGTGACGGCAGTGTGCTCGCGCGCGTGCCGGTGCAGACAACAGGTTTGCCTGAATCCGGAGCCAGCGTCCGCATCGGCCGCGCGCTTGACAACGACCTGGTATTGGACGATCCGTATTGCGCGGCTCACCACGCTCGATTGGAAATTGGCACCGACGGCACGGCGCGCCTGGTTGATCTGGGTACCAGCAACGGCATCATCACGTCGCGCAATAAGCGCGCGGCAGTGCATGAAATCAAAAGCGACGACAGCTATCGTCTCGGTCACGCCCTGATTCGCGTGCGCTCCAGCGATTGGCCCGTTGCGGCGGAACGTGTCCTGTCAAGACGCGCGGCGTGGCCGCTCGCGCTGCTGGGTCTGCTGCTGGTGCTCGCCTATGGCGTGTGGCAACTATGGCTTAACGACGTGCAGGAAAAATCGCCGCCGTATTTATATGGCTTAAGCGCGCTCGCCGCCGGCCTCTGTTTGTGGAGCGCGATGTATGCGCTGTACGGACGATTGGTCACTGGTACCGACCGGTTCTTTTCGCATCTGGCGATCGCCTCTGCGGGTTATTTGTGCGGCGTGCTTATTTTGAATTCGCTCGAACTGCTCGCGTTCTCGATGTCCTGGCTATGGCCCGCGCGCATTACCGAGCCGGTGGTGGTGATGGTCGCGGCGATGACGGTGCGCTTCCACTTGCGGCTGGCTGACCCGCGCCATTGGCACACCGCGCGTCTGGCACTTGTGGTGGTTGCCGCGTTGGCGATTGTGATACCGATTGCCCAGCAGTGGGTTTCCCACCAGCGACTCACCGATGTGCAAACGCTACACGTCATTGAGCACCCCGCGCTGCGCATTGCCCAGCCGGTGCCGCTGCAAGACTTCAGCGCCACCGCTTTATCGCTGAAAGAGCGCGTAGACAAGGCTCGCAAGAATGATGATGTTGAAGGGATGGGCGCCGATTACGATAGCGATTAGTTGCGCCGACATTCAGTTCGTGACGACGCGTCGCTCTGCGCAGCTAAATCGTCATCGTCGATATTGATCCACTCAGCAAACACAAGCACTGGCGCGCCTTGCGGCGGCATTTGTGCCGCAGAGGCGCGCCAGTGCTTGATCTACATACTTGGGAACTTATTAAAACCTCAAAACCGTGTCTTCCCGGCGAACAACCACAGGGGTTGCGCCGGGCCGGGATCTAATTTGCTTTTAGCTTCAAATATTTGTACAAAATTGGATACCGACCTTCGCCGGTAAGACACGGTTTTTAGAAGTTCCCAGCTGTGTGCTAACGCCGCCTGCTGGTTTCGCGGTGCTACTTTCTCATTGCGGCGAAGCGACCCGTTGAGTCACAGAGGCTGCCGTTGGTAAAAAATCGCCCGAGCAAGCCTTGCATATTGCCTTCGAGCTCGAACGCGTCATACGTTCCCGTGGCACCGCCTGGGCATGTATAGCTACCCTGTGAACGACCCAGACGCCCGTTTTGCACGTAGTTGCCGTTATAGCTACAGACACTGCCGTCGGCTTTCTTCGCGGTCATCGAAAATGTCGTGGCGGTATTGGTCACATTGAATTCAACATTGCTCATCGACTCACCGCTGCTGGCGGGAGGCTGGCAGCCGTATTGAATTTCCTTGATCGCTCCCATGTAGACGCCGCTGAGATCATTGTTGCGGAAGGTCTGGCGTGTAACGACTTTATCGACGGCCAAGCCGTCGACCGTGTAGGTCAATGTCGCACTGTCCAAAAACGCGGTGAATGTCACCGTCCCTGCATTGCGGCTGACGACATTGGCGGGATTGAACGGGGTGCCATTGGTCGGTCCGCTAAACGTGTACATGCCGCCCGTATAAATGTCGGCGCCCCGTGAATCCTTCCCGGTGAGCGAGGCCTGTCCGGTGTACCAAGTGCCACGGCCGTCGGCACCGTATACGAAAAACGTGAGAAAAACAACCTCGCGTTGATGGTTAACGTTTACGCCCCAGCCCGATTCCTTCTCGTTCCACCAGAGATCGGATAAGTCCGAGGTAAAGGTGTTGGCGAAACTGGCTGCGCAAAAAAACATTGCCGCAAGCAAAATGTATTTTTTTAGTCTGTTCATGTCGCTCTCCTAAATCGTTATGGTCGGTGGCGGCCATGCCAACGCCACTCTGTTTTTGATCGACCGCGGTGCGCCCGTTGTAAAGTCAACGAACCTGACACCTTGTATAAGCGCTTAACGCTTGCGCGGATTGTCCGGATTGCGGTCTAATCGATTGGGCACGCCGTCGCCGTCGCGATCTCCCATGGGACGATTGCGATCCCAGCGACTGCGCTCGTTGCGCCAGCGGCCATCACGTTCCACCCAACGATTCGGGTGGTAGTAGTAGCCAGCGCGATTGCGCTCCCAGCGACCGTTCGACCACACGTGGCGATTGTTGCGCCAGTTCCAGTAGCCCGGTGACCAGACGTAGCCCGCGCGTGGTGCGGGCACAGCCTCATAGCGCACCGCAGGCGGTGGCACGTTGATATAGACTTCGGTTCGCGCGATGACTGCTGGCGCGAATGTGCCAAAGGTCGACGCGATGATTGCGCTTAGAATCAGCTTGCGGGTGAACATGTAAACCTCCTGTTGCGATTGATGTTGATGCCTAAGCTTGACCCCACGATGGCAAACGCCATGTAGGCGTAACGACCATATACCTGTCATCAAACGTAGCCGATGCGGGCGTGGACGCAAACGAACGCAGCCAATTTGCAGTCCTTTCTCAACCTCGAAAGATCCAAAATGCACTATCGCAACCTCGGCAAAAGCCCGCTCAAGATCTCCACACTTTGTCTGGGTACCATGATGTTCGGCGACCAGACCGACATCGACGAGGCGCGCCGCATCGTTACGCACGCGCACGAGCACGGCGTGAATTTCATCGACACGGCCGACGTTTATTCGACCGGTAAATCGGAAACGATGGTCGGGGAGTTGCTCAAGGCCAACCGCCACGACTGGATTCTCGCCACCAAGATCGGCAACAAAATGTCTGATCGCCCGAATGAGGCGGGCTATTCGCGCACCTGGATGATGCGCGAGTGCGAGGCCAGCCTGCAACGGCTCGCCACCGACTACATCGATATTTATTATTTGCACCGCGATTACAACGGCATGGATTTGGCGGAGCCGCTGCGTGCGATTGATGCGTTGATCCGGGCAGGCAAGATTCGTTATTGGGGCGTGTCGAATTTTCGTGGCTGGCGTATCGCCGAGGTCGTCCACATGGCGCGCGCATTGAACATGCCAGGCCCTGTGGTGTGCCAGCCTTATTACAATCTTCTCAACCGCCAGCCTGAGGTCGACGTGCTGCCCGCATGCGCGCATCACGGCATCGGCGTGGTGCCGTACAGCCCGATCGCACGCGGCGTGCTTTCCGGCAAGTACGCGCCCGGCAGCAAACCGGCCGAGGGCACCCGCGCAGGGCGCGGCGACAAACGCATCATGGAAACTGAATTCCGTGTGGAGTCATTGGTGATCGCGCAGACCTTGAAGGCGCATTGCGATAAAAGCAGCACCTCGCTCACACATTTTGCGACCGCATGGGTATTGGCCAGCAAAGCCGTGAGCGCCGTGATCGCCGGGCCGCGCACGCTGGCGCAGTGGGAAGATTATTTGGGCGCGCTCGATTGCGTGATCAGTGCAGACGATGAGGCATTGGTGGATTCACTGGTGTCGCGCGGACATCCATCGACGCCAGGTTATAACGATCCGGTTTATCCGCTCGAGGGTCGTTAGCGATCCGGCATTGATCACGTTCAACATCGGTTGCCAGACGAACGCCTGCGCGCAATGCGGCATCGTCCTACATCCAACCTTGCGCTTGGGGAGCAGGATAGCGGTGAACGTATTCACGGTCATCCACGGAGGACGCCTAATGACAACCAAAGCCAAAGTCAAAGCATCGCCTGAGCCACCGCTGCCAGACGCAACTGCGCCGCATGATGCGGCTGTCGGCATCGAGCAGCCCGCGAGTAACGCGTCGCAACCAATGGAAAAGTTGCGGGTGCGACAGAAGGCGACTGCGGATCAGGCGATGCTGCAAGCGAAGGGTGCCGACGCGCTGCCCGTGTCTGATTACCCGTTGAAAGTCGGGCCGGTCGCGGCGAACACATTGGATCGGCGCGAGCTCGCACGTACGCGCAGACGCGCGCATTGAGCCTGCGCTAAAGCTTCTTCTTACGGCTAATTGATAGTCAGTAACGCTCTTGGGTTAATTTTTTCTGCGTGATTGGCACATCAGAAATTCTGGATTCCCGCCTTGGTCAAAGTGACGGGAGTTACAAAATACCGCTGATTTTGATTTGCACTAACGTAACCGGCGTTCTGCGCTACCGGGATCTGACTTGCGTAACCGCGATGCAAATTTAGATCAAACTCAAGCACTGGTGGGCTTTGCAGAGCAAAAGATCGCCAGAAGCCCCACCAGTGCCAGACTTCACTTTTCCTGCACGTCTGTTTGCGCACCACAAGAAAACGCCGCATCGCCTGTCGTTGAGCCTCACACCTTTAACTCTTAGGGTCAAAAAAAACGGCATCGTCTGCACGATGCCGCTGAATGTCCACCGAAGCGATTCACCGCATTCTAACGGCGACAGCTGATCGGCGGGAGGAGGCCTTGCGAAACAAATACTACGCAGCGTTTATGACGCCGCGATGTCTGCCATGTTGCGAATCTGTGACACTTGATCGCACCGCATTGGCCACATGCTTTACAATCGCCGCACGCACTCCCAAACGGCACTCCGACCGCGCGGACGCTGGAGAAAAAACGGCCAATGTCAAACAAACTATTCCGTCAGGAAGCAATCGATGCGCTGCGCGAGAAATTTCTCGGCGAGGCAACGATTGCGCGCCCGCTGCCGTTTTGGGTGCTGACGTTACTCGGCCTGGTCGCGGCTGGGATGATGATTGCGGTGGCCGTGTGGGGCCAGTACACGCGCCGAGAGCGTGCTGAGGGGTATTTGCAGCTTGATGTCGGCGCGGCCAAAGTTTCGTTCACCGATTCCGGGCGCGTTGCCGAATTGCTGGTGAAAGAAGGTCAGGAAATCAAGGAGGGCGTACCGATGGCGCGCATCTCGCTTGAGCGCGCCACATCCGCGTCGACATCGACCGCTGCCGTGGTGTCGGGCGAGATCACGCAGCGCCGTGGCAGTCTGGAAAAAGAACAGGGCCAGATGCGCGAGCTGGCCTTGCAGCAACTTCAGCAAGTGCGCAAAAAAGCAGCCGACCTGCAAAACGAGATCACGCAGATTGGCACCGATATCCGTTTGCAGACGCAGCGGCTGACATCGGCAAAAGCGGAAGCGTTGCGCTGGGCGCAACTGGCCGAAAAGAAATTCGCCTCGGACATCGCGGCGCGGCAAAAGCAGGACGACGCAACCGATCAGGAAATAAAATTGCAAGCCCTGAAACGCCAAAAATCAACGCTGGAGCGCGATCTCGCCACAGCAAAACTTGAAGAGCCCTCGGTCGCGCTGCGCGCGCGCGCGCAGGAGGAGCAGGTCAACCGCCAGATCAGTGAGTTGCAGCAAACGATGGTGCAGGAAGAAGCGAAACGCGAGACCATCATCAAGGCACCGATCACCGGCATCGTCACCAACATAACGGTGAGTAACGGGCAATCAGTCGCAGCCGATGCGACTTTCGCGACCATTCTGCCTGCGGGCAGCAAACTGCAAGTCGAATTACTGGTGCCGACGCGCGCCATCGGCTTCGTGACCAAGGGCAAAGAAGTATCGTTGCGCTACGAAGCATTTCCGTATGAACGATTCGGCCAGTATCGCGGTGTGATCGCGGATGTGAGTCAAACGGTCTGGTCGCCGGGCGACAAAATCGGCCCGCTGACCGTGCGTGAGCCAGCCTACCGCATCACCGCGAAGCTCGACCGGCAATCGGTCGAGGCGATGGGTCAGGAGATTCCGTTGCGCTCGGGCATGCTGGTCAACGCCGACATTCTGCTCGAAAAAAGAAGCCTGCTCGAATGGATTTTTGAGCCGGTGCTGCAACTGCGGGGTCGTCTGTGATTAGCGGCTTGTTTGGACGGCGCGTGCCGGTCATTCTGCAAAGTGAAGCGCCCGAGTGTGGCATCGCGTGTCTGGCCATGGTCGCGTCCTACTACGGCCACTTGACCGATTTGTCGGCCATGCGCATGCGGCTTTCGCCATCGTTAAAGGGCGTGACCTTAAAGCATGTCTCGCAGGTCGCGACCGCGATGGGCTTGGCTGCGCGCGGGGTACAGGTGCAACTGGAGTCGCTGGCGAAATTGCATTTGCCGGCCGTATTGCATTGGGACATGAATCATTTTGTGGTGCTGGTTGGCGTCAAGGGCAAATACATTTATGTACACGATCCCGGTCGCGGCAAGAGGCGGCTTAATTTCGCCGAGGCGTCGAAACATTTCACCGGTGTGGCAATGGAATTCACACCGAATCAGGATTTTCGCAAGGTAGACGAGCGCGAAAAAGTCAGCGCCTGGCAGTTGCTGTCGATGGGATCCGGACTTGGCGGAACCGTATTTCAACTGGTGCTGCTGTCGCTCACGCTGGAAGTATTTGCGATCGCCATGCCGTTTTTCCTGCAACTGGTGGTGGATCGTGTGCTGGTCGGGCGCGATGCTGATTTGCTCACCGTGCTGGGCATTGCTTTCGGCACGCTGGTGCTGATTCAGGTGGTGGTCTCGGCCGTGCGCGCGTGGATCGGCGTTTACCTGAGCACGCGATTTAATTTGCGATTGCTCACGGCGTTGTTTGATCACCTGCTGAAGCTTCCGCTGGCCTGGTTTGAGAAGCGCAATATCGGCGATATTGTTTCCAAATTTCGCAGCGTCGATGTCATCCAGAAAACGCTCTCAACCACATTTGTGGAGACGTTCATCGACGGCGTGATGGTGTTGATCACGCTGGCTGTGATGGCTTTTTACAGTGTGAAGCTGACGACGGTGGTGATCACGGCGGCGCTGCTTTACGCGTTGTTGCGCTGGTATTTTTTCTACCCGCAGCGCTACGCAACCGATGAGCAACTCGCACACGAAGCCAAAGCAAGTACCCATTTCATCGAAACGCTGCGCGGCATGATGGCCATCAAGCTCAACATGCGCGAAAACGAGCGGCGCGGTGCCTATCAAAATCTGGTGGTGGATCAAATCAATGCCGGCGTGAAAGTGCAGCACGTTGGCATTTTTCAGCGCGGCACCAACGCGCTGATTTTTGGCATTGAAAGCATCATCGTCGTCTGGATGGGCGCGCTGCTGGTGATGGACGGCAAATTTTCCGTCGGCATGTTGTATGCGTTTTTAGGTTTTAAGCTGGTGTTTTTAGGGCGTATCAACAATCTCATCGACAAGTGGAATGAGTTTCGGATGCTCGATTTGCACGCCGAACGCATCGCCGATATCGCGTTGGCGGAAGCAGAAACGTCGTCGAGCACCGCAGCGGTATTCGCGGAAGGCGCGGAGGCAATGATGATCGAGGCGAAGAATCTCGGCTTTGCCTATGGGCCCGAGGGAATGGTGTTTCGTGGCGTTAATTTGGTTATCCGGCCCGGTGAAATCGTCGCGCTCGTTGGCCCAAGCGGCTGCGGAAAAACCACGCTGCTCAAGGTGCTGCTGGGCTTGCTCAAGCCGACTGAAGGGCAGGTATTGGTAAACGGCCGTGATTTGCGCGATTGGGATCTCGGCCAGTACCGCGCGCGAATCGGCGCGGTAATGCAAGACGATCATTTATTCGTCGGCACGATTGAAGACAACATCAGCTTTTTCGATGCCGATCACGACCCTGAGCGGGTACGGACGTGTGCGCGAGTCGCGCAAATAGATTCTGAAATTACCGGAACACCAATGGGCTACAACACCATTGTCGGTAGCTTGGGGATGAGTCTCTCGGGTGGGCAAAAGCAACGCGTAATGCTTGCGCGTGCGCTATACCGCAATCCCCAAGTGCTGTTTATGGACGAGACGCTTGATCAGGTCGATTCAAAGCAGGAGCAGGTGATTCGTGACGGGGTTTCAGGCTACGTGAGGAGTACGGTGTTTGTTAGTCATCGGGCTGAGTCGGTGGTTGGGGCTAGGGTGATACAGCTTTTGGCTGCGTAGGAGTCTTACCACAACACCGTTGCGCTGCCACCGCCGACAAGTGCCAGAGACAGGTCGCTGAGTTTGATCATTTCAGGCTGGACGGCGACTTCTGAGGCTTCGGTAACGAGGGTGTCGACAATATTCAGTTCTTTGCTCATGGTGTGCTCCTTAGGGGTTGAACGTAAAATAGTCTGAAAATGTGATGCAGTTCACATTTTTTTGCAAGATACTGTGGTATTAAAGAGAATTGCAAGGGGTTCTGTACTCATGAATTCGATGGATTCAATGTCGATGTTTGGCGACAAGGCAATTTTCGATCAAGCAAGCGAGGTAATATCGCTTGCCACACGTGACGGCCATTGTGCGGATCTGGGCTTGATGGAGACGCTTGCCACGCAACTCGCCCAGGTTCGTATCGACGTGCCGGCACAATTGAAACTGATGCTTGATGCGATTAGGTTCCTGTATGTATCAGGTCAAGCATTTCGCGCCATTCCTATCGCCCAAAAAGCGCGTGCGCTCGGCCTGGAAGCGTCGGAACCCAAAGCTACGCTGGATGCGCTTATCGCGCTGGGAATCTGTTCCGCCGATTCGGGTGGGTTGCCGAACGCAATGGAAGCTTACGCAGACGCATTGTCTTTAGCAGAGGGGCTCCGTGACCCGACTGGTCAGGTCAAGGTCTGGGTTAATCTTGGTGCTGCGTTAATTTATAGCGGCCTTTATCGCGAGGCATTGGCGTGTTTCGAAAAGGCTGACACGTTTGCTTCTGTTGAGCCTGCTTTGGCTCACACCCGGTCGGCAATTTTTTCCAATATTGCGCTATGCCACCTAAATCTTGATGAAATTCGACACGGCCTAATGTCAATTGAGCGCGCCGTTGAATTTTCGCCTGCCCCAAAAGACGTCCATACACTGCTCAATCGGTCGCTAATCGAAAACCACTACACACGGCTCCTCGTGGAGGCGGGCAACTTCGAAGGGGCAAAAGAGCACGCCAAACTAGGACGGCAGTTTGCGGCAGAATCGAAATCGCCGCGCGCGGATGTATTTGCGTCAGTTGCCGAGGGCCTTTCAGAGGTGTTTACCGGTCAGGTGGATGTCGGAATTACACGGCTGGTTAGCACACTCGACCGGGCAAAAAAGCTAAAAATCACCACTCGAGACGTCTTGGTCGCATTAGTCAAGGCATTCGAATTCATCGGCAAACCCGAACAAGCATTAATTTATCTGCGGCAGCTTTTGGACAATCAAAGCACCACGCAAAAACAGAATGTCCTCCAGCACGTAAAGTTGCATTTGGAGCAGCTCCATCCCGCAATTGAGGACGAGGCCAACGCGATCCGCCGTTTAACTACACGCGAAGAAGTCCTCGAAGGTCGCGTCGCCAAGCAAGCACTTTTCAAAGCGCAGGTGGAATCGATGGAGCGCATGGCCGTCGTAGCTGAATTGCGCGACGATTCCACGGGCGCTCATTCCTATCGGGTCGGGCGTCTGGCCTCGCTGTTGGCCAAAGAGCACGGTTGCGACGACGAGATGATTTTCATGATCGACATCGCGGCGCGGCTGCATGATATCGGCAAAGTGGGCATTCCCGATGGCATTTTGCTGAAACCTAAAAAATTGAATTACGCAGAGCGCGAAGTCATGAAGACCCACACCACCATCGGTGCGGAAGTATTGGCGAATAGCAATATCGCGCAAATGCAAACGGCTGAGGAGATTGCGCGCTTTCATCACGAATGGTGGGACGGAACCGGTTACCCGAGCGGCCTGGCGGGCACAAAAATACCGCTTGCCGCGCGCATTACGGCGTTGGCCGATGTATTCGATGCCCTTGCCCACAAGCGACCGTACAAGGAGGCGTGGTCGTTGGATAGCACGATGACCGAGATCATGTCGTTGCGCGGTCGCCAGTTTGACCCACAGCTGACCGATACCTTCCTTGGTCTCGTAGGGCGTCTACGCCGGGAATACATGGATCTCGACGCCTATCTCGGGGAAGCCGCGCTGGCATCGCCATTTCTTCAGGCGCGCGACAAAATCAAAAAGACGCTTTTGGCTACGGTAGGCTCGTCAGATCAGAGCTCCGAGAGCCGACGGGATATGCAGCGCTAATTGCACGTTTCAGCTCATTGGCAGTTTGCCGGGGTTGCACTTACACGCTATAATCGCGTGCTTTGCTGTTCCTCGGAAAAAGTCGCGTGCGCAACCGTTTTGTCATTGGTAATTGGAAGCTAAATGGCGCTCTCGCGTCCAACGCGGCCTTGCTCGATGCGCTGAAATCGGCGGTGCTCGCCAAGGCTGGCAAAGCCTGTGGCGTTTGTGTTCCGGCACCCTACTTATCCCAAGTACAAGCGGCGCTTAATGGCTCAAACATCGGCTGGGGTTCGCAAGATGTGAGCCGCTTCGAGTCGGGCGCTTATACGGGCGACGTTGCCGCGTTGATGGTCGCGGAGTTTGGTAGCCGCTACACGCTGGTGGGGCATTCGGAGCGCCGGGCAATTTTTGCTGAGTCCGACGAGGCTGTGGCGATTAAGTTTGGGTTGGCGCTGAAAGCATCGCTCACACCGATTGTTTGCGTCGGGGAGTCGCTGGCAGAGCGCGGGAACGGCCAAACGCAGGAAGTTGTCTGGCGGCAATTGCAGGCAATCATTGCAACGCACGGTGTGGACAGTTTGTCGAAAGCGATTTTGGCGTATGAGCCGGTCTGGGCAATTGGGACTGGCAAGACAGCCAGCCCTGCACAGGCGGAAGAAGTGCATGCGTTTCTCCGTGGCAAGGTGAGTGCGCTGGATAAAGGCGCGGGTGATAATCTGCCGATTTTGTATGGTGGCAGCGTGAAAAAATCCAATGCGCGTGAATTGTTCGATATGCCGAATATCGACGGAGGGTTGATCGGCGGTGCATCGTTGGTGGCGGAAGAATTTTTGGGTATCTGGAACGCTTTGTAGGCCAAGCGTTCTGATCAAATGGATTTGGGTGTAGCAAGTTAAGGAAAAAGTCTCATGTTGATAAATACGATTTTGACGATTCACGTGTTGCTGGCGATTTCGATTGTTGTGCTGGTGCTGTTGCAACACGGTAAGGGCGCTGATATGGGTGCGGCGTTTGGCACCGGCTCGGCGGGAAGCTTGTTCGGCTCGTCTGGTGCGGCGAATTTCTTGTCGCGCTCAACGGCGGTATGTGCAGGCATTTTTTTCGTGACGAGCCTGGGGCTCACTTATTTTTACGCGCCCAAATCGGCCAGCGGCGTAATGGGTGGTGGTGTGATGCAGTCAGCACCCGTCAAAGACGGCGCCGCCGGCGCAATTCCTGCAACGGCTCCCGCGCCGGTCGTTGCTCCGGCAAGTACGGACACGCAAAAACCTGCGCCGCAACAAATTCCGAAGTAATTCCGCAGTAAAATTACGCTTGAATAATGCCGTCGTGGTGGAATTGGTAGACACGCTGTCTTGAGGGGGCAGTGCAGAAATGCGTAAGAGTTCGAGTCTCTTCGTCGGCACCATTGTTTGAAATGCAGTTCGCGGGGGTTGTCCCCGCTGCACCGGGGGTAGGTGAAAATTGGCAACTAGGTAATAAGCTAAATGCTCGAGAATTATTTTCCCATCCTGATTTTCATTTTTGTCGGCGTCGCCATCGGTGTGCTGCCGCTTATCGGCACCAAAGTGCTGACCGTTTTGCTGGGCAATGATCGCCCGTACCCGCAAAAACTCTCCCCGTACGAGTGTGGCTTCGAGGCCTTTGAAGATGCGCGCATGAAATTCGACGTGCGCTATTACCTCGTTGCGATCCTATTTATTTTGTTCGATCTTGAGATCGCATTCATGTTTCCCTGGGCGATTGTGTTGCAGGAAATCGGTTGGTTCGGTTTCTGGGGCATGGTGTTTTTTCTGGGCATCCTCGTCATTGGATTCATTTACGAGTGGAAAAAGGGTGCGCTGGATTGGGAATAGCGGCGCGATCTCCATAGCTGCCTGGTCGGCGGGTCATTATTATTATCGCCCCCATCCCAACCTTCCCCCGTGGCCGGGTGAAAGAGCTGATTGGTAAATGTTGAAACAAGTCGCAATGAATAATTAGCAATTCAAGCGTTGTCGAATCATTAAATTGGAAAACTCCCGTGCCTGAAGGCGGTATTTCACAACAAGGGTTTGTCACCACATCGCTCGACAGCGTGGTTAATTGGGCACGCACCGGCTCGATGTGGCCAATGACGTTTGGCCTCGCCTGTTGCGCGGTGGAGATGATGCACGCGGGCGCGTCGCGCTATGACCTGGATCGCTTCGGCATTGTATTTCGTCCGAGCCCGCGCCAGTCGGATGTGATGATCGTCGCCGGCACCTTGTGCAATAAAATGGCACCGGCGTTGCGCAAGGTCTACGACCAGATGGCGGAGCCGCGTTGGGTGATTTCGATGGGCTCTTGCGCCAACGGTGGCGGCTATTACCACTATTCCTACTCGGTGGTGCGTGGCTGTGATCGCATCGTGCCGGTGGATATTTACGTTCCCGGATGTCCGCCGACGGCCGAGGCATTGCTTTACGGGCTGATTCAATTGCAAAACAAAATCAAGCGCACCAACACGATTGCCCGCTAGAAAAATGTCTCCCAAACTCGAAAAACTGAAGACCAGTATTGAGACCGTGCTGGGCATGCGCGTGTCGAAACTCATTGTTGAACACGATGCGTTGATCGTCGAGATCAAAGCGGCTGACCTGACCAGTGTGATGACAGCCTTGCGTGATGATCCATCGTTCATGTTCAGCCAGTTGATCGATGCTACCGGCATGGACTACGCCGATTTCGCGGATGCATGGGATGGTGCGCGCTTCGCGGTGGTGTATCAGTTGTTGTCGATTCAGCATAACTGGCGCCTGCGAGTGCGGTGTTTTTGCACGGACGACGATTTTCCGATCATCGATTCGGTAAACGATATTTGGGCTGCAGCAAATTGGTATGAGCGCGAAGCGTTTGACCTCTACGGCATTGTCTTCAATGGCCATCCGGATCTGCGTCGCATTCTTACCGACTATGGTTTTGTCGGTCATCCGTTCCGAAAAGATTTTCCGGTGACCGGCAATGTGGAAATGCGTTACGACCCGGAACAACAGCGCGTGGTCTATCAGCCGGTGACGATTGAGGTGCGCGAAGTGGTGCCGCGCGTTATTCGCGAAGAACACTACGCGGAGCGCAAATAATCGTGGCTGAAATCAAAAACTACACGATGAATTTTGGACCCCAGCATCCGGCTGCACACGGCGTATTGCGCTTGGTGCTTGAGCTGGATGGCGAGGTGATTCAGCGTGCCGATCCGCATATCGGCCTGCTGCATCGTGCGACCGAAAAGCTCGCCGAGACACGCACCTATATTCAAAATCTGCCGTACATGGATCGTCTCGACTACGTGTCGATGATGGTTAACGAACACGCCTATGTGATGGCGATTGAAAAATTGATGGGTGTTGCCGTCCCAGTGCGGGCCCAGTACATCCGCGTGATGTTTGACGAGATTACCCGCGTCCTCAATCACCTCCTGTGGCTGGGTGCGCATGCGCTGGATGTGGGCGCGATGACGGTTTTTCTTTACGCCTTCCGCGAACGCGAAGACTTGATGGATACCTATGAGGCGGTCTCCGGTGCACGCATGCACGCGGCCTATTACCGTCCCGGTGGTGTGTATCGCGACCTGCCCGAGCGCATGCCGCAGTACACCGTGACGCATGGTCGTAATGCAGCAGCCATTGCCAAGATGAACGAGAATCGGCAAGGCTCGCTACTCGATTTCATCGACGATTTCACCAAACGATTTCCGACCTACGTTGATGAATACGAAACGCTGCTCACCGATAACCGCATCTGGAAGCAGCGACTGGTCGGCATCGGCGTGGTCACGCCGGAGCGTGCGCAGAATCTGGGATTCACCGGTCCGATGCTGCGTGGCTCGGGAATCGCGTGGGATCTGCGCAAAAAGCAGCCCTACGAAGTCTACGACCGCATGGATTTTGACATCCCCATCGGTACCAACGGCGACTCGTATGATCGCTATCTGGTGCGCGTGCAGGAAATGCGCGAGTCAAACAAGATCATCAAGCAATGCGTCGAGTGGCTGCGTAAAAATCCGGGCCCCGTCATCAGCGATGACCACAAAGTCGCACCGCCTTCGCGCGAGAGCATGAAGACCAACATGGAAGAGCTGATTCATCACTTCAAACTCTTCACCGAAGGCTTTCATGTCCCGGTCGGTGAGGCCTACGCCGCAGTAGAACATCCGAAGGGTGAGTTCGGTATTTATCTGGTTTCCGATGGTGCGAACAAACCTTATCGTTTGAAGATTCGTGCGCCGGGATTTCCGCATTTGGCGGCACTCGATGAAATGTCGCGCGGCCACATGATTGCCGACGTGGTGACCATCATCGGCACGCAGGACATTGTATTTGGGGAGATCGACAGGTGAATGAGCGATGAGCGTCATCGACGACAGAGTCCGCAATATTGATGAACTCAAGCTCGACCATTTCGAGCAGGGGGAAAAATTCGCCTGCGACGCGGTTCGCATCGGGCCATTGCTCGGCGCAAAAGATCTCGGTTTTTCGTATGACGTGGTGCAGCCGGGCAAGCGCTCGTGCCCTTTCCATAGCCATCGCGGCGAGGAGGAAATGTTTTTCATCGTCAAAGGTGATGGCACATTGCGCTATGGCGGCGAGACGCGCAAAGTTCGCGCCGGCGATTTCATTTGCTGTCCGACCGGCGGGCCAGAAACCGCGCATCAGCTCATCAATGATTCGGACGCTCCGCTTGCCTATATTTCTGTGAGCACCATGCGGGCGGCAGAGGTTTGCGAGTACCCGGACTCAGGAAAAGTCGGCGCGTTTGGTGGTGTCGGATCAGATCGACTGCGTCACATGACGCAATATGATCACAACGTCGACTACTGGCAGGGAGAATAGCGTCGTGCTGTCTGTCGAATCAAAGCAAAAAATTGATCGCGAAATTGCGAAATATCCTGCCGACCAAAAGCAGTCTGCCGTCATGGCAGCATTGGGTATAGCGCAGGACGAGCATAACTGGCTGTCGAACGAAGTCATGGACGCGGTGGCGCATTACCTTGGCATGCCATCGATTGCGGTGTATGAAGTCGCGACGTTTTACAATATGTACAACTTAAAGCCGATGGGGAAATACAAGCTCACCATTTGCACCAATCTGCCTTGCGCGCTTTCAGAGGGCGTTGACGCGGCTGACTATCTGAAAAAGAAACTGGGCGTCGATTGGAAGGAAATGACTGTGGATGGCAGATTCACCCTCGTTGAAGGCGAATGCATGGGCGCGTGCGGCGATGCGCCGGTGTTGCTGGTGAACAACAAACGCATGTGCAGTTTCATGTCGAACCAGAAGCTTGATGAACTCATTGAGGAATTGAAGTGATGGCCGCGCTCGCGAAACCTCTTGATTACGGTCCTGACGCGATCATCCTTGCCGGCCTCGACGGCAATAACTGGCGCTTGAAAGATTACGAATCGCGTGCAGGCTATGCCGCGTTGAGGAAAATTTTGCAGACCGGCATAAAGCCGGAAGACGTCATCGCCGAAGTCAAGAAATCGGCTTTGCGTGGACGCGGTGGCGCGGGATTTCCGACCGGATTGAAATGGAGCTTCATGCCGCGTGCGTTTCCGGGCGTCAAGTATCTCGTTTGCAATTCAGACGAAGGCGAGCCTGGCACGTTCAAGGATCGCGACATCATGCGCTACAACCCGCATGTCCTGATCGAGGGCATGATCATCGCTGCCTACGCGATGGGCGTTCAGGTCGGTTACAACTACATCCACGGCGAAATTTGGGCGGACTACGAGCGCTTTGAAGAAGCGCTGGAGGAAGCCCGCGCCGCAGGTTATCTGGGCGAAAAAATCCTCGGCTCTGAGTTCAGTTTTCAGCTGCACGCATTCCACGGCTACGGCGCGTATATCTGCGGCGAAGAAACTGCCTTGCTTGAATCCATCGAGGGAAAAAAAGGCCAGCCGCGCTTTAAACCACCATTCCCTGCAAGCTTCGGTCTCTACGGCAAGCCGACGACGATCAACAACACCGAAACATTCGCTGCTGTCCCGTACATCATGCGCGAAGGCGGCGAGGCATTCCTGAATCTGGGCAAACCAAACAACGGCGGCACCAAACTTTTTTCGGTCTCGGGCAATGTGGTGCGTCCCGGTAACTACGAAGTCAAGCTCGGCACACCGTTCGCCAAGTTGCTCGAAATGGCGGGCGGTATGCGCGGCGGCAAAAAATTAAAAGGCGTCATCCCCGGCGGCTCCTCGATGCCTGTCATCACGGGCGACGTGATGATGGCGACTGACATGGATTACGATTCGATTGCCAAGGCGGGCTCGATGCTCGGCTCAGGTGCCGTCATCGTGATGGATGAAGACACCTGCATGGTGAAAGCGGCCGAGCGGCTCGCGTATTTTTATTTTGAAGAATCGTGCGGTCAGTGTACGCCGTGCCGTGAGGGCACCGGCTGGCTGTATCGCATCATTCATCGGATCGAACACGGGCAGGGTCGACAGGAAGATCTGGATTTGTTGCTTAATCTGGCGGATCAAATTCAGGGTCGCACGATTTGTGCGCTGGGCGATGCGGCTGCGATGCCGGTGCGCGCGTTCATCAAAAATTACCGCGAAGAATTCGAATATCACGTGGCGCACAAACGCTGCATGGTCGGCCCCGGTGGCTATTCGACACAACACGCAGCGGAACCACTCGCGATGGCGGCAGAGTAGAAGTATGCATATAGATGAAAAGACCAGCTTGCAAGTGCGCGCTGAAACTGCCTTAGAAAAATTTAGGCAGAAAGCGCGTAGGCCAATAATCATTGAATTTGCGGGTGTACCTAAGGCAGGTAAAACAACGACCTTGGCGCAAGTTCACGGGTTTTTGAAACGTTGCGGCTTTCGGGTTGAAACGGTGGTGGAGCGTGCGTCGATTTGCCCGATTCGAGATAAAAAACACTTTAATTTCAACATTTGGACGTCCTGCACGACTCTCGCGCAAATTCTCGAGAAAACACAGGATCCCCCATCGCCAGTCGATCCCGAAATTCTTTTTCTTGATCGTGGCTTGTTTGATGCGTTGGCATGGCTCTCTATGATGGAGAAATGGGAGCGAATTAGGAAAGGCGAGCGGAAGGCGGTTGAGGATTTTTTGCTGCTTGGAGATTGGAGAAAGCGGATGGGAGGAGTGGTCGTAATGACGACTTCACCTGCAGACGCGATGGCGCGAGAAGCTGGGAATCTTGCCGTTGTCGGAAAAGGCTCGATAATGAATGAGGGTGTTGTACAGCAGATACTCGACAACACTAGGTCTTGCGTGGCTAAGTTTGGGAACCGCTTCAATATTTACGAAATCGACACTTCGTCCGATCCGAGCGGCAAAGGGGGGGCAAACGCGACTGCTGAGGAGGCTGCGGGAGTTGTGCTATCTATCATCGAAGGAGAACTGGAAGAAGAGGTGCTCTCGCTGCCGAAGGCATCCGTCAAAGCAATTTTTGGCGATCAGGAAACTATTGGCGTCGATGCGGCAGCGAGTCTTGTAGAAGTTTTTTCAACGCAAGGCAATTTTGTTTCGCGTGAACTTATCGAGGTCGATTTAGCAAGAGTTCAAGCGCTTCCTGTTGTGGTGATTCGTAATCGTAGTGGCCAGATACTTCAACTAAAACGCAGAGAAAAACACAAGAAAAATGCATTGCATGACCAGTTAGTTATTTGGGCTGGAGGTCACGTCCGTAAAGAAGACTCTGCAAATGGTCACACAATTGTGCAATGTGCGATTCGTGAGCTACAAGAAGAACTTCGCTTACGTGTAGAGCCGTCAGAGTTGACTTTATTAGGGGCGGTGTTCGCCGATCACGGTGGCGGTCTGTCAAAACATTCAGCTATTGTTTTTGAGTGGTGCGCATCGACCGATGAGGTTAATCTTGTACTGAATGCTGCGGAATTTTTTGAACGCAGAGGATCTTCGCAAAGCGGAAGATTTGTGGGAATCGCTGACCTGTTAAGTTGTGTTGAGTCGGAGCAAGTCGTGGAAACCTGGTCCGTAAGAATTCTCGAGAAACTATTGGCGAACTCAGATTTTGTCGAACCCCAAGCTAACCTCTTTTGAATTATGATCAATTTGGAAATAGACGGTAACGCCGTCCAAGTCGAAAACGGTTCCACCGTGATGGAAGCGGCCAACAAGAGCGGCACGTTCATTCCGCATTTTTGTTATCACAAGAAATTGTCGATTGCCGCGAACTGTCGCATGTGTCTGGTACAGGTTGAAAAAGCGCCGAAGCCTTT
>JAYVXF010000346.1:0-2980 GCA_043793345.1 Betaproteobacteria bacterium | reverse complement strand
GCGCGGCAAAAAAATATCCCAAGCTGGTGCCGATCCAGCAGGAGCGCTTTCAGGAGCGAATCAAAGAGTGGTCGACACTGACACCCGCGCAGCGCCATTCCGCCCGCGATAAATATAAAGATCTCTCCAATCTGCCGCCGGCCAAGCAATACGAATTACGCGAAAAGTGGCAGGAGAGAGCCACGCAGGCCAGAGACCCCGCGAAGGCATCGCCCGACTCGCCCGCCAAGTAGGTGGCAGCCACGTCGCCCGAGGCCGTTACAAAGGCCGTCCAAGCGCCTCAAATCGCGCCCAGCATCAAGCGCCGCGTCGCCTCGCTCACGTACGAGTCCATGCTGCTGGCGGCGCTGCTGGTCATTGCCGCCTTCCCGGTGGCGGGACTGAAAGGTGCCGCGCTTAGCGGTGCGCCACACTTCATTTTTCAGGCCTATCTGCTGTGCGTAACGGCGGCGTACTTCACCTGGTTTTGGCGCCACGGCGGGCAAACGCTCGCAATGAAAACTTGGGCGTTTCGGGTCGTCAATATTGACGGCAGCAATTTGAATTTCGCGCGGGCTCTCAGCCGTTTTTTTGTCGCACTGTTGTTTTATGGTCCCGCGTGCGCAGGTCTCGTGCTGTTATTTTTTCCGGATCGGGTGAGCAGAGTGATCACGATGTGGGCGTTTTTGCCGATGGCAGCGACCATGCTGTGGGCGCGCTTTGATGTGGATCGCCAGTTCCTGCATGACCGCATGGCGGGGACGCGATTGGTCGACGCGAAACTGGCAAGAAAAATAGCGTAGATCGCCATTCAGAGCGGCTTTCCAGCCATTTTATGCCTGCGTGCCGCGCCAGTGCTAGACTTTCACTCTGTTAAAATGCGCCGGATATTCCTTCCACGCCAGCAACGCAACCGCCACGCAAAGAAATAACAGCAGCGGAATCGTCACCGTCAAAAACGGCAGCCAATCGTTAAGCACGGCGAGATGCGATGCCAATTGGTTCAGAAAATAAAAGCCCAAGCCGATCATGATCCCCAGCAGCATTTTGCCGCCGACGCCGCTCGCGCGCTGCGCCTGAATCGCAAACGGAATCGCGGCCAGCATCATGACGACAACAGCCAACGGCTGAAATACCTTCGCCCAAAAAGCCAGCTGATACCTGGTGCTGTTTTGTTTGTTGTCGCGAAGATGCTCGATGTATGAATTCAGATTGAGCAGCGACATGTCGTCCGGTTTAACGCGCAGTACCGCCAGCAAATCGGGCGTCATCGCAGAATTCCATGTGGCCACCGGTAGCTGCTCCATCCGCGCGCGTGCACCATCAAACGTGGTTTTCTCAACCTCATTCAGCACCCAGCGGTTATTGCTGTTGTCGTATGCGGCACTTTTTGCGAGGCTGATCGAAGCCAGCCGGTAAGTACGGTCGAACTCGTAAATGCGCATGTTCAATAATTGAGTGTCGAGCGTGACCGTCTGAATATTGACAAACGAAAGTGCGTCTTTCACCCAGAACCCCGAGCGAAACTCCTGTGCGACCACGCTGCTGGTTGCGGCCAGCCGCATGCGCTTGGCGGCGTCCTCGGCGGCCGGCGCGACAAACTCGCCAAACAAAAAAGTCAGCACCGAAAATCCCAAACCAATCACCGTCGCGAACCCCGCCAATTTGGTCAACGATAATCCCGACGCGCGCATCACGGTTAGCTCCGATTGCATCGACAGTCGCGTGACCGCGAACAGTGTTCCCATCAGTGCCGCGACCGGGAAAATGACAACGACGTGTGATGGTTGCTTGAGCGCCACGTACAACAGCACGGTGGCAAGTGGGTGGTTGCCTTTACCGAGGCTGTCGATCTCGTTGATGAGGTCAAACAGCGCGAACAAGGCGAGCAGCGCCATCAACAATAGCAAGGTCGCTAAAAATATTTCGCGGGTGAGATAGCGGAAGAATATGGTCAACTGGGGTGCTTGCTGAACGATGAGCGCGGGAGAAACTGGAATTGTCCATTATTATCCTGCATCTCACCCAAACGTCCGGCCAACATTTTTGCGCTTTGGCAAATATAAAAAAAGCCCGCTTGCGCGGGCTTTTAATGGGACAAAATTAAAGACTAATGTTCGTCGTGATCGATGGTTCGATCCTTGGTTTCCTTCAGGAACAGCGTGCCGATAACAACCGTCATCAACGCCACGACGATCGGATACCAGAGCCCGTAGTAAATATCGCCGGACGCCGCCACCATGGCCGTTGCCACTAAGGGCAGCATGCCGCCGAACCAGCCGTTGCCGATGTGATAAGGCAGCGACATGGACGTGTAACGGATGCGGGTCGGGAATAACTCGACCAGAAATGCCGCGATAGGTCCGTACACCATCGTCACGTAGATCAACATGATGAACAGGATCAGCAGCGTCATCGGGTAGTTGATTTGGTCCTTGTTGGCCGGCCCCGGATAACCCGAGGTTTTAAGTGCGGCAGTCGCCTTCGCGGCATCCCACGCGCCCTTGAGTTCGATATCGTTGATCTTGACGACCACCGGCTCACCCGCAACGCCGGGCAGGGACTTAAACGATAGACCCTGTTTGGTCAGGAAATCCTTGGCTTTATCGCAATCGCTGAACTTGGTCCAGGGAAGGACAAAGATGTGGAAATTACATTCGCTGGCAGCAACGGTAATCGTCGTTTTAGCGGCATAAGCTTCCAGCGCAGGATTGACGTAATGCGTCAACGCGCCGAACAACGGAAAATACGTCAGTGCTGCGATCAGGCAGCCCGCCAATATGATCTTAAGTCGTCCTATCTTGTCTGACAGCCAGCCGAAGAAAATAAAGAACGGCGTGCCCAACAACAGCGAGATACCGATTAGCGTATAGGCCGTCAGGTAATCGACCTTGAGCGTGATGGTCAGAAAAAACAGCGCATAGAACTGCCCCGTGTACCAAACGACACCCTGTCCGGCAGTTGCGCCCAGCAATGCCAGCAGCACATATTTGTTGTTTGG
>JAYVXF010000345.1:0-27588 GCA_043793345.1 Betaproteobacteria bacterium | reverse complement strand
TCAACTATCCGCATCCCTTGCTGACCAATGGCCTGGCCATACTCGACACGCCGGGCTTGAACGCGCTGGGGCTGGAGCCTGAACTCACACTATCGACGATTCCGAACGCGCACGCGGTGGTATTCCTGTTGGCAATCGACACCGGCGTCACCAAAAGTGACTTGGAAATTTGGGATCGCTATGTGAAAGCGGGGCTACCAGCGAAAATTGCGGTACTCAACAAAATCGATCTCATGTGGGACGAATTAAAGACCGAGGCCGAGATTGACGCGGGCATGCAGCGCATGATCGACGACACTTGCAGGCAACTGGGACTGCCGCCGGAAAGGGTGTTCGCGCTGTCGGCACAAAAGGCATTGATCGGTCGGATCAAGGGCGATGAGGCGATGGTCGCGCGCTCCGGCATCAAGCGGCTGGAGGCTTATCTTGCCAACGAAATCATTCCGATCAAGCGCCAGCTGCTGGCCAAATCGGTGATGAGTGAAATTGGCACGATGATGGTGACCAGTCATCGCAGTTGCAATCAAAAGCTTCTGTCCAACCGCAGCCAGTTGCACGAATTGGTGCAGCTTCAGGGCAAGAGTCGCGACGTCACCTTGAAGCTGTGGCAAAAAATCAGCCAGCAAAAAGACGCCTACACGGCCGCCCTGACCGAGTACAAAACGCAACGCATGTCGTTCAACCATAAGCGCGATGCGTTGCTGGATTTGTTTAATCCCACCAAGCTCGACGCGCTTTGTTCGCGCAGTTTGCTTGCCATCAACGACTCCTGGACAACGCCCGGCCTCACCCGCGGCATGCGCGAATTGATCCGCCTTATCCAGGAGGATTTCAAAGCAGTGTGTCTGGCCGGCGAGGATGTTCGGCATTTAATGGAAGGCGTTTACAACACCTTCCAGCAGCGTTTCAAATTTGAAATAATGGATTTTCCGCCGCTCGATTTTGAAGGGCCGCGCCTGCAATTGCGCACCTTGATTGGCGAAACGGAAGCATTCTGCAAAGATCCGATCAACATCGTGATGACCGAAAAGCGCTTCATGGTGAAACGCTTTTGGCGCATGCTGGTCGATCAGGCGCGACTGATTTTCAACGAAGCGCGCGCCGATACGGATCGCTGGCTAACGGCGGTTCCCCTGCCACTGGAGACCCAGATCCGCGATCACAAAGTGCTGCTGCAGGCGCGGCTGGATTCGCTGGCAAAAATCAACGGACGCGGCGGCGCGATGGAGGAGGAAATCGCCACGCTGCAGGCGCAACGCAAGGGGCTGGAAGATCAGGTCGCAATGATTACGCAACTCATCCGTCAGGTTCGCGATGTGGGTCCGTCGGATGAGACCAACGCGCCGGCATCCTCTGCCGTGACACCGCCCGATCCGGCATTTCTCAAAACACAGCGAATGGTGACGGTGCCTGCGGCGACTTCGCCTCCGGGTCACATCGCACCCACGCCGGTGGAATTTCTGCAGACGCTAAAACTGGATTTGAACGCGAAAACTTAGGCCCCCGCGAAGCATTCATTCGCCGCGCGTCACACCAGAATCACGTCGAACTGTTCCTGTGTGTATGCGCTCTCGACCGATAGCGAAATCGGTTTTTTGATGAAATCCTCAAGCATCGTGATGCCTTGCGATTCTTCGTCAAGAAAGCGGTCAATCACCGTCTGCGAGGCCAGAATGCGAAATTCCTTGGCATCGAACTGGCGCGCCGAGCGCATGATTTCCCGCAGGATTTCGTAGCACACCGTCTGCGCGGATTTGATTTCGCCACGACCGGTGCAGGTCGGGCAGGGCTCGCACAATACATGCGCCAGACTCTCGCGGGTGCGCTTTCTCGTCATCTCGACCAGGCCCAGCTGGGTGAAGCCGTTCACGGTCACGCGTGTGCGGTCGCGCGCAAGCGCTTTACGCAATTCAGCCAGTACCGCGTTCTTGTGTTCATCGCTGTCCATGTCGATGAAGTCAACGATGATGATGCCGCCAAGATTTCGCAATCGCAATTGCCGCGCAATCGCCAGCGTTGCCTCAAGATTGGTCTTGAAAATGGTGTCATCAAAACTGCGCCCCGATACAAAAGCACCGGTGTTCACATCGACCGTGACCAATGCCTCGGTCTGGTCAATGATGACGTAGCCACCGGATTTCAAATCGACGCGGCGTTTTAGTCCGCGCTCGATTTCATCCTCGACGCCAAACAAATCAAACAACGGACGCTCGCCGCCATATTGTTCAAGCACCGCCAGCGATTGCCGCGTGTAGCGCTCGGCGAAATCCTGCATGCGCGCGTGGGTCTCGCGCGAATCCACCACGATGCGCTCGGTTTCGCGGGTGACAAGATCACGCAACACGCGCAGCGATAAATCCAGATCCTGATACAGCAGCATCTGCGGCGGCGCGGTCTTGGCGGCCAGCGCAATGCCGCGCCACAGCTTGATCAGATACGCGATGTCAGCAGTGAGCTCGTCATCGGTCGCAGTTTCGGCCACGGTGCGGACAATAAACCCGCCGGTCTCGCCGGCCGGCATCAAGCCATGCACCTTTTCACGCAAGTGCTCGCGCTCGGCTTCATCCTCGATGCGTTGCGAAATGCCGATGTGCTGATCGCCCGGCAGATATACCAGCAGCCGTCCGGCGATGGAAATTTGCGTAGACAGTCGTGCGCCCTTGCTGCCGATGGGATCCTTGATCACTTGCACGATCAGGGTTTGGCCCTCTTGCAACAATTTTTCAATCGGCTTTTGTTCGGCACCTTTGTTGGATGCCCAGATATCGGCAACATGCAAAAACGCCGCGCGGGTCAAACCGATTTCGATGAACGCAGACTGCATGCCGGGCAACACGCGACCGACACGTCCTAAATAAATATTGCCGACCAGACCGCGATTTGAGCCACGCTCCACCAGCAACTCCTGCACCGCGCCCTGCTCCATGATGGCGACGCGCGTTTCCTGCGGAGAAACATTGATCAGTATTTGTTCATTCATCCCGGACAGTCATTAAATTTTTGCGAACCTTTGGCCACTTCAAATATGCAAACCACATTGCCGCAGCAGCACCGTCGTATCGTAAAGTGGCAGCCCCATCACACCCGAATAGCTGCCTTCGAGCGTCGCGATGAATTTGGCGGCAAGCCCCTGCACGGCATAACCACCGGCCTTGTCCATCGGCTCGCCAGAATCGACATAGCGTTTGATTTCGTCAACAGACAGCGTCGCAAACGACACCACGCTCTTGATGACCGCGTGCTTGATTTCCCGATCAGTGGCCACCGCGATCGCGGTGAGCACTTCATGTGATTGGCCGCTCAAGCGCTTCAGCATCCGTGCCGCGTGCTCGCGATCAAGCGGCTTACCCAGCACCTCGCCGTCTATGGTCACGGTCGTGTCAGCGGTAAGAATCAAGCGTGGCGGCAGGCGGCGTTCACGCATCGCTTTCATCGCCATTGCAGCTTTGAGCAGCACGATACGCTCAACATAAACGAGCGGCGTTTCGTCGGCCAACGGTGCTTCGTCGACATCGCCGCGCGGTGACTGTTCGCGCATCATCAGCAATTCAAACTGGACGCCGATCTGCTTTAACAGCTCGCGGCGGCGCGGACTTTTTGAGGCCAGATAAATGATGTTGGTCGGCTGCGGCATATATTTTTATTCGCGGTGATACGGATGATTTTGCGTCAGTGACCATGCGCGATAAAGCTGCTCTGCCAGCATCACCCGCACCAGTCCATGCGGCAGTGTACAGCCGGATAGAGAGATCTGTCTCACCGCAGACTGCTTGACCGATGCCGCGAGCCCGTCGGCGCTGCCAATGATGAAACACGGACTCACGCCTTCCTGCATCCACACCGTCAACAGTTCAGCCAGCGCGCGCGTCGTGAGCGGCTTACCGCGTTCATCGAGCACCACGCGCTCGGCGTGTCTGGGGACGGCAGCTTGAATGCGCGACGCTTCGCTGTTGAGCACGGCATCTGTCGCCTTGCCGACACGGTCGTCCGGTTTCAATTCAAGCAATTCAATGCGCGCTTCGGGTGGCATGCGTTTGCTGTATTCCTCGAATCCGCTCTGAACCCAGGCAGGCATTTTGTGGCCGAGGGCCAGGATGGTGAGCTTCACGACCGATTGCAGCAGAACAACACTGGCGTGAAAATGCCGGGGTTTATCGTTATTGAAACTCTAGCACTGGTGCGGCTCGCAGAGCAATTATTGCTTGCAAGCCGCACCAATGCTAGAGTTTGTCGAATAATTGCGGGCTTGCAGGTTTGAAAAATCACCCTCAATCGCTTGCCGCCTTTCGGCGCGTCACGGCGGCTTTTTTGGCGGCAGGCTTTTTCGCGACGGGCTTTTTGCGCACAGGTTTTTTCGCGGCGGGCTTTTTTGTTGCAACTTTTTTGGCGACGATTTTCTTTGCGGCTGGTTTCTTGGCCACCGGTTTCTTCGCGACGATTTTTTTCACGACTGGTTTTTTTACCGCTGGCTTTTTCAACGTCGCTCTCGGCTCGACTTTCGCCGTCGACACCTTTGCTTTTTTTATTGCCGGTTTGACCGCGACGGCGGTTTTTTTCTTTACCAGGACTTTGGCCGTCGTGGCTTTTTTCTTCACCACAATGTTCACTTTGGCCTTCGCTGGTGCCACAGCGCGCGCGATGGTTTTTGGTGGGGCCTTCGGCTTCGGAAACTCCAAACTGCCTTCGCCCCACAGCTCCTCAAGCTCATAAAGCTCACGCATCGCAGGCTGCATGATGTGAACCACGATGTCGCCGCAATCAACCAGCACCCATTCGCCGGATTGCTCGCCCTCGATGCCGTAGATCCAGCCGCCGTGCTCCTTGACCTTGTCCATCACGTTTTTGGCGAGGGCCTTGGTCTGCCGCGTCGAGTCGGCGCTGGCGACGGCGATGTAATCGAACACCGACGTGAGCTTTGAGACATTGATCAGTTTTATGTCACGCGCCTTGATGTCTTCCAGCGCATCAATGACGACGGTGGTCAGTTTTTTGGTAGCCAAATTAAAGATTCTCCAGGGGTTCGTACAACTTGTGTTGCTCAATATAATCGCAAACGGTGTCGGGCGTGAAACCGCGTATTGATTGATGGTTTTTAAGGCGTGTGCGGATATCGGTCGATGAAATCGGCGGGACTTGCGCCTTAAGCATCGCAAACTTGCCGAACGGTGAATCACCGAGTGCATTCGCCCCGGTAAGCCGGTCGGCAAGATGCAGCTTCAACGCGGGGCTCAACGCATGCAGCGGATGCGGCTCGCCCTGCCGCACCGCAACGGCAAAATTGGCGAGCGGGAACAGCGATTGCCATTGATGCCAGCTGTCGAGTCTGGCGAATGCATCGCCGCCGATCAGCCAAATCAATGATGCGCCGTCTCCATGTATCTGGCGAAGTTCGCGCAACGTGTCTACGGTATAGGTAGCGCCTTGACGTTCGAGCTCGCGCGCATCAATCGATGTGCCGGCAATATCGGCAAATGCGAGTTTCAACATCGCCATCCGGTCCAGAGCATTCGCATACGGCGAGCGACCACGTTGCCATGGATTGCCTGCGGGGAAGATGGTCAATTGCGCGACACCGATCTCGTCAAGCGCGCTCGCGGCCATCGCGATGTGGCCAAGATGGGCCGGGTCAAACGTGCCGCCGAAAAGCAGGATTTTTTTCAAGCCGCGATCTGCTACGTGTCTGCCCGAATTTGCCCGCTGCCAAGCACGATCCATTTTTGCGAGGTGAGCCCGTCGAGCCCGACCGGGCCGCGTGCATGCAGCTTGTCGGTAGAGATGCCGATTTCGGCACCCAGGCCATATTCAAAGCCATCCGCGAAACGCGTCGAGGCATTCACCACGACGGAACTGGAATCGACTTCGCGCAAAAAACGCATCGCGCGGGAATGGTCTTCAGTAATGATCGCGTCGGTGTGTTGCGAGCCATATCTGGCGATATGGGCGATTGCCTCATCGAGCCCCGGCACAGTTGCGATCGACACGATCGGTGCCAGATACTCGGTGTGAAAATCTTCTTCGGTGGCGTTTTTGAGATTTGCGATTCCCGCCGCGTCGAGGATGGCGCGGCTCTCTGTGTTGCAACGCATTTCAACGCCCTTGTCGGCATAAATTCGCCCGATCAAGGGCAACACCCTGGCCGCTATCGCCTCTGCCACCAGCAGCGTCTCCATTGTGTTGCACGGCGAATAGCGTTGCGTCTTGGCGTTGTCGGCGATGCGAACGGCCTTGTCGATATCGGCTTTGTCATCGATATAGACATGACAAATGCCGTCGAGATGTTTGATCACCGGCACCCGTGACTCTTCAGCGATGCGCGAGGTGAGACTCTTGCCCCCGCGCGGAATGACGACGTCGATCACGCCTTTCATCGCCAGCATTGCGCCGACAGCGGCACGATCCGTGGTGTTGATCAATTGCACGCTGGCCTCTGGCAGATCGGTGGCACGCAACCCTGCCGCCAGACACACGTGAATCGCGCGATTCGACGCCAGCGCTTCGGAACCACCGCGCAAAATGCAGGCATTGCCCGATTTCAAACACAGCGCTGCCGCGTCTGCCGTCACGTTCGGGCGCGACTCGTAAATCATGCCAATGACGCCCAATGGCACGCGCATTTTGCCCACCTGGATGCCGGACGGACGAAAATTAAGGTCGCTGATTTCCCCGACCGGATCAGACAGTGCGGCGACTTCGCGCACCCCTTGTGCCATCGCACGAATGGATTTTTCGGTGAGGGTAAGGCGATCAATGAACGCGGCATCGTTACCGGCATCGCGGGCGCGCACGATGTCCGCCGCGTTGGCCGCAAGAATGACGGCGATATTTTTTTCGATCTCTGCTGCGGCGGCGAGCAGCGCCGTGTTTTTCTCGCGTGTGCTGGCGCGTGCGAGCAGCCGCGCCGCACTTTGCGCAGCCACGCCGACCGCGCGCATATAAGCGGCAATATCGGTGCTTGACTGGGAGGCCAGGTCGTTCATTGTTATGCCGCCTTCATTAACGCAGTTCCCGCGAGGCCATTGGCCAACGCGCTGAGCGCGTCCCATGGATCGTTGCGATTCAGTCCCTTGATCATGCGGTCGATTTCTGCCGCCTGCAACAGCAGATCATGAATCGATTTGGCGTTGTGCCGACGCGCGATGCGCTCCATCTCACGCGCTTTGGATGGATGCGGAGGGCGACCGGCGCGGGTCACGCCGCGTACCCGCGCGAGCGTTCTGATTTCATTGGCCAGCACCCACAAAATAAGCGGCGGCGCTTCGCCCTCGGCCTTCAGGCCATCAAGCATGCGCTGGATGCGCACGGCATCGCCTTCGTGAATAGCTGCAACAAGCTGAAACGGATTAAACCGCGACACGTTGGCGACGCTATCCTGAAGCACCTCGGACGAAATTTCGCCGGGCGCGCACAGCAGTGCGAGCTTGTTGATTTCCTGCTGCGCGGCGAGCAGATTGCCCTCGACGCGATCAGCAAGAAATTCGAGTCCTTCGTCGCTGACCGCTTGCTGCTGCCTTGCGAGCCGGCCCTTCAGCCATTGCGGCAGGCGCGCACGGTCAATCGGCGCCGCTTCAATCATCGTCGCCGCCGCCTCCAGCGCCATGAACCATTTGGTCTGCTTGCCCTGCCAATCGATTTCCGGTAGCAATACCAGAGTCACGGTGTCGTCCGGCAACCGTTCGCAATACTTTGTGATCGCCTCCGACCCCTCCTTGCCGGGCTTGCCGGAAGGGACGCGCAGCTCAAGCCATCGCTGGGTCGCAAACAGTGAAAGTGCATTGCCGGCCGAGCGCAATTGGCCCCAATCAAATCCGCTCAGTACCGTAAACACTTCGCGTTCGACATAGCCGCACTTGCGTGCAAGCGCGCGCAATGCATCAGCCGCCTCCAGTGCGCTAAGCGGCTCGGCACCGTGGATCGCGTACAGCTTCGCGAGCGATGCGGGCGGATGTTCAATAAATTTTTCGGCGGTGAGGCGCATTCAGGCTTGGTGGGTATTGGTGGGTGAGGCGCTGCGTTGCGAGGTCGCGTCGTTAAGGACTTAACGTGGCTCGCTAAGAATGCAACAACGGCGAATTTCCTGCTCATCTGAAACCCGGCAACTACGCCATCAGGCGAAGTGTAGCAGCAGCAAACGGTTAAGGCGCAGTGATGCGACGCGCGACAAAAGAAGTTTCGTGCTCACGTGAATTTTACGGCACTCATGTTGATTCGCGCTTTAAGCAGCGGCCAGCGAAAACGCCAGCGCCACCGGCCAGCGATATTGGCCCGCACGCACACCCGGCACCAGGTGAAGGCGGTAGCTGATGGGAATCAGCTTGTCGATGGTGAGTCCGGAAGCCACGCGCATGCTGCCAAATCCCATTGATGCCGTCAGGTTTTGGCTCGATACCCGTACCTCGACGCTTGAGAGTATTTGGGAGTCGTAACTGGCAGCCAGCAGAAAACCATCGCGGGTGTTATTGGTGAGTTTCACCGACGTGCCGGCGTCGAGGTCAATGTAGCCTTGGGAGATGTGCCGATCCTCAATCAGAATGTTGTCGGGCTGGGTAACCACCGTTACCCGGATCATGGCGGGGATGACGACGCGAAAATCGATGCTTGCCCGGGCTCCGGCGATGTCGGCCCGGCTCTCGGCAAAGCTGCGCATGGGTATGGCAAGCGTTGCCAACATCACAACAAACAATAACCACCACATCGCGGCGAGCGGCGCACGTTTCGAAGCGGCAGCTATTTCATGCGGGGTGGATGTTCTGAAGTTTCCGGCAGCTCTGCTCATGGTCACGTCCCTTTCACATGAGCCACTTTGCCGCGCGGGCAAGTTTCGCGGTATCAGGCAGCACCTGAGCAGGCGGGCTCGCAATGCCCGATGACAGTATTTTTCGGCAGCAAGCGCGTGGCGCGTGTTGGCCGTGTGTCGGCGCCCGCCAGGTTCAGACCAGCGGTCGCCAGGTCTTGACCCAGCGGAAAAACTCTCCCGTCTCCATCGGAGCCGCGACGAAATAACCCTGACCCAGATCGCAGCCGAGTGTCTTTAGTAAATCCCAGTCGTGTTGCGTTTCCACGCCTTCCGCCACGGCGATGATATTCAGGCGGCTCGCCATTTCGAGACTCGATTCCAGAATTACCCTGCTAGATTTCTGCGCTGACGCGTTGCGAACGAACGATTGATCAATTTTCAATTCAGTGAACGCAATGCGTGAAAGCTGCTGCATCGATGAATAGCCGGTACCGTAGTCGTCGATCGATAAGCCGAATCCCTTCATGCGCAGCCGCGACAGATTTTCCAGCGCACAGCCGAGCTTGGTGGCGGCTGCGGATTCGGTGACCTCAAGCACCATGTGGCGTGGATTCAGGTTTTGGGCGAGTACCAGCGCGGTCACACGATCTGCAAGTGCGACGTCCGAGAGCGATTTGAGCGAAAGATTTACCGACACGGTTGCATCCAGCCCCCGCTGGCGCCAGGTTCGACAGCAGACCGCCGACATCTCCAGCATCGTCAAGGTGAGGCTGTCGATGTCACCACTGTCTTCGAGCGACTGGATAAAGGCACCGGGCAGCACGATTCCCTGTTGCGGATGGCGCCAGCGTGCCAGCGCTTCGACGCCCTTTATCGCGCCATTGGAAAGTTCAACTTTCGGCTGAAAATAGGGCTCGAATTCGTGCTTGCGCAGACCCTCGACTATTTCATCAAGCGTAAACGTCGGCTCCGACGCGTTATCACGTTTCACAGTGGGCAGCGATGCCGCATACAGGGAAATTGCCGCCGCCAATGCCTTTTCGGTGATCGGTTTCTTGATCGCGCCAAGCAGGTTGATGCCGTAGGTAGTCGTCATGGTTTCGACAGAGCCAATTAACGCCCGATCCAGCGAGCTGGCAAGGATGATCGACACAGGTTTGCCTGATTCACCCAGATGGCGAATGAACTCCATGCCATCCATGCCCGGCATGTCCAGATCACTGACGATGATATTGATTGGTTCATCCGTATTCTCGAAGGTCTCCAGAGCCGCGCGACCATCTGCCGCCTCAAAAATAAAGCGGGCACCGAGTCCCTCAAGTATCTTGCGGATTGCCCAGCGCTGAAAGTCGTGATCCTCCACCAGCAGAAAGCGCAACTCGGCAATCGGCATGGCGACTGCGTCCATGTGCTTGTCAGCCTGTCTGCTCATTGCTGCACCGATCACATCGAATCCAGGAACGCATAGACACGACCTACTTCCCGCTGAAGGTCGAGCATATTGGCTTTCACGACGTTGAAGTCGTTGCCGCGACTTGCGGTCTCAAGACGTTCGCACACTGCCGCCAATGGGATGGCGCCGATCATCCGGCAGGCACCTGACATCCGGTGGGATGCGTGTAGCGCGCCTGCCATGTCGCCATCCTGTACCGCCTTGTTCAACAGCCCCACATCCTCGTCGTTCACTCGCCGGAACAGCGTAATGAGCTCGCGCTCCGTGTTTTGTTTACCTTTTGAAATTGCCGCCAGCCTTGAACGATCCACCGCAGAATTCCCGGCAGGCGGGTTCTCGACACCATCAAGCTGGGTCGGGTCGAAAATTGATGGCGATGTGTTTGTCATGGCAAATCCTTCACAGTCAATGGGTCTATTTCAGCCACGATTTCTATGATTCATCCGCAGCGGGCAGCACGGTTGAGTGTCACGGCGGGTATGGTTGATGATGCAGATGGCGGTTGTTATTAATACTGACAAGTTACGCTTCGCACGCGCAAGCTCCATCAGGGAATTCCCCAAGTCACTCCTCGTTTTTGCCGACACGCGGTCACCCACCCATTCGGAGCCGGCCACCCTGGCATTGCACGACGCAGCACCTAAGGGATTTGGTAAGCGCCGCTCAGCCAACACCTGATTGGCGATCAAAAAGCCCCGGCGCAATATGTGCCATCGCAATGCATTCCACTTCGGACAGCCGGTTCGGGAATGCAGAGCGCACCAGTACCGTGGGCACAGAGCAAAGTGCCAGCCCATCGATACCGGTAAAAATTTCTGGGGCGGCAACTGTGTGGTATGCGCTGCCCCAGGACTTGGCGGCTCACTCATTAAACTAGGGAGATTTTCATGAACAAGTTAACCAAACTCGCCGTCTGTATGGCTTTGCCGTTGAGCGGCGCGATCTTTGTTTCTGCAGCCGTTGCCGCCACCGCCACCACCACCTTTCCGGTCACGGCGAGTGTCGTCGACAGTTGCACTGTCGCTGCCACACCGTTGGCGTTCGGCAACTACAACGGCATCACCGCGCTGGTGCTTGATGCCACCGCGACCATCACCCCCACCTGCACGCTAGGCACCGCCTACACCATGACGCTGGACGCCGGTCTGGGTACTGGTGCCACGCTAACCACGCGCAGACTTTCCGGACCCGCTGGCGCGACATTGGATTACGCCATATACACCGATCCGACGCGCACCACATTTTGGGGAAATGGCGGCGGCGGCACAGGCACGCGGACTGGTATCGGCTTAGGCGTAGCGCAATCAGGATTGATGTACGCACGCATCCCGGCATCACAAGCCACCGCAGTGGGCTCGTATCTGGACACTATCACGGTGACGCTAAGCTACTGATCCGGCGGTCGGCGGGGATGACGATACAAATCGTCACCCACACAACTTGCGACAGGCGACTTTCAATGCAGAAAATCTCAATGCTTAAGTACTTCACCGCGCTGGTGCTTTTTGGCAGCGTCCCGGCAAGTGCGGGGTCGCTGGCGGTGTCACCGCTGAGAATCACGTTGTCGGGTGCAGCCGGGATTTCTTCGGTTACCGTCGAGAACAATGGTTCCGAAGAGGCGCTGGTGCAGGCGGAAACTTTCGCCTGGCGCCAGGTCGGTGGCGAGCACAAGCTCAACACGACGGACGATGTGGTCGCCGTGCCTCCGGTGTTCCGTTTGGCATCCGGCGCACAGCAGCAGGTCAGAATCGGACTGACGCGTGCATTCACTGAAAAAGTTGAGCAGACTTTTCGCTTGACGATCACGGAAGTGCCTACTGCCACCGTTCCCGGCACGGTCGCCGTGGCGGTTCGCCACAGTCTGCCGATCTTCGTGAGGCCGTCTTCCGCCCTGTCATCAAATCTGGGGGTCAAACGCCACCCATCAAATGGGCTGGAGATCAGCAATAGCGGCAGTGAACATGTGCGCATTCATCGCTGGCGATTGCGTGACAGCACCGGTGCCATTCTGGCCGAAGACGCAGGTCCCGGCTATCTGCTTAGCGCCGCCAGCCAGGTGCTTCTAGTGCCCGACAATAGCCTCAAGCGCGCTGTCGTATTTGAAGCAGACAGCGACGCGCGAACCCTGAAGATTGCCGTAGGCGAGTAGTGTGCATCGGGCGCACCGGGCGCATGGGGCTATTGCTGCTCTTGCTGCTCTTGCTGGTTGCGAGAGTCACTTTGGCATCGCCCGGCAAATTTATTATCGCCGACGTTCTGGTCAACGGCGTCACCCAGCGACCTGCAATGATTTCTGTGACACCGGACGGTGCAATACTCGGTCGCCGTGACGATGTCACCGGCTGGAATCTCGACGTCCGCAATGCGCCGGGAGAGTCATTGCAAAACATCGAACACGTTCGGCTTAGCGCGATGCCCGGTGTCAGCGCGCGTTTCGACGGTGTGACGCTGACGATAGAGGCGAGCGAATCTGCGTTTCAGGGAAGTCGGATCGATCTGCAAAAATCTTCCGCGCAACTGGTGGATGGCGGCAAGGGTGCCTACCTCAACTACGATTTCTCGTCTTTCCTTGGCCGTGGTCAGCGTGCTGCATCTGGTGCCGCCGTGGAAGGCGTTGTTTACGTCGACACTTTGTCATTTGCGAGCAACGGTGTTTTTTCCGATACCGGGCTGGGACGCCAATTCGTGCGTTACGAATCCAACCTGCGCTGGGACTTTCCGGATCAACTGCAGTCGTTAGTTGCGGGCGATGCGATCAGCCGGTCTGGCGTGATCGCACGCAGCTTCCGGTTCGGCGGCATCAGTATCGGCACCAATTTTTCGACGCGTCCTGACATGGTGACCTTCCCATTGCCCGCCGTCCCTGGCGAATCACGCGTGCCGACTTCTGCCGAGCTTCTGATCAATGGGCAGGCACACTCGCGCTTCGACCTCACGCCGGGTCCATTCGAGATCAGCAATGTACCGGCCATCAACGGCGCGGGCGAAATCCAGTTGGTGACACGAGACCCACTGGGTCGCCAGCAAGTGCTGGTGGTTCCCTACTACGTGTCGCCCGCGCTGCTGCGCCCCGGTCTGACCGATGCCGGATTTGAAATTGGCAAAGTACGCGAAGATTTCGGTCTGGAAAGTTTTCACTATGGCCGCCGGTTTGCCCGGGGCCTGCTGCGGCGCGGTGTCACGCCCAGCGTAACGGTTGAGGCGTTTCTTGAAACGGATGGAGAACAGCACGCAGCTGGTACCGGCGCGACGGTCGCAGTCGGACACGTAGCTGTTGCGAGCACGGCAATTGCCATCAGCAACGGCAACACATCAGGCTCCAGCTTTTTTGTTTCACTCGAAAGATCATCGCGCGAATTTTCTGTTGGACTGCGCGGCCAGTTTTCGTCCCGCCATTTCACCCAACTCGGTGAAATCGCCGGACTGCATTACCGGCTCATCGCCAATGCCGGCGCCTCCTTCGGTGCGCTCGGCAGCATGAACGTGGTTCACGCCGCTGAATCACGCTACGAGCGTGGCCGCATCGCGACGACCGCCATCAGCTATCAAAAACAGATCGGCAAAACTCTTTCCTTGTCGGCAAACGTCAGCGCGACGCGCAGCGATGAGGGGATGCGCCATTTCGCGGGACTTGCGTTGGTCATGCCGCTCGACACACTTGCCAGTGCCTCGTTTTCCTCCACGACGCAGAACGGAAGTAGCGAACACGTGCTCGATGTCCGCCAGAATCTGCCAAGCGATGAAGGCTGGGCAACGCGGGCGCGCGTGACGGGGGGCGACGCGCCCGCGACGCGCGTCGATGCCGGGCTGACCTGGCAAAACCGGCTCGGCCAATGGTCGGCCGACGCAAGTCACGCGAGAGGCCGCGAAAATATCCGGCTGGGCATGAATGGCAGTGTGGTGATGGCGGGAGGCGTGACCCGCGCGGTGCGGCAACTCGGCGAAGCCTTTGCCATCGTGTTGGTACCCGGTTATCCGGGTATCGATGTCTTTCATGAGAACCAGCGCGTCGCACAAACTGACGCGTCGGGATTTGCCATCATCCCGCGGCTGCGCCCCTTTGAATCGAACGCGGTGAGTCTCGATACGCTGAAGCTTTCACTCGCCACCGAATTGAGCGCGCCACGCCGCACCGTCAAGCCTGCCCGCCGTGCCGGTGTGCTGTTGCAATTCAAAGCCTCTGAAACGCATGGTGCCTTGGTGCAGATATTGAATGAAAATGGCGAGCAGATGCCGGCAGGTGCGTGGCTTAACATCCGGGACGACTCCTTTCCCTTCGCGACCAACGGTGAGGCTTGGGTCACCGGCCTGAATGCCGAAACCGACGCCACCGTGGACTGGCTTGGCAAGCGTTGTGCGGTGCGCATCCCCGTGCCCGATGCTTCAAACGCGCGCCCGCGCATCGGCCCGCTGACCTGCAAACGGATCAATGGATGAAATCATTCCGAACAATGGCAATATTGTTTCTTGCGCCGCTCGCGATGCCGGTGTTCGGCGCAACCTGTAGCGTCACTGCAACCGGCGTCTCGTTCGGCACCTATATCCCGAATCAGGCCATGCCCGCCGATTCCGCAGGGTCAATGACCATTGCCTGCGTCAAAGGCCTTCTCGATAGCTTGCCGTTGACCGTAAGCTATTCCGTAGACATTGGCAGAGGCAGCAGTGTGAGCTACTCGCCCCGCGAAATGACCAGTGGCGCAAATACGCTCCGCTACAATCTATATCGTGACACCTCGCGCTTGAGCATTTGGGGCGACACGACCGGCGGCACCAGCAACGTAACCGCCGCGCTGCAATTGCCAGCACCGCTCGGGTCTGCGTCAGTCATGCATAACGTCTATAGCCGAATTTTTGCAGGCCAGAATGCGGTGCCGGGCATTTATGCCGATTCCATCGTCGTGACGGTAGCTTACTAACGACGGGTCGGCTGTAGCCGCCGGTGCGGCGCACACCGGCTGTGTTATCGACGCCGACAAAGGTGTTAACAGTCTCCTGAACGTCACTTGAACCGCAGCGAGCCGCCGCGCGTTCGCACAAACATGCACGTTCGCCTGGCGCGTGCCACCACCGACGACTGGGTAAAACACAATTGGCCACGGGCTTAAATGCACGCCGACAATGCCAGAATTTCCTGAGTTATTATTTGTATTGCTTATTTAATTAACATTTGCAATACTTGGGTCGGTATCGCAATTGCGGTGCCCGCACCCTAATCACATAAAAAGGAAATCCTATGGACCTGATCAAAATGAACAGCATCAAATCCGGCGATATCGCTACCGACCTTTTAATGGCCGAACTTCCACTGGCACCGCGCAAAGCAGCTGAACCCACGGTGCTCAATGATTGGGAAATGGTGCTGGCGAGCGGCGGCGAATGTGCGGTCTGCTGGTAATCAGCCGGTAATTGACCGTGATTGCCGAAAGGGCGATTCGTCGCCGCGGGCTGCCGGCGCCGCGAACGTCGCAGTGCGACGCGAATTCAAAGAATTCGCGCGCTTGTACTTGCTGGCTCTAAAGACCGCTGGTAAGTCTCTCTCTTTCGGGAGAGAGACTTAAATTACGCGTGCACCAGCGTTTCCACATAGTCGCGCAGTTTCGTCGTGGCAAGATTATCGGGCGCCGGCAGGGTGGCATCTTTGTACATTGGTTTCTCACCCATCGCCTGCAAGTGCTGACGCACACTTTCGGCCTCGGCCATGATGGCGTTTGCGGTGCCGCGCGCGCGGTCGATATCCTGGCGTTGCAGGTAAACATAAAAAAGTGCCGTCATGACGACGTGCTTGAACACCGGCTGTGCGCTGTTCTCGGTGGCCATGACATATAGGCAGGCGAGGGCGTCTTCGGTATTTTCGCTGTGCGGATTGAGTGCATCACGCAGCGCACGAATCATCTTGTGCTCGCTGGCCGAGACGCCCAGACGACCCTTCTCGCGCCGCTTGAGGGCGATGATGACCTGATCGGCTGCATTGGAATAGCCACCAACGAGCAGCATGATCGCCACCAGTAAACAATCCGACGGCGCATCGATAAACAATTTCGGCGTGACGCCGCGATCATAGAGGCGCTTGGCCTGCGCAAAATCCCCGGCGAGCAGCGCTTCCCACAATTGCCGCGAGGTGCGGCGGATTTGATCCGTGCCATCGTCCACCATGCCGCCCTTGAGACGCGTGGCCACTTCCCACATGCGCCCATAGGCGCCGAAGAACATGCTCATCACACCGAGCGCGGCAAACAGATTGGTGCGACACGCCATATCGCCAAAAGTCTCTTCGCCGATCAATCCGCGTGCCGAGGTGGTGACAGCGAGGCTGCCATCCAAGTCACGGCTGGCGTTCGCCTGATACCAGACGACCGCACGAGCCTTGGAATTCACCCCCAGCTTGCGGTAAAGGTGATGCAGATAGACCCGCATCGTCCCCTCCTTGTAGCCGAGATTCAGAGCCATTGATTTGCTGCTGGCACCCTGCGCGAGCAGCTCGAGCATTTTCAACTCCATAGCGCTGACCGTTGAATTCTTCATCATAAATAACCCCTGTCGTCGTTAAGTGCCGCGATTAATTGCTGAAAATTCTCGAGCCCGCCATCCACATCCATGGATGGATCAATCCCTTCGTTCGCCGCTTCACGGCGAATCACCACTTCAAAGCAGCGCACCAGCTCCGGATCAAGCTGCGTCCCGGCCACCCGCCGCAATTCCACCAACGCTTTGTCCATCGAGCAGGCTTTGCGATACGGCCGGTCGGAAACCAGTGTGTCGTATACGTCGGCAACCGCGCAGATGCGCGCAGGGAGCGGGATCGATGCTCCTGCCACGTTTGACGGATAGCCGCCACCATCCCAGTGCGCGTGATGGTATTTGACGATGTCGCTGGCGATGACCATGCGTGGATGCTGGTCACCGGCGAGTATTTCCGCGCCGGCCGTGGTGTGCTTTTGCACCAGTGCCCGCTCGACCATATTCAACGGCTCCGGTTTCATGAGCACGCGCTCGGGCACTGAAGCCATGCCGATGTCGTGAAGCTGCGCGGCCAGGCCGAACTCCAATGCCTGCAGTGGGCTCTCGCCAATCTCCCGAGCCAGCGCCTGCGTCAGCACACCGACACGAATACCATGCCTGCCGGTACCGTCGATACGCAACGAGGCACCGACGGCGAGACGCTGCAGCGTTTTCCATTCGACCGGCGCACTGGGGGGTGGCAGACGCGACGTCAGGCGCGCCCTGGTTTGCCTGATGGCCTGATCGGTGCCGGTGGTCTGCGCCGACATCAGCTCGGCGATCTCCACATGGCGGCGAATTTGCGCAATCGCCGTCTGATAAAGGTGAGCCGACAACTCCTGCAATCTGACGAGGGCGTGCGCCGGAAACCCGGCCTTGTCCTCAGCACGGATCACCGACACCAGCGTGTCGCGCAGGGTCGCGGGCACGGCGCGCGCCATCTCCAGCGCCTGATCCAGCCGCGTCAGACCCATATCATGGACACCGCAGGCCATGTCAACGTCGGCCTGTGTCGTCGCTGCGGCAATGGCGGCGCGCGGCGTGGCGGCGCGCGCCGCCATCTTCACCACTTCCCCAACGTGGCGCTTCGCGTCTTGTAATTGCCCTGCAGAAAGGTAAAGCTTCACGCAATTGCGATGCAGCAGCAGCACGACATGCGGATCCTGTTGAAGGAATGCCGGCGTCATTTCGTTTAATGCCTGCTTCGCAAAAGACAATCCCTCCTGCACGTCATCGAGGTGATAAAGGCAATGCGCAAGATTCGTGAAGGCGGTATAGCGGCTATAAACCGGTGTGGTCTCCGCATGCAGCAACGCCAATACCCGCCGGAAACACGCAACGGCGAGCGCAAAGCTCCCGGACATATAAAACGCAGCGCCAATATTATTCCAGATACGGCTCATTTCCACTGCATCATCCGCCTTCGCAGCCAACCGCAATGCGCGCGCGTGCTGCTCGATCGCCCCGGCAACGTCGCCGGTATCGGCCAGCAACAATCCGCACGCCGTATGCGCACGGCGCATCAGGTCGACATCGTTTGAACATTCCGCCAACGCCAGATTGGCGCGGCCAAAGGGCAGCGCATCGAAGGATCGCGCATTGGCATACAAGCGCTGGCATAGCCGTAGCGCCGCACTGCTGCCCGCCTGCGCTTCTGCCTGCTCCTGATGCACCTGCATGCGCTGCAGCAGCGATTCGAACAGCCGATAGCTCGCCGGATCAGCGCGATCCAGCAGGCGAGACTCTGCCGTCGCAAGCGTTGCCGTCAGGGAAAGTGTGGCGTGAATTTCCGGTTCCAGATTGAGATTCAGGGTTTTACTTTTGTTAACCATCGAATCCCTGATTCTAATCCGGCGTGTTGCAGTATGGCTACCGCATTTGTTAATTTTTTATCCCATCGCCTTGAATTGCGATTGGTGCTCGCGCGAATTTGCATGATTTAACTCGGCGCACAGCGCGCGCTGCGCGCATATTCATGGGCAACATCCAAGCCCGGATCCCAGCACCGGATACTAGCCCCAGAGCGCCTTCCAGAGCATAAATGGCTTTAGAGCCGCGCCAGTGCTGGTGATTTTCTGAGCCTTTGACGCCTGCTGTGTCGATCCTTCCTAAGGATCGACGCGATCCACGCTGATCAATCCGTGACGAACGGCGTAAAGCACGAGGCCGGCAATATCGTGAATATCGAGACGTTCCATCAGCGCGGCACGGTGCGTTTCCACCGTTTTCACGCTGACGTTTAGCTGGTAGGCGATTTCCTTGGTGCTCTTGCCCTCGGCGACCATTTGCAGCACCTCGCGCTGGCGCGCGGTCAGCGCATCCATTGACGATTCATCCTGATGCGGCTTGCCGTGCAGGAAACCGGCGACGACGTGTTTGGAAACGCGTGGTGACAGGTAGATCTCGTCGCGCAATACGGCGGTGATCGCCATCTTCAGATCGAGTGGCGCCGAATCCTTGACCAGATAGCCGGCAGCGCCCGCCTTGATCGCACGGCGCACAAAGTCCTCGGTCGTGTGCATGGACAGAATCAGCACCCGTGTGGACGGCACTTCCGCCATGATCTGTGCGGTAGCCTCGATACCATTGAGGTCTTTCATGGAGATATCCATAATCACCAGATCGGGCCTGTGCTGTTTCGCGAGTGCGACCGCGTCACGACCGTTATTGGCCTCGGCAATGATTTGGGTGGTTCCCAGCTCTTCCACCAGCGCACGGATTCCAGCCATCACCAGCGCATGATCATCGGCAAGCAAAACGCGAATCAGGCTCATATTGCGCCGGATGGCTGCTGATCGCCGACGGGCTCGGCTAACAAATTGTCGGCGCATTTGAGCACGAACGTCGCGTGCACCGTTGTCCCCGCGCCGGGATTGGTGCGAATCTGCAGTCGACCACCAGCGAGTTGCGCGCGCTCTTCCATGCTGATCAAACCCAGGCTGCCGGTCTTGCTGGCTTTTTTGCGCGCGATGTCCATATCGAATCCTACTCCATCATCGCGTATCGCGAGCTTGAGCAGACGGTCATGCCGTTCGACCAGAATGCGAATCTGACCCGCCTTGGCGTGACGCGTGGCGTTATTAAGCGCCTCCTGGGCGATGCGATAACAAACGCTTTCAATCTCGGCAGGCAGCCGCGCGACCAGCCCGATGAACTGGCACTCTACGTCGAGGCCGGTGGCGCTGCGCTGATGATCGACCAGCCATGCCAGCGCGTCTTCGAGGCCGAGTTGATCGAGCTGCGGCGGACGCAGCTCCAGCGAAAGGTTGCGCAGCTTGTCGAGTGTGGCGTCGGCAATCCCCAGACAATCGTCAAGCAATTTTTGCTGACCATCATTGGCGTGTTGCGTGCCGCCTTCACTGGCGCGCTCACTGGTGCGCTGGGCGAGGCGGTGCAGGCCGATTTTGAGGGCCGTCAGCGATTGGCCTATGTCGTCATGCAGCTCGCGCGAAATACTGCGCCGCTCTTCTTCCTGAATGCTGAGAACACGCGTCGACAGCGCGTGAAGGCGTTTGTTGGCGTCGCCCAGCGCATGGTGTGCAAGCATGCGGTCGGTCACATCTTCGTGCGACACCACCGCGCCGTCCGTGCTGTCTTCGAGCGGCATGGCGCGCGCCACAAACCAACGCGTGCCGCCGGAAACTTCACGTTCGTATTCAATCGACACAAAACCGCTCTCGCGATTGATCACGGAACGCACGCCCTTGATACTGCGAATGGCCAACCCGTCGCCGCGATCGGCGGCTTCCTGCAAGAGATCGAAGTAACTGGTTCCCACAATGGCGGACGCCTGATACTGGGATGCGCGGATGCCGCCAAAATTTTCCCACGCTTTGTTGGTCGCGACGATGACACCCTGACCATCGAGAACCGCGATGCGTGTGTTCAATGAATTCAGAATCCCGCGTTTCATCGCCTCACTCGTGCGCAGCGCTTTTTCGGCCACGACCGCCTGCTGCCGGGAAATGCGCCGCTCGATGGCAGCTTCAATTGCTTTCGGCAGCCGTCCCAGACGATTCTTCAACAGATAATCGCTGGCTCCACTCTGCATGGCCGCGACGGCGGCGTCCTCGCCAATGTGGTGGGACACGACAATAAACGGGATGTCCAGATGTCGCTCTTTCAGAATTTGCAGCGCGCGCGTGGCGCTGAAGCGCGGCAAATGGTAGTCGCACAAAACCACGTCGGGCGGACTTTCAGCCAATGCCGCCTCGTAATCAGCTTCGGTCTCGACGCAGGTTGCGCTAAAGGTGAACTGCGCTTCGCGAAGCGCAAACAGCAGGAGCTCAGCGTCGTCCGGCGAATCTTCGACCATCAGCAAATGGATGCTGTCGCTCATCGCGTCACACGCTGTCCTGCGGATCTACACGGCGCCATCAACAAACACCGGCAGCCTGCGCTGTGGTGAAGGTATCTTGAACCGCTCGGGGCAGCAAGCTTCACTGCCCGATCCCCGTCGTGCGTTCGCTGCTTGCTCGTTTGACCTGTGTGCCACTGCTGCATTGCGTCCCGCATCCATAGAATGATTCCAGCTTTCGATTATCTGCCGTCGCGCTATTTTTTGAACAAGGGTTTCTCTGAATCAAGGCCGCGATAAACCCGATATATTATTCTGATAACATTCGTTAAGCACTCTTGAGCAGCATTATGCAAATGCATGCGAAAAAAATACCCTGAACGGGTCGAATGGCAGTCACCGACTGCGGGATGAAAAAAATGAAATGTTGAAAACGCCAAGTTTGCGTTGCCTGAAAGGGAAATTATTTTTGTTGGCGCTGATCGCCTGTCTGGTGGCGTTCCTGCTTTGTTTCTGGCAAGCGACGCAGGAAAGCGCATCCGCCGCTGCATTGGCCAGGGTCGATCCGGTAAAAAAAATTCATCGTGTCGAGCCGCATCGGGCACCTGATCCCGACAGCGCGCAGAGAGTGCTCGCCACTTATCCAGCGGCATCCAATGCTACCCACGCCGATGGCGGCCGCGAAAATGGTTCTTATCGCTACGCCATCAATGTCGCACGACCCGGCAATGGCATCGCGATAGGAACCGCGTTGACCTCGGCGCAGGATACCGTGGCACCGCAAACAGATCGAAGGTTCTATTGGTTCTTCGCGGCGCTGGCGGTCGCGTTGCTTGCCGTACTGCTGATTGCCTGGGTCGGCATAACTGATCGCAGGCAGGCGCTAGCTGCGTTGGTGGCAAGCGAGGAACGCTATCGCCTGCTGTTTAACGCGAATCCCGTGCCAATGTTGATATACGACGCGACGACGCTTCGGTATGTCACCGCCAACGAAACCTTCCACCATCAGTACGGTTTTTCTGCGGCAGAGTTGAAAGACCAGCGGGTCACGGATCGGCATGTACCGAAGACATTTGCGGCGCTGCTAGCGGAAGTTCAGGCGTTGCCACTTGGCATTTCGATTCTTAAAGGCGCGCGCCACGTCAAGCGTGACGGCATCTTTATCGATGTTGAAGTGACGAGAATTAGAACCGACATTGATGGTAAACCGATGGTGATTGCGTCACCCATCGATGTAAGCGACCGCGCACAAACTGAGAGAGCACTGAAGGCCAGCGAGGAACGTTACCGCCTGCTGTTTAACGCGAATCCCTTGCCGATCATCATTTATGACGCGACCACGCTTCGGTATGTCACCGCCAACGAAACGTTCTACCAACAGTACGGTTATTCTGCGGCAGAGCTGGAAGGCCAGCGGGTCACGGATCGGCATGCGCCGGAAAAATATCAGGATCTTCTGGCGGAAATCCAGACGCTACCACATGGAATGTCGGTTCTCATCGGTGCTCGCCATGTCAAACGCGATGGCACCGTTATCGATGTCGAGGTGACGAGAATACGTACCGACATTGATGGCAAGCCGATGGTGATTGCGTCACCCCTCGATGTGTCCGAGCGCGTACGCGCTGAACACGCGGTGAAGGCCAGCGAAGAACGCTACCGGCTGCTGTTCGAGAGTAATCCAATGCCGCTGTGGGTTTACGATCTGGGTACACTCAAGTTTCTGGATGTCAACGATGTCGCCTGCGCACGCTATGGATATTCGCGGGAGGAGTTTATGGCGATGACGGCGTGCGATATCCGGCCGCCGGAAGACATCGCGGCGTTTAAACAGCGAATTCCGCACGACGGTGAGACGCGCCTCAATTTCGGTCCATCGCGTCATCAACGCAAAGACGGCTCGGTGATCATGGTAGAGATCAACAGCCATGGCGTGACCATGCATGGTCGCCCGGCGCGATTCGTGTGCCCGATCGATGTCACTGAGAAATTGTTCGCACAGGAAGAAAACCAGCGGATGAACCTGCTGCTGGAGAGCAGGGTTGAAACGCGTACCGAACAGCTTGCGCGTTCGCTGGCCTTGCAGCAAAGCCTGTTCGATAACGTGCCGCAGATCGTCTGGCTGGCTGATCTTAACGGCGCGATTACGTTTGCCAATCGGGTCTGGGCGGAGAAGATTGGCATCGTCGCCAACGACTGGAAGGACGATGGCTGGAGTCAGGCGCTGCATCCGGAGGATTTCGAGCGCGTCACGCGGGAGTGGCAAAAAGCAGCACCCGTGAAGGACATTTTCGAGATCGAGTACCGTTTATTGCACCGCGACAGTGGCTACCACGACTATCAGGTTGACGCGCGCAGAGCGTTCGCGCAGACCGGTGAGCCGATCTGCTGGGTGGGAATTTGTAGTGACGTGACGGTTAGCCGCAGACGCGAGGAGGCGCTGCGGTTTGCCAATCAGGAACTTGAAGCATTTTCCTACTCGGTTTCGCATGATCTGCGCGCGCCGCTGAGTACCATCGACGGATTCAGCGAGCGCATGCAAATTGAATTTGCCGACCGACTTGATACGCAGGGTCGCCATTATCTTGATCGCATCCGTGCGGGTACGGCAAACATGAATAAACTTATCGACGATCTGCTCGGTCTTTCGCAGGTCAGCCGTAGCGACATGGCGATGGGCAAGGTTGATATAAGCCTGCTGGTGCGTCGCGTTTTCGAGGAATTGCGTCAACTTGCGCCAGATCATCCTGTCGAAATCGTCATCAAGGAGAACATGACTGCACGCGGTGACGCCCATCTGCTCAGGGTTCTTTTTGTAAACCTCATCGGCAATGCCTTGAAGTTCTCCGGCAAGCGCGAGCTTAGCCGCATCGAGGTTGGTGAAACCACGGGCGGTGCCAAAATCTCAACTTTCTTCGTGCGCGACAACGGTGCCGGATTTGACCCGGCGTATTCATCGAAAATGTTTGGCGTCTTTCAGCGTTTGCATAGCGCGAATGAGTTTCCGGGTACCGGCATCGGATTGGCAACCGTGCAGCGTATCGTCCGCCGCCACGGTGGACACATCAGCGCGCAAGGCGCATTGGACAAGGGCGCGACGATTCATTTCTCGCTGCGCCGCGACTGAGTCAGCCGTTCATTTCCTGCGTCGCCGACCGCGCTTTGACGTGCATTGTGAAGCCGCTACGCCGGGCGTCATGCGGGTCGCTTTATGGCCGCCATACGCCGCAAAATTTGCCCCACCGCATCGCGCTCCATGTCCTGATAAAGCAACGCTTCTTCCTGCTGTTTGGCGATAATGCGCGAGTCGTCGTAGCTTAGAATGCGCGACAGCTGAATCTCGCTGGTGGGAATCAGCACGCCACCCTTGGCGTCAACCAATTGATAGCTCACGCGAAGTTTTAACTCGTACTCGCGCACGCGACCAGCGCCGGATAACGACAGAATCTGGCGGTCACGACGATCATTGATGATATTGAGTTGCGCGTCAGCACCCTTCGCGGCGGTCATCAACTTGGCGGGACTGTTGGAGATCTCGCGTTTGAGCTCGGTAGCCACGATGGACGCATCTGGCGTAGATACATAGACGCTCGTAAAAGGCAGCGTGTATTGGCCGCGCAACTGGAAGCCGCAGGCGGCGAGGTTGAGGACGATGCCGGTGAGGACAATGAATCGCCAACGCGCGACCGGTGGCGGGTGACGGACGACACAAATCGCTGCCTGCGAAGAATTCTCGCGGTCAGTGCTCTTCGCAACCTGCTTCGTTTTATTTTTCACGCTTCACCGTCGCTACACGACTACGTTCACAAGTTTGCCCGGCACCACGATTAGCCGCTTGATGGGCCGACCTTCCACGTGCCGCATGACACCGGCATCGTTGGTCGCCATTTGCTCAATCGTCTCTTTCGTCGCCGCCTTCGGCACGCGAATACTGCCGCGCAACTTGCCGTTGACTTGCACCACCATGTCGATTTCATCCTGCTCGAGTGCGGCCGGATCAGGCTCAGGCCAAGGCGCATCGATGATGTCGCCACACTGCCTGCTGAAACCGAGTTCGTTCCACAACTGCCAAGTCATATGCGGACAGGCGGGGTACAACACCCGCAACAGGATCGACAGCCCTTCGCGCACGACTACCGGCGAGCCGCTGCGGTTTTCCTCCAGCGTGTTTAACATCTTCATGCACGCCGACACCACCGTGTTGTATTGGAGGCGCGAATAGTCGTAGCTTGCTTGCTTCAGTGTTGTGTGGATTTCGTGGCGCAATTTTTTCGCCTCGGCGTTAAGAGTCGAAGCTTCGACCAAGCCCGCACCGCGCAGCGCGTCAGCCGTACCCGCACAAAAACTCCACAGCCGTCGCAAGTATCGATGCGTGCCCTCCACACCGGCGCTCGACCATTCGATCGTTTGCTCAGGTGGACTTGCAAACATCACAAACAGCCGCGCCGCATCCGCACCGTAGTGGTCAATCATTTCCTGCGGATCGACACCGTTCAATTTCGATTTCGACATCGTGCCGACGCCGTCGTAGGTAACCGGCGCGCCATCTGATTTGGCGCGATAAGACACCGGTTTGCCTTGCGCATCGACCACCGCTTCCACGTCGCTCGGCGCAAAATATTCGATGCCGGCTTTGTCGTTTTTGCGGTAGTAAACGTGGTTCTGCACCATGCCCTGACAAAGCAGATTGGTGAACGGTTCATCGAACTTCACCAGGCCGATATCGCGCATCGCCTTGGTCCAAAAGCGCGCGTACAAAAGATGCATCACCGCGTGTGTAATGCCGCCGATGTACTGATCCATCGGCATCCAGTAATCGTTGTTTGCTGACACCATTTTGTCGTGATAATCCGGCGCGGTATTGGGTGAGGTGTAGCGCATGTAGTACCAGCTTGAATCGACGAAGGTATCCATGGTGTCGGATTCGCGCGTGGCTGGCTGGCCGCATTTAGGGCAGCTACATTTCAGGAAGCGTTCGTCTTTTTTCAGCGGACTTCCCGAACCATCCGGAATCAAATCCTGCGGCAATACAACGGGCAAATCCTGGTACGGAACAGGAACGTCGCCGCAATCGGCGCAATGAATGATCGGGATCGGCGTGCCCCAATAACGCTGGCGCGAAATGCCCCAGTCGCGGAGGCGGTACTGGATTTTCTTTTCGCCGCCATTTGTCGCTGTTTGAGCGGCAACGTGGTCGATGGCTTGTTCGTAGTTCATGCCATCCAAGACGCCGGATGCGATGCACGTGCCCACATCGGTGTAGTGCGGCTGCCACGCGTCGACGGAATAATTTTCCCCTGCGTCGATGACCTGCTTGATCGGCAACGCATATTTTTTTGCGAACGCGAAATCGCGTTCGTCATGTCCCGGCACACCCATCACCGCGCCGTCGCCGTAGCTCATCAGCACGTAGTTGCCGACCCACACTTCGATGTTGTCGCCGGTGAGCGGATGCGTGACGAACAACCCGGTCGCCACACCTTTCTTTTCCATGGTCGCCATGTCGGCTTCCATGACGGTGCCGCGTTTTGTTTCTTCGATGAATAGAGCGACTTTATCATTGCGCGCTGCTGCCTCCTCCGCCAGCGGATGCTCCGCCGCAACGGCGCAAAACGTGACGCCCATGATGGTATCGGCACGGGTGGTGAACACGAATAATTTTCCGTCCTGCACCATTTGACCATCGGTATTTTTGATGTCGTGCGCGAAGGCAAAACGCACCCCCACCGACTTGCCAATCCAGTTCTCCTGCATCGCCCGCACACTCGCGGGCCAACCGGTGAGCTTGTTGGCCGTGCAATCGAGTAATTCCTCAGCATATCTCGTGATCGCCATGTAGTAGCCGGGGATCTCGCGCTTTTCCACCGGCGCGCCTGAGCGCCAGCCTTTGCCGTCGATGACTTGTTCATTCGCGAGCACGGTTTGATCAACCGGATCCCAATTCACCATCTGCGTTTTTTTGTAGACGATGCCTTTTTCAAGCAGCTTCAAAAAAAACCACTGGTTCCACTTGTAATACGCCGGATCGCAGGTCGCAAATTCGCGCGACCAGTCGATCGCCCAGCCCATCGCCTGGCACTGCTTTTTCATGTAAGCAATATTTTCGTATGTCCATTTGGCAGGCGCGACATTGTTTTTCATTGCCGCATTTTCGGCCGGCAATCCGAATGCATCCCAACCCATCGGCTGCAGCACGTTGTAGCCCTTCATGCGCAACTGGCGCGCCATCATGTCGTTGATGGTGTAGTTGCGGACGTGCCCCATGTGCAGCTTGCCGGAAGGATACGGCAGCATCGAGCAGGCATAAAATTTTTGCTTAGGCTTGCCGTCTTTGCCGATGGCGTTTTCAGTCACGCGATAGACATCTTTCGCAGTCCATTCGGCTTGTGCGGCGGCTTCGATTTGTTTGGGGTGATACGCAGAATTCATAGGGGAAATTAGCTGAAAAAGTTGTGCTTGTGCGTTTTGCGATTATACAGTGGCAGCGCAAGCAGCTTGCCCGTCAGAGCTGTACCGCGCGTAGGGTGCGCACCGCGCACGCGGACTCGATGTCGCGCGAAACGCCCATGAAGTAACCCTGTCTCGAAAACGCGTGCGCGGTGCGCA
>JAYVXF010000344.1:0-2986 GCA_043793345.1 Betaproteobacteria bacterium | reverse complement strand
CAGTCGCTACTGGGCGAGCTGCTTCATCACAGACAATCTCGCCAAGCATCGATGTTGGGCTTGAAGAAACGTCAGCCCAACCTACGCGGGCTTCGGTATTGAAGAGGCATATTTGTTGCCGGCAACGCGTTGCGCCTTGGTTCGTAAAACTATCGTCAGGAGATGAAATGCAGTACGTAGAATTGGTCGCAGTCATCGCGGTGATTCAATTTGTGTTCTTCGGCGCGCTGACCGGACGCGCACGCGGGCAGTCCGGACTTAAGGCACCTGCGGTCACAGGTCACGAGGGCTTTGAGCGCATGTATCGCGTTCAAATGAACACGCTGGAACTCCTGATCGCCTTTCTGCCCGTGCTATTTCTGGCCGCAAAATATTGGCCCACTTCCCTGGTTGCTGGCTTGGGCGTCGTCTACCTGATCGGGCGGCTTATCTACTGGCGTGCGTATGTCAGCGACCCGTCGAAGCGCGGAATTGGCTTTATGTTGTCCATGTTTCCCACGATGTTCCTTGCCATCCTGGCACTGGTGGGCATCGTCTTGGCGCTGTCCGGGCACAAGGTCTAATCGGTAGGTTGGGCTGGTTTCATCAAGCCCAACACCCAACCGCTGAGCTAACACTGACCGCCCAATTGCGTAACGATTTTTTACGTTCACCGATCTTTTTCAAATTCAATTCTTAAGGGTCAAGTCATGAACCGTTACACATTTGCTTTATTGCCAATCGCCACCTGCCTGTTGGTGGCGCTTGTTGCCGAGCCGTCTGATGCGGCGACGCCCATAGCGAATGCGGTTGAAATCAAATCCGCCATTTCTCAAGCCGACGCCGAAAAAATTGCGCTCTCAAAAGTGCCCGGCGGCATTGTTGAGACCGCCAAACTCGAAACGGAAAGCAAGAAAAAGATTTGGTCGGTCGATGTGAAGATGCCGAAATCAAAAAACATTACGGAAGTTCATATCGATGCTCTCACCGGAAACGTAATGTCTGTGCAGATCGAGACACCGGCGCAACAGGCGAAGGAAGCGGCGGCCGATCGCAGCCAAAAAAGGTAAGCGGCGGGCTTCGCTAACGAAGCGCGGTAGGTTGGGCTGACGTTTCATCAAGCCCAACAGCCAAACGCCGACGCAACACCTACCGCGCAATAGCATCGATATTGGGCTTGAAAAAACGTCAGCCCAACCTGCGCGCTGCTTCATCACAGCCAATCTCGCCGGGCATCGATGTTGGGCTTGAAGAAACGTCAGCCGAACCCGCGCGGGATAACCTCGGCGTCGCGATGCCTGCCCTCAACATCGGATGGCCTCGCGTTGCCTCAGCGCTTGAGTCGTGGCAAGATGGTTGAATCTGCATTACATTTTTACTTATCAAACGTTATGAACACGGGGAGCAATTCTTGAAAATATCCGCCCAACTTACCGCCATCATCGCGGTGATTTTTGCGATTGTCTGTTTCGGCGTCGCGATCACAGGATTCAATGCGCTCGGCAGCATCACCGACCCGGTGCAGGCGGCCGACGCGAAAGGTTTCGCCGCGTTCTGGGCGTTTCTTGGCGCGATTGCGGTCGGGTTTGGCGCGTTAAGCGTGTGGATGATACGCACGCACAAGGAAGATGAATAATCTACGCCTGACAACGCTGTTTCAACATTTTTTATCCGGAGATTGCCATGCTGATCAATAAAGCCGTGAACCGCGAATGGAAAGACGAGGCGTACGCAGGCGTTGCGCGCAGCCTGTTCCGCAACAACGACGCTGGTGGGCGCTCCTCCGTCGTCCGCATGAAGCAAGCCGCCAGAGTGCCGCGCCATACGCATCACGGCAGCGAAGAGGTGGTCGTGCTCGCTGGCACGGTGCGCATCGGTGATGTTGAGTTGAACGCGGGCGATTACCTTTTCACGCAACCGGGTGAGGAACACGATGTGGTCGCCGTGTCGGACGCGATCATTTTTGTTTCTTCACAGAAAAGTACGCCGCTGGTCGAATAGCGCCTACCAAATCTTGCAGCGCTTCGCGCTCACCATCGGCTGGCCGGGCTTGCAGGAAAACGCTTTCTCAAATTCGGGCATATTCACCACCAAACCGTTGACGCGATATTTGCCCGGCGAATGCGGATTAATCAGCGCGGTCACACGCAAATCTTCAGGGCGGGTATTTTCACAGGCCCATTGTGCGTAGCCGATGAAAAAGCGTTGCTCGGGTGAAAAACCTTCGCGCGATTCCGGTTTGACCTGCGCAATCTGCGCCTGCCATGCCATCCAGCCGAGCACCAGCCCGCCCAAGTCGGCGATGTCTTCACCGAGCGTCAATTTGCTGTTGATCTTGATGTCGTCAACGATGGTGTACTGCGCGTATTGATCGATGATGCACTGCGCACGGTCATTAAATTCGGCCGCGTCTTTTCCACTCCACCAGTCTTTCAGATTTCCTTTCGCGTCGAACTGGCGTCCCTCGTCGTCGAAGCCGTGCGTGAGCTCGTGGCCGATGGTGCCACCGGTATTGCCGTAATTGGGCGCATCGTCCATTTTGGGATCGTAAAGCGGCGGCTGCAACACGCCGGCCGGAAAGTTGATGTCGTTCATCTGCGCGTCGTAATACGCATTCACGGTCGGCGGGGTCATGTTCCATTCACCCCGGTCGAGCGGCTTACCGATTTTAGCCAGTTGCCGGTGGTATTCGAATCGCTGGGCGCGTTCCACATCTCCGGCCAGATCCGCGCTCCGGATGTCGACCGGGCTGTAATCGCGCCATTTGTCCGGATACCCGACTTTGTTAATGATGGAGTGCAGCTTTAGAAGCGCCTGCTTTCGCGTCTCCTCGCCCATCCACGGAAGCGCCTTGAGATCCTCCTTCATGGCCCTCTCGATCTCTTTCGTCATCGCGACCGTACGCGCCTTGGTCTCCGGAGTGAACGTCTTTTCGACGAACACCTGCCCGAGGGCTTCGCCGAGATCGCGGTCCACCCACTGCACGCACCGGCGCCACCGTGGCTGC
>JAYVXF010000343.1:0-9740 GCA_043793345.1 Betaproteobacteria bacterium | reverse complement strand
TGGATTTTTTTGCATGGCAAGGCGCGAGGAGGCGACATAGCATGGCCTATGGCAACGACGACCAACGCCGCCATGCGGAAAAAGACGCCGTTTCATGTGTCGATATTTCTGGGTCGGGACACTAGTGTCGCGACACCAGCAGCAGCCATCCCCTGATCGCGGCAGGCGTTTGCTTTTTTTCAACCAATGATGTGACAATGAAGACATAAGGAAAGGGCGCGTAGCAGACACGCACAGCGACCCTTCTTCACTTGGCGCGGTGGGGCACATGCAAATAAGACGCAACGATTTTGACGTGACCAATCTCATTCAGACCACCGATGCGGGTGCGGTACATAGGGAAATTTCCCGGCTCTTCTGCCTGCTCTACCCGGGCGCGGCACACCTGATCATGGATCGCGCTTTTGATGATGTCGGCAAGCTCTATGCGGGCCTTTATCCGGGCTATCAAGCCTGTGATACCGCCTACCATAATCTGCAGCACGTGATGGATGTCACGCTGGCCATGGCGCGACTCATGGATGGTTATGAACGATCACGCAGCAGCACGCCCGCGCTGGGGGTTCGATTTTTTCAGCTCGGTGTGGTGACTGCGCTGTTTCACGATATGGGCTACTTGCGACGCACGGCGGATACCACGGCGAAGACCGGTGCCGAGTACACCTTGAATCACGTTTCGCGCGGGGCAGCTTTTTTGCGGATCTATGCACCGCAAATCGGTTTGGGTGACTGCGCTGAGGAAGCGGCGGAATTGATTCATTACACCGGTTTCGAGAAACGCATTGCCCAAATCCTGATCGAAGATCCGGTGCTGCGCATGCTCGGCAGCCTGCTCGGTTCTGCCGACATCATTGCGCAGATGTCGGATCGTTGCTATCTGGAAAAATGCCGCGATCATCTGTATCCGGAGTTCGTGGCTGCCGGCATCGCAGTCAAAAAATCCATACAAGGTGAGCAGGTAGTGTTTAAGTCTGGAGACGATCTCGTCACCAAGACACCGGCATTTTTTGAGAGCGCGGTGCATCGGCTCGAATACGATCTTGGCGGCGCGCACAAGTATGCGGCGACGCATTTTGGCGGCTTCAATCTTTACATGCACGCCGCGAGTAAGAACGTGCATTTCGCCAAAGGGCTTGGCGTGGATGGCACGCACCTGCTGCGTCGCACGCCGCCGGCACCGGCGGCGATAAAATAGCCGAACTGCACCCCTGTAAAACGCGGCAACTGCACCGGCATAACACGGCGTAGATCGCCATTTGGCGCGCCGTTCTGACCTAAAATGGCTGAAGAGGCGCGCCGATTCTAGACATTTGCCTATTTTTATTACCGCAAAATTTGCCGCGTTGATTTCTTCGTTGACGTCAATCTTCCCCGCTTGGCGTTGCGCCGCGTTGGGACAATTGGTGTAAGGTATTTTCTCCGCTGCCGTCTAACCATCAGCTGTATTGTGATTGAAGTGTTGTGAACGCGCCCGCGCGCGCAATACTGCCGAGTCAACTGGAGACCAGAATGACCGAGTCAACTATTTTAGCGACGGACAACGCGAGGCTATCGGCAGCGGCACCAAGCTATCTTTACCAACGCCACTCACTTGCCTTGCGGCTAATGCATTGGCTCAATGTGATCGCATTCATCGTGCTGCTCATGAGCGGGCTGATGATTTTCAACGCACATCCGTCGCTCGATTGGGGGAAATCTTCCTACACGGGCAAGCCATCGGTATTGAGCATCGGCGCGCGTGAACTTGATGGCGGGCAAATGCAGGGGGTTACCACGGTGCTGGGGCATGAATTCGATACGACCGGGCTGCTCGGCGTATCAACAGCGTCGAATGGCAGCCAGGTCGATGTGGCCTTCCCTTCGTGGATGACGATACCAGGCAGCTATTCGCTCGCAGAGGGGCGGCAGTGGCATTTCTTTTTTGCGTGGCTGTTGGTCATCAACGGCGCGCTGTACGTCGCCCACGCGCTGCTGAGCCGTCATTTGCAGCGCGATCTTTGGCCAACGGCTGCGGATTGGCGCGGCATTGGTCGCTCGATCATCGACCATATGAAATTCAGGCATCCGCAAGGCGAAGACGCGAAGCGCTATAACATTCTGCAAAAGCTCGCCTACCTCGCGGTCATCTTTGGGCTGCTGCCTCTCATCATCCTCGGTGGATGGGCAATGTCACCCTGGCTTAATTCGTTTTGGCCGGGCTGGGTTGATCTGCTCGGCGGGCGACAGGCGGCGCGCACCATTCACTTTATCGTCGCCTGGTTGTTGGTTGGGTTTGTGGTGATACACGTTTTTGAAGTCATCATCAGCGGCCTGTGGAATCACTTGCGCTCGATGATTACCGGCAATTACCGCATCACCATTGCGGCGAAAAATGAAGAGAAAAATCATGCGTGACGCCAACAATCCCACCAAACCGAACAATTCAAAACGCCGCTTCATGCTCAGCGTTTTTGCGGGTGCGGGGACATCAATTCTTGCGGGCTGCGACAAGCTCAACGAAACCACATGGTTCCCGAAAGTCTTGAGCGTCGGCGAATCCATCAACAAAGGCGTGCATCAATTCATCGGCGGGCGACGCTCGATGGCACAGGAATTCACCGAGGCCGATCTCTCGCCCAGCTTTCGCGGCAACGGCAATACCAATCCCGATAGTGCCGCCTACCAGGCGCACGCCAAAGCGGGTTTCGCAGAGTGGACACTTGAAATCGACGGTCTGGTCGGGCAGCCAACAAAATTCAGCCTCGACCAACTCAGAGCAATTCCCTCGCGCACCCAAATCACTCGGCACGATTGTGTCGAAGGCTGGAGTGCGATCGGCAAATGGACAGGCGTGCCGCTTGCCACACTGCTCGACACCGTCAAACCCAAAGCCAATGCGCGCTATGCGCTGTTTCATTGCGCAGACGCCTTCACCGGCGCAGGCGGGAAAGTCAATCCGTACTATGAAAGCATTGACATGGACGATGCCTATCACCCACAAACCATACTGGCCTACGGACTCAACGGTAAAACACTTCCCATTACCAACGGTGCGCCCTTGCGGTTACGCGTCGAACGGCAATTGGGCTACAAACACGCAAAGTACATCACGCGCATCGAATTCGTTGAAGACTTCAAAACCTTTGGCGGCGGCAACGGCGGCTATTGGGAAGACCGCGGGTATCAGTGGTATGCGGGAATTTGAGTATGCAAGTAATTTAAGACGAATTTAAGGGTTCAGGAAGAAAGTCGCGAGTCTCGCTGGACAGCGACATCGTTTGTCCCCCGGCGGGTGCTGCATGATAAAATTGCTCAAATTTCAATCATCTGGCGCGTTTTCGGATTTGTGTTCGCGCCAATTTAACGAGCCGCCAGCGATCCCATGCCCAATACCTTCCACCGTTCCAACAATCTTGCTTCAGTCGACGCTGAAATTTTTGCTGTCATCGAAAAAGAAAATCAGCGGCAGGAAGACCATATCGAGCTGATTGCTTCCGAAAATTACACCAGCCCGGCGGTGATGGAGGCGCAAGGCTCCCAGCTCACCAATAAATATGCCGAGGGCTATCCGGGCAAACGCTACTACGGTGGTTGCGAATTTGTCGACATCGCCGAAACGCTGGCGATTGATCGGGTGCGGAAATTATTCGGCGCCGACACGCATAATTACGCGGCGAATGTGCAGCCGAACTCCGGCTCGCAGGCCAATCAGGCGGTGTATTTTGCGCTGCTGAAGCCGGGCGACACGATTCTGGGTATGAGCCTCGCGATGGGCGGGCATCTCACCCACGGCTCGCCGGTAAACATGAGCGGCAAGTGGTTCAATATTGTCAGCTACGGTTTAACCCCCGCCGAGGAGATCGACTACGATCAGGTTGAAGCGCTGGCGCGGGAACACAAACCAAAATTGATTCTTGCGGGAGCCTCTGCGTATGCGCTGCGGATTGATTTTGAACGGTTCGCGAAAATCGCCAAAGAAGTCGGCGCGTATTTTATGGTGGACATGGCGCATTACGCCGGGCTGATTGCGGCCGGCGTTTATCCGAACCCGATACCGTTCGCTGACGTGGTGACCTCAACCACGCACAAATCGTTGCGCGGCCCGCGTGGTGGCATCATTTTGATGAAATCGGAATACGAGAAGGTGATTAATTCCGCGATCTTTCCCGGCATTCAGGGCGGACCGTTGATGCACGTGATTGCGGCCAAGGCAGTCGCGTTCAAGGAAGCGCTCGCGCCCAGCTTCAAAATTTATCAGGCGCAGGTGCTGAAGAATGCCGACATCATGGCTAAAACCCTGATCAAACGCGGTTTGCGTATCGTCTCTGGCCGCACCGAGTCGCACGTGATGCTGGTCGACTTGCGCGCCAAGCTTATTACCGGCAAAGCGGCCGAAGCGGCATTGGGTGAGGCGCACATTACCTGCAACAAAAACTCCATTCCCCACGATCCGGAAAAGCCGTTCGTCACCAGTGGCATTCGCTTAGGGTCGCCGGCGATGACGACGCGCGGGTTCAAAGAAGCCGAATCGGAATTGACGGCGAATTTAATCGCTGATGTGCTCGACAAGCCGCAGGACGTTGCCAATATCGCCGCAGTGCGTGAAAAAGTTGCAGCGCTGACCAAGCGATTCCCGGTTTACGGCGCTTGAGATTTGACGAGCGGACGAAATGAAATGTCCGTTCTGTAGTGCGCAGGAAACGCAGGTAATCGATTCGCGTGTGAGCGAAGAGGGCGATGTGGTTCGCCGCCGCCGCCGCTGTACGGTTTGCCACAAGCGCTTCACTACCTACGAGGGTGCCGAGCTCAGGATGCCGACGATCGTAAAATCGAACGGTGAGCGCGAAGATTTTTCGCGTGCAAAACTTGAGACCAGCTTTCATCGCGCACTGCACAAGCGGCTCGTTGAAACGGCGAAAGTGGAAGAGGCAATTGAGCGTATCGAGCAAGCGGTATTGAACGAAGCAAAGCGCGAGCACTCGTCGCGGAAAATTGGTGAGATGGTGATGGAAGAGTTGAAAAAACTGGATCAGGTTGGCTACGTGCGTTACGCCTCGGTCTATCGCAGCTTCTCGGATGTCGAGGAATTCAAAGACGCGATCCGCGAAGTGACGAAGCAATAAATTTCATGTTTTCCGCAATCGATCATGCAATGATGGCTCACGCGATCCGCCTTGCCGAGCGCGGACGGTGCATCGCGACACCAAACCCGTTCGTCGGCTGTGTGATCGTTAAAAACGGTCGCATTATTGGTGAGGGGTTTACCCAAAAAGGTGGGCGACCGCACGCCGAAGCGGTAGCGCTGGAAAGCTGTGGTGCCTCGCCGCAGGGTGCAACGGTATATTCGACCTTAGAGCCATGTTGCCAGCATCCTAAATCGCGCGGCCCGGCGTGTTCAGATTTATTGGTTGCGGCAAAAGTGGCGCGCGTGGTGTCGGCGGTACATGATCCGTTTGACGGCGTGAATGGCTGTGGGCATTCGCGTCTGCGCGATGCGGGTATCGTTGTTGAGTCAGGTTTGATGGAGGGCGTGGTTCGCGAGCAATTGCGCGCATTCCTCGCGCGTGTCACCCGGCATCGGCCTTGGGTAACGCTGAAAGTCGCGACCAGTCTGGACGGCAAGACTGCATTGGCGAATGGTCAATCAAAATGGATAACCGATGAGGACGCAAGACGTGACGTGCATCGCATGCGCGCTGGTGCATGCGCGGTGATGACCGGCATCGGCACCCTGATGGCCGATGATCCGCAGCTTAATGTGCGGGAGGTGCCGTGCGACCGACAGCCGCTACGCATCCTGCTTGATAGTCGACTGGATGTCGCTGACAATGCGCGCATTCTTCAGGACGGCAATGTGCTGGTGGTGACGGCCGCACAAAACGAGGTGCGTGAAAGCATGCTTAAAGCCCGTGACGTGGACGTGATGCGTGTTCCAGTGGAAACGACCAAGGGCAAAGTTGATCTTGATAAAATGATGGAGATGTTAAGCCATCGCGGGCTGAACAGCATCATGGTGGAAACCGGTGCCAAATTGAACGGCTCCTTGCTGGCCGCTGGCGTCGTGGATGAAATCGTTGCTTATGTTGCGCCAAGCATTTTAGGCGACCCCGCGCGCGGCGTTTTCGCTTCGGGTGAACTTAAGGATTTGGCTGAACGAAAGCGGCTAAAAATTACCGACACACGGCAGATTGGTGCCGATCTGCGCATCACCGCACTGGTATTGGAGAGTTGACGTGTTTACCGGCATCATTGAAGCAACCGGATTGATCGAGAAAGCCGACGCGACGCCGGAAAATACCCGGCTCACGATCAATGCGACACGCTTAGGATTACATCAGGTAGCGATTGGCGATTCGATTGCGGTGGGTGGCTGCTGCCTGACGGTCGTCGAGAAATCTGCCGAGACGTTTTCGGTTGATGTTTCCAACGAAACGCTGTCGCTGACAACAGGATTTGCGCCTGGTGCTGAAGTGAATCTGGAAAAATCATTGCGCTTCGGCGACCGTCTGGGCGGCCATCTGGTGAGCGGCCATATCGATGGCGTTGGCCTCGTGACCGCGATTGACGATCTGGGTGCGTCATGGCGTTTGGAAATCGACGCGCCGAAGGAGCTGGCCAGATTTGTCGCTCGCAAGGGCTCGATTACGGTTAATGGTGTATCGTTGACCGTGAACAAAGTATCGGATGCGGCCAATGGCAATGCGCTGTTCGAAATCAACATCATTCCGCACACGCATCAAGTGACGACGATTCGGCTCCTGCGCAAAGGCGCGAAAGTGAATCTGGAAATTGACCTGCTGGCACGCTATGTGGAAAGAATTCTCGGAAGGGAAATGTCATGACTATTGCAACGACGCAGGAAATTATCGAGGACATGCGCCAAGGCAAAATGGTGGTGCTGGTTGATGCCGAGGATCGCGAAAATGAAGGCGATCTCGTCATGGCCGCTGATTTTGTGACACCCGACGCCATCAATTTTATGGCTCGCCACGCGCGCGGGCTGATTTGCCTCACGCTTGAAGAGGCGCGTTGCCGACAACTGAATTTGCCGTTGATGGTGACGGAAAATCGTGCGCTGCATGGCACCGCATTCACCGCCTCGATCGAAGCCGCGACCGGCGTGACCAGTGGTATTTCTGCGGCAGACCGCGCGCGCACGGTGCAGGTAGCGGTCGCCGCAAACGCGGGTCCCGATGACATCGTGCAGCCGGGTCATATTTTTCCGGTCATGGCCAAGCAGGGCGGCGTGCTGGTGCGCGCGGGTCATACCGAGGCCGGCTGCGATCTCGCCAGGCTCGCAGGACGCGTACCTGCAGCGGTGATTTGCGAAATCATCAAAGATGACGGCGAGATGGCGCGCTTGCCTGATTTGCAGGAATTCGCGAGGCTGCACGATTTGAAGGTCGGCACCATCGCTGACTTGATTCGCTATCGCTCGATCACGGAAACGCTGGTCGAGCAAGTGTCAGAAAAAGAAATTTCAACCGCGTACGGGTCGTTCAAACTGCACGCCTTCCATGACAAGACGGTGAACGAGGTGCATCTGGCGCTGACTCGTGGTGATATTCAGCCTCACGTCCCGGTGTTGACGCGTGTCCATGAGCCATTTACCTCGCTCGATTTATTTGATTTCGACAGCGGTCGTCACGCCTACTCGGTGGCCGACGCGATGCGCATCATCGCCACCGAAGGCACTGGCGTGATCGTCCTGCTGCGGGGGCCGGAAAACGCAGAATCCTTGCTCGCCAGATTTGCGCCGTCGGCAGAAAAGCCCAAGCGGATCAGCAAATGGGATCCGCGCATGTATGGCATCGGCGCGCAAATTTTGCACAAGTTGAACGTCCGCAAAATGCGCGTACTCGCGTGGCCCAAAAAAATTCCCTCGATGGCCGGTTTTGATCTTGAAGTCGTCGAGTACGTGCCACCTTCAAACGAGCGTAAATTGCATAGCGTTGCGACATTTCAATAAGGCTGTATGAATTCGATCAACGTTAATCTGGACGGTCGGCATTTAAGAATTGGCATTGTGCAAAGCCGCTTCAACGAGCCGGTGGTAGCGGGCATGTTGAACGCCTGCGTTGCGGAGTTGCAAAGATGCGGTGTAAATCCTGATTCGATTGATCACGTCTCGGTACCAGGCGCGCTGGAGATCCCGGTCGTGTTGCAAACCATGGCGCATACCCAAAAATACGATGCGCTGATCGCCATCGGCGCGGTGATTCGCGGCGACACCTATCATTTTGAAGTGGTCTCAAATGAAAGCTGTCGCGGCGTCATGGATGTCACACTGGAAACCGGCATGCCGATCGCCAATGGTATTTTGACCGTCGACACCGATGCGCAAGCGATGGCACGCATTATCGAAAAGGGCACCGATTGTGCACGGGCAGCGATCGAGATGGCGCACCTGACCAAAATAATCAGCGCGTCGGCAAGGGAGCGAACGTGAAAAGCGCCCGTCGTCGTTCGCGCGAGTTTGCCTTGCAGGCACTTTATCAATGGCAACTGGCCGGGCAAAGCCTTGCCGACATTGAGTTGCAATACGCCGCTGCGGAAGGTTTTGCGAAAGCCGACAGCGCCTTGTTTTCGGTCATTGTGAGTGGCGTGTTGAAATACGTGGAGACGCTTAAAGAAAAACTCGGCCCGCATCTTGATCGCCCCTGGAAAGAAGTGAGCCCGATCGAGAGCGGGATCCTGCTGATCGGTGCATTCGAATTAATCCATCTGCCCGAGACGCCGTATCGCGTCATCATCAACGAAGCAATCGAGCTGGCGAAATCGTTTGGCGGCACCGATGGGCACAAGTATGTGAACGGTATTCTCGACAAGCTGGCAGCAAGCGCACGCGCGGACGAAATTACGTTTCAGAAAGTTGCGCCGGAAATAACCTCCGCGAAAAAAACGCCCACGGTCAAAGTCACCACGAAAACACGGCGCGTGGCGAGGACGCCGGATTGATTGGTACAGCAGTGTTTACGTCTGGTGGAAACTCGATAAGGGGCCATCGCCCAATGGCGCGACCTTAGGAGCGCAGCCTTAGGTTTTTTTGAATGTCGAACAACTGCCATGGCCTTACTCTGCGCGACATTCTTCTCTTGTCATTTCGAACCCGGTTTTATCGGGTGAGAAATCTGCTGTTGTTGTGGTGTCGTGGAAAAGCAGATTTCTCTCTTCGTTTGAAATGACAGTGGCGTTTATTCTTAAGGTAGTGCCGTTGGGGACATCGTCAATTATTTTTTTTGCGAAACTTTTCACCGTGCCCCTTTGTTTTTTTACGCGAGTTGTCATGTGCGACGGGGCCAAGCCATGCTTTTTGCCTAGCCTCATTTCGGCAAAAGACAAGGCCTCATTCCGACGTTCCGATGACCCCGTTTCCGCTCGGAAATAACAAGCAAAATGGCAAACCCACGTTCAGCTTGCCGTCTGGCGGAAAAATGGCTGGAGCGCCCCACCAGTGTTAGAGTTTTTGCCATTGAGAGTGGCATCAATATGTTTTTGAAACTATTCACCCTGACCTGTTTATCATTGCAACCAACGCGTCTAAATTATTGTTGAACCGAGCCCAACGCTGGTGGTAGTTTGATCCGAGTCGCAGCCTGAGAAGAGGTTGCAAGTACATATGAATTTGTTATTGCGAAAGGTAGAGATATGTCACGAGCGGATCTGATAGTTAGTCTCGTCAAAGCCGGTAGCCAGGGCGACCAGCAGTTATTGCGCACGACGGTGGAAGCTATGGCTGCAGAAGAGCGCGCCAAGCATCA
>JAYVXF010000342.1:0-9802 GCA_043793345.1 Betaproteobacteria bacterium | reverse complement strand
GAACGACATCATTTCTCTCATCATCGCGCGGCCCGTAACATAGGGTGCCCATAAGATGAGGTGCCGACTGCGACTCTGCAGCGCGGCAGCGGTCGCCGCAAGCGCGCCGAGCCGAACTCCCGCTAACACGATATTGGTGATGCCTTCCGCGCGCAATTGATCTGCCGCCTCGGCGAAGGCCGACATCCACCGAGACATTACGCCGTCATTCAGGAATGTGCCGTCGGAATCGCCTGAGCCGGGTGGATCGAATCGCAGGCAGGGAACTCCACTCGCTGCAAGCGCGTCCGCCCACTGGATCAACGCAGGATACGCAAACAACGATTCAATGCCGATCGACGTCGATAGCACGACCCCAACGCTGCGACATCTTATGACTGGCCTGTGCAGCCATGCTGCCACGGGAACTCCCGTTCTGGCCAGCCAGAGTGGCGACGGATGATTTCGTGCGGGCGCCAGAGTCTTGTCAAGCGCGGATGATTTGTTTGGTATCGCGATCATGTTCATCGATTGTCCAAAGTCACGGCGACTCGTCGTGAACCACCCCAACTTTCCGTTGCGCGCGCACGGTGATGGTTTCCACATAATTGAGCGCAGCAAAATGCGCTTTGAATGTCGTGCTACCGCGACCGGAAACGGCAAACATAATTTTCTTTTGCTGGTTTGGGGTGAGATGGAAATAATTATCACTCGGCGCAAAACCTTTGCATGTTATGCACACTGCCTGTAAAAACACATCGCTCGATAGCGTTACCACCACGGATCCGTCAGCTTGCCAATCCGCATCTGACTTAATCGCCGCCGTCCGCTGAGCCACAAGATCAAGACCGGAAGGAAAATAGAAATCTTCGCTCAATAAAACTCCTGTATCGCCTCGTTTTATGCGGACCGTAATCACATCGTGCTTTGGTGGCCCAAACCGATATGCTGCCGTGCTGTCGGAAAAATAGCCAAGTAACGAATCGCCTTGGAGAGTAAGCGCCTCCCTAGCCGGAATGCACACGGACGTTTTTGCTGATCCTGTGGAGATTCGCCCTGCCTGCAACATTTCAAGTTCTACGTCCACATCGAGCGGCTCAGAATCTTCATTGACTAGATGTACATTCAATCCGTCGAGACCCTCGTCGGTCAGAAAGACAGTTTGTGTCGACCACGCACGTTTCAGATACCAAAATGCCGCTTTGGGTCTTCCGGTGCTATCGACAATCCCCCAACCAGCGCCCGGCCAGAGGTCTTTAAAAAACCAGACCAGACCACCAGCGCACGCATTGGCCGGATTGCGCCACTCGGCAAATATGCGGCGCATGACCTCGCCGGTCACGATTCTGGACACAGCGTAGTAGCGCTCGATGTCCTGGCTACGCAGGGTGATCGGGTCAAGTTTAAATAGCAGACCGAAGTAATGATCGCGAACATCTTCGAAGTCCCATCCTGCGCCGTTGTCACGTGGCTGGCGGGCTTTCCAAAGCGGGTGATGTGGAGGCGGCGTCTTTCCATCAAGTAGCAACGCCATCGTCTCGATGTCGGGCACGTTGGAGAAGCCTAAGCATTCTGAGGTGAATTTGACGCGTGCAATTTTTGCGTCTTCGAGTGGTCGCCGATACGCGCCGACGCCGTAGTAATGCGAAATTCCGGTCGCCACGTGGAAAGGCAGCGCCCCTCCCCACGGCGTTGAGGGGAAGTATGGGATTTCAGCGTGCAGCTGCGAGCAGAGTTGTGGCACGCTTTCAGCGAAGAAATCATTAGTCCATTCGTCGGCGGGCAGTCCCAACATCGCTGCCTGTTGGGCGATTTCACTCCCGCCGCAATAAGCAGTGATGGCGACGTGTCGTTGCAGTCGATTCAGCTGGTGCTTAACTTCTTTCTCGATCTCGGCGCGAAATTGTTCGTCTTTGACAGGGTAGTCCATGTTGGCAAACATGAAATCCTGCCAGACGAGAATGCCGAGCTCATCACACAATTCATAAAAATCGGTCGATTCATAGACCATCGTGCCGCCAACACGAAGCATGTTCAAGCCGGCGTCGCGCGCTAGCGTGAGCGTCTGGCGCAGTACAGAAACCGCTCCATGCAGGTTGAGGAAGTCGGCTGTGGTCCAACACGCCCCCCTGCAAAACACGGGAATGCCGTTGATAATGAACTGAACCCGGCCGTCTGCTTGATCCAGAGAAACGTCCTTGAACCCGATGACACCATCGTCAAGACAAAGCCAAGCGTTATCTATTTGCGCTTCCAGCCGCCACGGAACACGTCGTGGTGTGCCGTGCGTATGTGGCCACCACAGCGGCACATCTGCAATGGTTAAATCTGCGTGTATCGTCACGCCATCGCACAGGCTGACAGTCAAAGGGTGAACGTCGTTGCCCAAACGCAGACGAGCACCGTTGACCGATAAACCAGCGAAAACAGACAGGACCGCGCGAAGCGCGATACGTCCAACGGCTCCGCGCGCGCTTGTTTGCAGGTCGATCGACTCGAGATAAACGCGCCTTGCGCACAGAAGCGCGACTTGTCCCCAGGGGCCAACCGGCGTAATTGGCGGCGTCCATCCGGGAATCCGCCCCATCAGGGTGGCCCTAAACCAGCGCAGATTTTGCTGATCGACGAGCCCTGTCTTCCACCGCGGTCGTGGTCGTTTTTCACCCACTGCAACTTGCAATGAATGAAATAAGATCACCAACTGGTTTTGGCCACGCAGTAATTGGGTAACCTCAACGCGATGCCCTACAAACATGTTGCGGGACGACAATATAAGCGTACCGTTTAACCAGACCGTAGCCAGCGTCGCGAGGCCGTCGAAACGCAAGTGATAATGAGCATCGGCGCCCTTGTCCGGGGCATCGAATGTTAATCGGTACCACCAATCATCCGCGTCGTAATTTCCAACTGCGTCGATATCCGTGTGAAAAATTGCTGCAACAGTGCCTGGCACTTTTGCGGCATGCCAGTCCGTCGGCTGTAGAGCTAACTGACCCGGTGACTGGCAGGCTCCTGCTGACAGGCGCATCACTTGCCAACCATCGTGGAGCAACAGGGTTGAGCAATTCATTCCGACGTTAGCCGACTGTGGTGTAAACATGATGCTGCCGTTTAGCCGTGTTGGCGTCGCAACGACGAAATACCCAACTCCCATTGCGCCGCCATTGCGTCCAGCGGCGAGAGGTCGAGCGGCTTTTTGCGGGCTATTGCGCGCGCGAGCTGAAATTGAAAGGTTTTTGCGGATTGCGAGATATTTTGAAAGGCTATCAGCGCAACGTTCAGCTCACTCACGCCCTGTTCGCACAGCCAACGCAGATAGGTTTCGCTTAATTCGAAGCAAGCTCCGTACTGGCGCAATGTCGCAAAAGAATAGGCATGGAAAGTTTCCATGTCCGCGTCTAGAAGCCACGCCAAATCTTGCGCGAACCGCGTCTTGAAGCGGGCAAGCGGGTTTTCACGCGGCGCGCGCGCAAGGTGTTTTTTTAATAGCGAAAGCGATGCGCCGACCAAATTTTGTGCGTGCAGTGGCTCGAAGTCAGGCTGTGTTTTCACGTACTCAATGTAAGGCGGCAACATGCGCTCGTGAACCAATCCCTCCAGCTGGAACACCTCTGAAAAATCCGCGCCGTTTAGTTGGTAATAACCTTGATTGTGAAAATAACCGAGATGGCGGTGTTGAGTATCAATTTCATTCACCGCAACCGTCGACTTTACATGCGCGAGTTTGTACGCACTGCCAGCTGTGTCGGGCAAAAAATAGGAATCGAGTTCAACCAACACCGGTCGTCCAGCAGCAACCAGATCCGTGATGTGATCGACTAGCGGACGCCACACCGCCAATTCTTGAATGTCCAAACCATAAAGTTCAAGCAAGTCTGCGTCCGGAAACTTGAAAAACGTCCACTGGTCGCCTTCGAAATCGATCGTGAAGGTAAACGGTAAAGCGGCAATCGGCTCGTGCCCCAAACCGTGCAGCAGTTCAATCACGACATCGCAATAGCAATTTGTCTCCGCCCACGTGCGGTTTTCTCCGTGTATCGGATGGCGTTTATAGGTCGAGGGATCTAGCCCCGCGATGCGCTTCATTCAAGCCTCATTTAAGTTGGCTTTGAATTTGGCGGTTTGATTCAACGCAGACTCAGGAATTTATGCACGCGGTGCAGCACCAATGCAGCATGCACGATTGGCACGCCGGGAAATTTGGGCGTCGCCAGCTCATTATGGAAAGCCCGGTGCTCGTAATCGACGGAGTCAATGCGATTAAACATTATGCGTCTCGCTGGCCAACTTGCATCGTCGCGCTCTGGCCAAGTATGCGGTCATTGTTGACCATGACCATGGCACCATGGGCGTCGCGCAAATGGCGGCCAAGACTCAACTTGGAATCGTTCTTGTAGCCGGCAATGCCACAGATGAGCATCGCGCGACCCACGATGTCGATGACTAATTGCGAACAGCTAATTTTCAGATTGTTGATCTTGATCGCGAAGCCGAAATTAGAAAAAGACTCTGGAGCGTCTTCGATCAGCAACCGATGGTAATCGGCAATCGTCAGATGTACGCTGCTACGCATGCCAAACAATACAATATCGGCTTCCGCAAGGCGCGTAGCAGAGATCGGGATGACACCCGGACTTTTCCGCGCCTCGGCGCGTACCGCCGTCCGTGCCCGGCTCAGCGCATCGGTCGCGATGCCCAACCATAATGATCCCCAAACACTGTGCGCGAACGGATGCATTGTCTTGCTGTGGATGGTCGCGTAGGATTCAGGCAAAATTTGTTCCGCGCGTCCTGCAGACATCAGCGCGAATCCCAAACTGCAGGTACCCCGGAAACCTAATGTATCCCAGCCGGAAAGTCGCTTAAGTGTGTAATCCTGCCTGCGTACCAAGACCTGTACTTGATCGTTACGTGCGGCATCCGCCGATTTCCGGCAGGTGACAAGAATGGCATCCGCCATTTCTCCATAGGAAATCACCGGTGTCTGCTTTTCCAGGGTAAAAAGGTCACCGTCGACATTTACGGCGCAAATGCTGGAGCGCACATCTCCGCCGATGCCCAGTTCCGTTGTCGCCGACGCCAGCAAATATTGTTTGGTCACCATCTCGCGGACGTAATCGCGAAAAAATTCCGAGCCTAACGCGTGATGAACGATGCAGCCAACCTGAATCTGATGCATCGCAAAAACCATCGCGGTCGACGCGCAATATTGACCTAACACCTCGCAAATGATGGATAACTCGGTAATGTCGAGCCCCAACCCGCCATATTCGACCGGAATATATGCACTAAGTAGTTTTTCTGCCTTTAGAGCACTGATCGCTTCCTCCGGAAAACGCGCGTCACGATCAACCGCGTCTACATGAGCCGCAATTACCTCTCGGCCTATGCCATGAATTCTCTCCAGTAGATCGGTGAAACTTCTCGATTTCGGCGACCATTCTTTCATGTTGCGCTCCGCACTGTTGTGGGCTAAGTGAGCCTTAGTGGCTCACCAGTTCTTCAATTGCCTCGGCTAGAGATTGAATCGATCCAAACGTTTTTCGTCCCAGCATTGCGTCAGTGAACTCGACGTTAAAATGATCCTCCAGCGCAAGCATGAGGTTGACAGTGGTGAGCGAAGTCAATCCTGCGCTGTAGAGATCACTGTCATCAACTAATTCGTTGACATTTACCGCAAGGCGGGCATGTTCTGCAACGATGACGCGGATTTGTTTCGCATACATACGGGCTCTTTTCGATTCTTTTCTGTTGGTGCACAGTCTCGTTATTGTAGGACAATGACATAGTCCGGCAAAGCAAATATTTAACGGCTTTACGAGACGCGAAACCATGCAGGCTTTGACATACCTGCTCGCCCTAGCAGTAAGTTCGCCGCTATTGCCCGAGGTATCCAGCAAACAGGCGATCAACGATAAATTTTGACCCGAATGGCGTCAAATGCGACATATCCCACGCCATTAAACCCTCAACCTTTCCGTCCACCGCAACAATGCACCGATCACCATCGCAAAGTAAAGACAATGGCGACACGTAAACCCCCCCGGCACGTTCTGCGATGCTCCGAAGTGTGTGGTCAATTGTCGTAAGGGTTTCGTAAAATGGGGTTCTCAACCGCTCGGGAATGCTGACGCCTTGGATTGCCCTGATGACGAGCTTGGGCTGATAAACGCGAAATTCCGGAACCGGGCCGACGATGACAACTTTTTCGATACCCGCCGACTTGAGCGCCAGAACAGTCCTCTCAATTCCTTCGAAACCTGCGTAATGAAACCAATAGCCCGCCAGAATTACGACGCGGGGTTTATGCTGTTTCGTCCAGTCCATAATAAATTTATTGCTGGAGGCGCATAGTGGATACTCTGCATTCGTGTAATCGAGAATCGCGGGGCAGTCATTATTGGTGAGCTGGGTGAATCCCACATTGCTCGTTTGAAGATAAGATTTTATTCCCGGGTAAAAATGCGCGGCCTCTGAATCCCCCCACAGCAGAACGCCGCCGGTTGTTCCGTCTGGACTTTCTTTGGCGAAACAGTCTGGTGAAAAATCACGGTAGCTTTGGTTTGGGCGTAACAGACAAGACCCGTTACGATAGTTCTCGCCGTACCCGGTCGCAGCGGCGTTTGCGATCTTTTCAACCTGGTTTTCAATTTCGCCGAAACGATCAGGGAATCCCTTGGCAAGCGTAACCGCCAGGGCAAGCGCAAAAATGACGCCCATTGCCATACAAAGCGGCAAAACGTAGCGCCGATTTGTTGCGCGCCGGATTGGTTTTTCCAAGAACTGATAGGTCAGCCAAGCCGCAGCGCCGGATACCAATACTGCGCACGCTTTCAGCGAACGTATTGCGTTAACGCTCCAGTCGAAATCCAAAATCTTGATGTAGGAAATCATGGGCCAGTGCCAAAGATAAAGTGGATAGCTAATCAGGCCCACAAAAACCAACAGCGGGTGCGCAGAAATTTTGCGATTAAGCCATGCGTTGGAGCCCGCCCAGATGTGCATTAGCGTGCCGACCGTTGGGAATAGCGTCCACCAACCGGGATAGGTGATTCCCTTTTTTAAAAGCAGCATTGGGGACAGAATAAAAACCAAGCCTACTGCCGAGATCACATCTCGCCGCCAAGAAAAGTCTCTGACCCCTAAGCCGGCTGAAAAATTTGGTCGGCCTCCCGCTTCATCGAGGCCGATAGAATTCAATTTTTGGCAGGCGAGCAATGCGCCGAAAAGAAGTTCCCAAAAGCGACTGAACGGCAAGAAAAACGTCGCGACTGGATCGCGACGCATCAACAAAACGTTTACTACAAAAGACAGCAGGATAAGTACAACAATTGCGGCGGCGAGACGCGCCGTGCGCTTGCAGAACAAAACTAAAAAAACCGGCAAGGCGATGTAGAACTGCTCTTCAATTCCTAGCGACCACAGGTGTAGCAGCGGTTTGAATTCGGCAGCAATATCGAAATATCCAGAGGCTCCCCAAAGCGCAAAGTTCGACATGAATACCGTACTCGCCAATGTCAACTTTCCAAGCTCGACATATTCCATCGGTGAAAGCGCGAGCCATCCGAATCCTAGCGTTGCGCATAGAACCAATATCAATGCTGGGAAAATGCGCCGGATACGTCGCGCATAAAAGTCGGCAAAGCTGAAAGTCTCTGCGCGAATTCCATTGAGAATGAAACTCGAAATCAGGAAACCGGAGATGACAAAAAACACATCAACACCGACAAATCCGCCTTTAACTACGCCGGGAAAGGCGTGATAACCGATCACCGCCAACACCGCAATTGCCCGCAAGCCGTCGATGTCTGGTCTGTATGCGCGATGACATTCTTGCGCCAGATGACTGGTCTTCAACTGGTCGAGTCAGTTTTGTGATGTCGCGGAAGATTCCCCTTGAATGAGGCAATCAATTGCAGGCTGTGTCATTCGCGCAGCTTGATGTGAGGCTCTCGTTTATGTATCCGTCGCCGCAGTCGTTTGCTCGTGTCAAGCCTTGCGTCAACACCTGTTTCGCGGATGACCCAAGAACACGAATCAGGAAACTTCTCTCGTCATCCAGCGCAGCGGGTCTTATCCGCAGGGGGTTACGCAGATTTTTGTGGCGTGCGGCGGGAACGCTGATCATTTCAATCTCCGAAGCGAGTGCCGTGTGACTAGGCGGGTCTGGACTTGACAGGCGCTCAACGTGATCCGCGCGCGAACAACACAACACGCACAGAGTGGAAAAGCACAAGAATGTCAAAAAACAAGGTATGGTTTTTCACGTAATACAGGTCATATTGCAGCTTGTCAGACGAGTCATCCACCGACGCACCGTAGTGGTGACGCACCTGCGCCCAACCCGTCACGCCCGGTTTGACGCTATGCCGCGCGCCGTAAAACGGAATCTGCTGAACCAATTGATCGACAAAATAGGGTCGCTCCGGACGCGGGCCCACCAGACTCATCTGACCCGCCAGTACGGTGATCAACTGCGGTAGTTCGTCAATCCTGGTAAGGCGCATGAATCGTCCGACACGGGTCACGCGGGCGTCGTCCGCTCGCGCCCATTGTGGTTTGCCATCTTTTTCTGCGTCGGCGTGCATGCTGCGAAACTTGATAACGTCGAAAGATTTTCCACCGCGACCGACGCGCGCTTGACGATAGATGACCGGGCCCGCACTTTCCAGCTTGATCGCCAATGCAGCGAGCAGCATGACGGGCAGGCTAAGGATCAGCAACACGCCGCTGGCCAGAATGTCAAAGCTGCGCTTCACGAACAGGCGCGTCTTGTGCTGACGAAAACCGTCGCCAAAAATGAACCAGCTTTCGCGCAACAAATCAATCCGTACCTTGTTATGGTAATGCTCGAAAAAAGCCGAAAGATCGGTGACTTTAATACCCTGCAGCTTGCAATTGAGCAGATCCGTCAAGGGCAAAGTTCCGCCGCGACGTTCGCGCGTGGCGAGCACGATTTCGCTCACGTTGTGGAGGCGGGCGATATCAACAATGGTTCTTGACGGCGGCAATATTTTGCTCGCTGGTAGCGCGGCATCAACTTGCTGGCCGGCTTCAATGGGGTAGAAGCCAATGACCGACAGGCCGCGAACGTTCGCGTTGTCGAGCGCCTCTTTTACCATCGCCGCGTCCCTGCCGACACCCAAAATCAGCACCCGCCGGTTGATGATCGAGGAGGCGGTCTGATTGAATGAGAAGCGCGCCAGCAAAGCCACGATCGCGAGCGATAGTGCGACGGTGCCTGACACGGAATTTAGTAAAACTGCACCGGTCGCGGGGTAAATGAGCGCGTAACCAAACAGCGCCATCAGGCCAAGGCAAACGACGTTGAGCCCTGCCAATAACAGCGAGCCCAATTGAAAGTGGTGGCTAAACATGCGAATCATATTGACTCCCTAAATCTGTTCGCTTTTTTGGCTGCGTCGCGGTGGAAAAAAGATCGACTGCGCGCGATCTGGCGCAGTCGAAATTGTGTTCACAACGTTCAAGTCCAATCAGTGAATCAACTACTATTATTTTTCGGTGGAGCGCGCCTTGCTTTTGCGTTTACGCATATTACGACTGCGTTGTGTGGCTTAAAAAGCAGCAAATGGAAATGCGTCACTTAAAAAACTGTTCTCGACCGGAACCTCGCGACACATTTGCATTACTGCTAATTCATTGCTAGACGGTTCATACAGAGCAGAAACCATACCAGCACCGCCAACAAAAGCATAAAGACTACTAACCATCTGAAAGTAGATGCTTTATTTGATCGGCGAGATCGCCGGATGTGGCATCCGCGTTGCCTGACGTGGGGAGCGTTGGGGATAAATCCCCACAA
>JAYVXF010000341.1:0-9809 GCA_043793345.1 Betaproteobacteria bacterium | reverse complement strand
CCTTGTTGGACTAAACCGCCGGTGAGGCGGTTGCGATAGGGGGTTTATTTCTGCTGGCCACCCGATGACGTAAATTGTGGCACAGTTCGTCGCCCATCGGCATGCGCGTCGATGGGTGCGGTGCTCGCCGGTGCCGCAATTTACCCGATCATGATGGCATCCCGCTCGTGTCACCAGTCTTCGCCACCGTCACCACCGAACGACGGCCATGGTATCCCCTGCCGATCCATAAAGGGCATCCCGCTCGTCCACGGTTCGTCGGCCTTGTACGGTTCACGGTGGCTCCCGGCAAGCGTAAGCCCGCAGATCGACACCCGGTGACGGCAACCGCGACATTGCCCGTAAGGTCTGCACCACGCGCAGGCAACCTTACGGGAAACTCGTGATTGGCCGTGAGCCATGCGGAATAGGTGCCGATCACGGCGGCATCGACGGCAACACCGAACGCCAACATCAAACCATTGGCGACCAGCCCCGGCAATATGGTGCTGCTGATATGCGCCCACGCGCGCCATCGGCGACCAATACGCTGCTGCCAACGCTTAGCAACGGCACGGTCAACAGCAGAGCGACAATGATGCCGAGAAGGTGCTGGCTGCGGGTGATCAACGTTGTGAGGGTCGATTTCATGATGAGTGGAGCGGTGCGAGAGCGTGATGCGGTTCGTGTTTTGTAAGGGGTTTTGCGGCGTTGAACCGGATACTTGCGCCAGTAAACACAGCAGCAGGACAATTGTAACAAGAATCATTCTTGATAAGCATGCCACGTCCAAGAGCCAGCAAAGACGCGCCTCTTCAAGCACATGCCGCTGGAAGCAGCGCCCACACTTGCTTGTAGGCCGAATGCTGTTTCGCGTGTGGTCAACGGAAAAATTAAATAATTGCGTTGAATTCAGCGGGTGGTTTAAGTACACTTACGCGTTTTTGTGATTCCGGTGTTTCCGAGTACGCCCGCAAAACCACGACAGCGATGTTTCAGGAGAGTTAAAGTTGGTTACCGCAAAAGCAAAACCGAAGGCGAAAGCCGGGGGCAAGAAAGCAAAGGTCGTCGCAAAAGGCGCCGTGAAGCCTAAGGTCAAACCAAAGGCAAAAACAGCACCCAAAGGCGCCAAAGCCAAACTCGCGCCGAAGGCCGTCGTGAAGGCCAAGATCAAGGTCAAGGTAAAAGTAAAAGCGAAACCTGCACCGAAGTCGGTCGCCTCCGCGCGCTCCAAACCGGCACCCAAATTGACGGCGAAGCCCGCCGTGAAGGCGGTCGCAAAACCCGTCGTAAAGACGCCGCCGCCCTTGCACCAGCCCATCCCCAAACCAATACCAAAGGCATCATTGAAAGTCGAAACCCGCATTGCTGGCTTGCCTACCGAATCCGAATTGATGAAGCAACCAAAAGCGGACTACATGTCGTCGGCGCAGCTCAAATTTTTCAAGCACCGTTTGCTCGAGTTGCGCACGCAAATGCGCGATAACGCCGACGCGACCACCGAACATTTACGTGAGCTCGCCGTCGCACCCGACCCGGCTGATCGTGCAACACAAGAGGAAGAGCACGCGCTGGAGTTGCGCACCCGCGACCGCGAGCGGAAGCTCTTGAAAAAAATCGAAGGTGCTTTGCTGCGCATCGAAGAAGGCAGCTACGGCTATTGCGAAGAAACGGGCGACGCCATCGGCGTGCCGCGACTATTGGCGCGGCCAACGGCGACGTTGACCATCGAAGCGCAGGAACGCCGTGAGCTGAAACAAAAGATGTACGGCGAATAATTCGCTTCGTATCCGTACAGAAAAAAACGGCCACTTGAGTGGCCGTTTTCATTGGCAAGCTTGACGCAGCGTCATCGCGCAGCGTTACGGGCTCACCAAACGTCGCGCGCCGTTGAAACGTTTCTTCCAATAATTTTCGGTCATGTCGACAATCTCCACGCTCTTGCCGCGCGAGGGTGAATGCACAAACCGGTTCTCGCCCAGATAAATGCCAACGTGCGAAAAGCTGCGACGCAGCGTGTTATAAAAAACCAGATCACCCGGTTGCAAGTCGTTTTTTTCCACTGGCACACCTTGCTTCGCAATCGCATAGGAGCTGCGTGGCAATTGCAGTGCCAACGATTGCGCGAACACATGTCGCACAAAGCCCGAACAATCAAAGCCTGATTGCGCGGAATCACCACCAAACTTGTATTGCACGCCGATCAACGAAATCGCATGGATCAGCAGATCGGGCACGCGACTTAAATGCGCCGATTCAACCCCGGTCGAAGGCTCGATTTGCGGTGACGGCTCACCGGCGGGCCACGCCGACATCGGCCACGCCGTGTCGGCAGCGCCTGCGCCTTCTGCGACGCTCGTGCCTGCCGCGACGATGATGCCGATCGCCAACACTGCCTTGATGAGGTCACGATTCATGCACCGGATGATACCAGCGCGCGCACCACGGTTGCAGCGTTGCGGCTTCAACCGCGCCGCTGCCAAACCTGCCATCGCTCTTTGCCCGCAAAGACGGGGATCGAATCGGTTGACGCGCAATCCTCGATGCGCTCGAAATACGGAGTAAGCAGTGCATCGAGCGCGGCGGGAACGATGCCGAACGGAGGGCCTCGCCCTGCACCACTTTCGTTCGCGTCGAAAAAGAAAAATCCGATCAAGCGGCCGCCGGACGGAATCAACTCTGCCACGCGCGCCGCCCACGCGCTCCATCGTTGCTTCGGCAGCGCACACAGAAAGGCGCGTTCGTAAATTACCGCCACGCGCTCACGGCCAATCGCGACGCCGAAAAAATCTTCTTCACGCACACGCTCGCCGAGCGTGCCGAGCAATTGTTTTGCGCGCGCAACCGCTGCCGGCGAAAAATCAATCGCGGTCACGTCCCATCCTGCGTTGGCGAAAAAACGCACTTCGTATCCCGCGCCGCAGCCGGGAATGAGAATTTTTTTTGGATTAGGATTTTGCGCGACATAGCCCACCAGCGATTGCGGCGCACCACCCTGATCCCAAGGCGTAAAGTCGGCATCAAAACGCGCGTCCCAGAAGGCTGGCGTGGCCGGATCGTGTTTCGGAAACATCGGTGGCGTGGTGGGCGTGATTGCATCGTTCATCGCAGGATTATAGGCGTCTCGCCCGATTTTCAGGTGGTTCGTCGGCGCACTTTTGACTTATGTGAGCCGCATCGGTAAGTTACGGGCAGGGTATTTTTGAAAGTAAAAATGACAATGATGACAATGACAAACAAAAAAATATTTTCCACTGGCGCGATGTGCTTCGCTCTGCTCGCCGCCTGCGGGGAAAAATCCGCGACTACGCTCACTGCCACGTTGCCACTCAAACCGTGTCGCGTCGCATTTGTGGAGAACGAAGTCAAATGCGGCACGCTGGATGTCATCGAGAATCGCGAGACCGCCTTGGGCCGAAAAATCGCGCTCAATATCGTCGTGCTGCCCGCGATTGCGCGCAACAAAGAACCCGACCCGATATTTGTTTTTGCCGGCGGGCCAGGTCAGGCGGCGGGCGAACTCGCGCGCGAAGCGATGGCGATATTGGGTGGCCTTAATGGCAAGCGCGATATCGTCCTCGTCGACCAGCGCGGCACTGGAAAGTCCAACGGGCTGATGTGTACTTTTGCCGATGCCAATTCAGTGGCAATGAATGATCCGGCGCGCCGCGATGCGTTGACGAAGAAGACGCTCATTGCCTGTCGCGACAAACTTCTGCTAAAAGCCGATCTCACCCAATACACCACCACCATCGCGATGGCCGACATCGATCAGGTACGCGAAGCGCTCGGCTACGCGCGCATCAATTTGTGGGGCGGCTCGTACGGCACCCGCGCGGCGATGGAATATTTGCGCCGCTATGAACACCGGGTGCGCAGCGTGGTACTCGACGGCGTTGCGCCGCCATCGCTGATGTTGCCGGAAAGTTTTGCGCGTAATGCGGCATCGGCGCTGGAAAAAATGGTTTTGGCTTGCGAAAAAGACGCCGGTTGCGGCAAGCAATACGCGCGTCTCAATTTAAGCCTCGACGAACTCGGCGCAAGTCTCGCCGCGAAACCACGCAGCATCAGCATCAAGGACCCGGTCACCGGCATCGCCCGCGACGTGAGTGTGAGCCGGGAGATGCTGTTGCGGGCGGTATTCGCAACACTTTACGTCCCCGAAATGGCGGCGTTGTTGCCTGAATCCATTGCGCAGGCGAGGCAGGGCGACTACGCGCCACTCACGGCGCTTGGCGGGGTGTTTGGCGACATGGCCGAGGAAAAGCTGGCGCTGGGCATGCAGCTATCGGTGGTGTGTGCGGAGGACGTGCCGCGGATAAAGCAGGATAGCGTTGCCACGCAACCGCCACCTTTCGGTCGGATGTTCGTCAGCGAATTCGCGACAAACTGTGAAATTTGGCCGCGCGGAAAAATGGCTCAGGACTTTGATCAGCCGGTCAAGTCCGCGAAGCCGGTGCTGATTCTTTCGGGCGCACTCGACCCGGTGACGCCGCCGCAATACGGCGAAGAGGTGGCGAAAGGTTTTTCCAATGTAGTCCACGCGGTTGCGCCGAATGTCGGGCATGGCGTGAGCATTCGTGGCTGCGCGCCAAAGCTCATCAAAAAATTTATCGAAACGGCGGTGACGACAGGACTGGATGAGAAATGTCTTGAACGCATGCCGCGACCGTTGTTTTATGCGCCGCTGCGCGAAAAAGCGAAACCCGAAATCGCGGAAATTTCGCCAGAAAAAAAAGAAGGTCAAAAATGATTGCCGTAAAAAATCTGAAAAAACATTTCGGCAACGTGACCGCCGTCGACGGCGTTACCTTTACCGCGAACAGCGGCGCGATCACCGGCCTGTTGGGTCCCAATGGCGCGGGCAAGACCACCACCATCCGCATGGTCGGCACGCTCATCGACATCGATTCAGGATCAGCGCTGATCGACAGCGTGAATGTTGCGAATGACCCCGATGGCGCGCGGCGCGCCTGCGGTCTGCTCACTGATTCGCGCGGCGTCTACACCCGCATGACGGCGCGTGAAAATATTCGTTACTACGCCGATCTGCGTGGCGTGGCGATTGCACGGTCAGAAAAAACGCTGGCCCGATTTGTCGGGTGGCTCGACATGAAAGACATTCTGGATCGCCGCACCGAGGGATTTTCACAGGGTGAGCGCATGAAAGTGGCGATCGTGCGCGCGCTGATCCATGAGCCTGCCAACGTGATTCTTGACGAGCCGACCAATGGGCTCGACGTGATGAGTACGCGTGCCTTGCGCGAGCTCATCAAGCGCTTGAAGGCCGACGGCCAAACGGTCATGTTTTCCAGCCACATCATGCAGGAGGTGGCGGCGCTGTGCGACGAAATCGTCATCATTTCGCGCGGCCGCGTGACCGCGCAGGGAACGGCTGAGCACTTGATGGAAATCAGCAGCAAGCAAAATCTGGAAGATGCTTTCATTGCGTTGAGCGATGTTCCAGATGCAATTGACCAACACAAAGAGGCCGCGTGATGTGGGCGACCGTACTGACCGTTTGCAAGAAGGAGCTCACCGATCACCTGCGTGACAGGCGCACCGCCTCGATGATTTTCTTTTTGTCGATTGCGATGGGGCCGCTGCTGCTGATCGGCTTGACCCAATTCATCTCAAGCGTGGAAAAGAAAGCCGAAGCGCGCGAAGTGTTTGTGCTGGGCGTGGCAAACAGTCCGGAAATTGTCAATTTTTTTGCGCGGCAGGATGTCACAATCAAGGATCCAAAGGCTGATTTTCGCGCGTTGATCAAAGACGGCAAGCACGATCCGGTGCTGGTGATTCCGGACACATTCCAGGAAAAATTTCATACCGGCACGGCCGAGGTGGAGTTGGTGTTCGACGACACGCGTCAGGATGCAGGCAACGCCTCCATTGGTGTATTGCGCCGCTTGATGCGCGGATTCAATACCGAAGTCGCGTCCCAACGCCTGATCGCGCGCGGTGTTTCACCGCAGCTCACGCGCGCGGTCGATGTACAGGACGTAAACCTTGGCACCGCCGCGCAGCGCGCCGCAGGATTACTCTTCATCATTCCGTGGATCACCTTGCTGGGCTGCGTGAGCGGCGTGACCGCGATTGCGATTGACGTGACAGCTGGTGAGCGGGAGCGTGGCTCACTTGAGCCGTTGTTGATGAATCCGGTGACACGTGCGGGTCTGGTCACCGGGAAATGGTTGGCGGTGGCCATTTACGGCTTGACCGTGGCCACGCTCACGATGTGCGGTTTCGCGTTGACCTTACATTTTGCGCCGCTGCCGAGTCTGGCTTCCGTGTTGTCGATCAGTGCAACGCAGTATCTGGGATTTGCCATCACGATGTTTTCATTCGCGCCCGCGATGGGCGCGCTGCAAATGCTGATCGCCACCTACGGTCGCACCTACAAGGAAGCGCAGACCTATGTGTCGTACCTCATCATGGCGGTATCGATGGCACCTGCCATCGGCATGCTGGCGCAGTTCAAGGACGCGACCTGGCAATTATTCGTGCCGATGCTGGGGCAGCTGATGGTGATTACCCGCATCCTGCGTGGCGAGACGCTGTCGGCGATGCATTACCTGTTGCCATTTGCGCTCAATGCGACGATCTCGCTGGTGGCGGTGGTGCTGATTTCCAAATTGCTGACGAAGGAGAAAATTATTTTTGGGCGGGCGTGAAATTCTGGAATCCTGTCATTTGGAACCCGGCCACATCGATCCTGTCATTTCGAACCCAGCCTTATCGGGTGAGAAATCTGCTTTACCTCGTGCCAATGCAAAGCAGATTTCTCGCCTTGCCCGAAATGACAAAATGAACGATATGCGTGATATTGCCGATGCGCGTGATCGGTGCGATTGCGGGCAATGCGCCGACTCACGCTATCATTCGCCCCATGTCAGAAATCAGCACCATCTTCGGCCCAGACGGGCCACTCGCCAAACGCATTGAAGGTTTTCGCCACCGTCAAAGCCAGATCGAAATGGCGGAAAAAATTGACGCGGCCATCAAGCGCGCAGGCGTGTTGGTGGCGGAAGCGGGCACTGGCACCGGCAAGACCTACGCCTACCTCGTTCCTGCGTTGCAATCCGGTGGCAAGGTCATCATTTCGACCGGCACCAAGAATCTGCAAGACCAACTTTTTCGCCGCGACATTCCCACCGTCATCAAGGCGCTGGGCATTCCCGTCTCCACCGCTTTACTGAAGGGCCGCGCGAATTATGTTTGCCTGCACCATCTCGATGGTGCCATCGCCGATGGACGTTTCTTGAGCCGCGAAGATACCAAACACATCCGCGTCATCCGTCGTTTTGCTGATCGCTGCCTGAGCGGTGGCGGCAGCGGCGACAAGGCCGAGCTGCCGGATGTTTCGGAGCGCTCAAGTGCGTGGACGGCCGCAGTTTCCACGCGCGAAAATTGTCTGGGCTCGCAGTGCGCGCAGTATGCCGAGTGCTTCGTCATGAAAGCGCGCAAGGCCGCGATGGAGGCGGAAGTGGTGGTGGTGAATCACCATTTGTTTTTTGCCGATTTGGTGCTGAAGGACGACGGCGCGCAGGATTTATTGCCGGCCTGCAACACCGTCATTTTCGATGAAGCGCATCAGTTGCCCGAAACCGCAACGATGTTCTTCGGCGAAGTCGTCACCACTTCGCAATTGATCGAGCTCGCGCGTGACACGCGGCTTGCGGGTGTCGAACACGCGGGCGACTTTAAGAGCTTGCAGGATGCGGCCGGCGCGCTGGACAAGGCGGCGCGCGATTTGCGGCTCACCGTCGCTGAGGATAATTCGCGCATGCCCGGCAAGGCAATCATCGAGCGCGAAGGCTTCCTTGAGGCCTATGCCGACGCGCAAGAAAAAATCGCCGAGTTGCGCGAGCTGCTGGAGAGTCAGGCAGATCGCGCGCAGGAGCTGGCCAATTGTCTGGAACGCGCCGACGAATTCGCCAACCGCATGACGCGCTGGCAGGATTCGAACATCGAAGGTTATGTGCGTTGGGCGGAAGTATTTGGTCATTCGCTCGCGCTGCATTTGACGCCGCTGTCGATTGCCAATATTTTCAAGAGCCAGGTGTTTGGCCAAAAACGCGCGTGGATTTTCACGTCGGCAACGCTCGCTGTGAAGGGCGAATTTTCACACTACCAGACCGAGATGGGACTGGTGAATGATCAGACGGCGGACGATTTTGATGACGACGCATTCGCTGAGCGTAGTGTTGAAACCGCGTTCTGGCCGTCGCCGTTCGACTACCCGAATCAGGCATTGCTCTACGTGCCCGACAAGATGCCCGCACCCAATACCTTCGAGCATACCGAGGCCGTCGTCACGGCGGCGCTGCCGTTGATCGAGGCGGCAGCCGGTCGGGCGTTTCTGTTATTCACGTCACTGAAAGCGATGGATCGCGCGTACGAGTCGCTAAAACTTCACGCTGAAAAGAGGGGCTGGGAATTTCCGTTACTGGTGCAAGGCGAGGGCACACGTAACGAATTGCTCGAACGCTTCCGTAAACTCGGTAACGCCGTGCTGGTCGCCAGCCAATCATTCTGGGAAGGCGTTGATGTTAAAGGTGATGCCTTGTCCCTCGTCGTGATCGACAAGCTTCCCTTCGCGCCGCCGGACGACCCGGTACTCGCCGCGCGCATTGACGCGATCAATCAATCCGGCGGCAATGCTTTCATGCAGTATCAGGTGCCGCATGCGGCAATCACGCTGAAACAAGGTGCGGGGCGTTTGATCCGCGACGAAACAGATCGCGGCGTGTTGATGATTTGTGATCCAAGGCTGGTCGAGAAGCCGTACGGCAAACGCATTTGGCAGAGTTTGCCGCCGATGCGGCGCACGCGGGTGGAGGCAGAGGCAGTAGAATTTTTCAGTGCGGTTAATGCAATGTCGTAAGATATGGAATGAGATTTGGCGCGGTCTGCGGGCAGTTTTAGTCCGGAAAGGCGCGCCAGTCCTTGAGTTTGAAACTCTGTGGGAGCAATCATGAACGTACCCGCCATCAAAAAATTCTGTGCCGCTCTGCCGCACGCCATCGGCGAAATAAAATGGCAAGTCGACCTGGTCTACATGATCGGCGGGAAAATGTTTTGCGTGGCGTACGAGGACAATAATGGTGTGGGTAAGGTCGCGTTCAAAGTCGACGATGATTTATTTTTATCGACCTCGGATCGTGCCGGTTTCATTCCCGCGCCGTATATGGCTCGCGCAAAGTGGGTGCAGGTGATCGATTTGAAGAAGGTGTCGGACGCGGAATTGAAAGCATTGATCAAGCGCTCGTACGAGTTGGTTGCGTTGAAGCTGACAAAGAAATTGCGCTTGGAACTGGGGATGAATTGACGAAAAACCCCATTGTCATTTCGAGCGCAGCGAGAAATCTGACGTTGCCCTCTGAGAGAAAAGCAGATTTCTCGCTGCGCTCGAAATGACAGTTTTCTAATGCCAGCTTTACGCTAGCGGGAGTTACCCGGGCGATTGACCTCATCAAGGCGCGAAGTCGCCTGCAAGAGACAGCTCAGCGCGCTGGCCGCAGCACAGATTGCCCACAGAATGAAAAAGCCCAGTGTATAAATTGCCGTGCGGCTCACCTGTAGCGGCTCCCCCAGGATCACCAGCCCGGTGGGATCGACCAGTGTGAAGATGATTGCCACACCCATGCCTGCAGCGATGAATGACGGCCACAGCACCCACATCAGATATTTAGCCATGCCTTATCCTCGTATCCTCGATGCATTACACAGCAGTCAGGAATATTGACGACAATTTTCATCCTGCACCGTCATTCCCGCGAAGGCGGGAATCCAAGTTTGGCTGCGTGAACTTGGATTCCCGCCTTCGC
>JAYVXF010000340.1:0-9914 GCA_043793345.1 Betaproteobacteria bacterium | reverse complement strand
ATCTGTTCTATTTTAAGTTTTTCACCAGCCTGGACCCGATACTGCTTCCCGCCGGTTTTTATGACCGCATACATGGTTAAACTCCAATAAATAACGTTGATTTCCCATCGACTGTCGACGGAACCCGCTATGATACTGGCCTTTGGCGTGACCGTCAAACCGTTTTGCGGTTTTATGCACGCTTTTTCACTCGTCGATTCAGCGGTTTAGGCGCAGTATGGGTCGCCGCTCCCGCTGTTTTTTTCAATAGCGCAAATATTCATGAATCTCCCGCATCCTGCATCCAGCCTCGACGCCATCCGCCGTGAAATAGCCGCCGACATGGCGGCAGTGGACGACGTTATCCGCGCGCGGCTGGCGTCCGAAGTTGTGCTGATCAATCAAATCTCGCGCTACATCATTGACTCTGGCGGAAAGCGGCTGCGACCGGCGCTGGTGCTGTTGGCGGGCAACCACTTTAACGCCGCCAAACTTGAGCTATGTGAAATTGCGGCGGTAATCGAATTCATTCATACCGCGACGCTGCTCCACGACGATGTGGTCGATGAATCCAGCCTCCGCCGTGGTCGCAATACTGCGAATGCCGAATTCGGCAATGGTGCTGCGGTGCTGGTGGGCGATTTTCTGTACTCGCGTGCTTTTCAAATGATGGTACAGATCGGCTCGATGCCGGTGATGGCGGTGTTGGCAGAGGCCACCAACGTGATCGCGGAAGGTGAAGTGTTGCAACTGCTCAATATTCACGAACCGGATACGGACGAAGAAAAATATTTGAAAGTGGTGCGCTTTAAAACCGCCAAACTATTCGAAGCCGCCTGCCGCGTCGGTGCCATTTTGGGACACGCATCAACTGCCGATGAAGCCGCACTTGCCTCGTATGGCATGCACCTTGGCACCGCGTTTCAGTTGATCGACGACGTGCTCGATTACTCCGGCAACATAAATGAAACCGGTAAAAATATCGGCGATGATTTGGCCGAAGGCAAGCCCACTCTGCCGCTGATTTACGCGCTGAAGCACGGCGACCCGTCACAGCAATCGGCGATTCGCAGCGCCATCAAAAATGGCGGTCGTGACGAACTGGAGACGGTGATTACAGCCATTCAGGTCACCGGCGCGCTGGTCTATGCGCGGGCGCAGGCGCACCGCGAAACTGAGGCAGCGAGCGCCGCGATTTGGCATCTCGACGATTCCGTTTACCGGGACGCTCTGCTACAATTATGCGGTTTCGCGATTGAACGCCGTTTTTGATTTTCGGTGCTGACGCGGCTTAAATTGGTATTCAAATTAAGCTGCTGCTTGGTTAAAATTGCTGAAGAATTGATCGAAGTTAGCTAAAATTGGTTGGAGTTGGCAGACATTACCACAGGTTCGGCATGTAGCTTAGTCTGGTAGAGCCCACCGTTTGGACGTAGCGCCGGCGGTTCAAATCCGCTCGCCCGGACCAATTCAGCTGGATTCCAAACAAATTTTAGACAAAAACACGGCGGGTTCGAACCGGCTTTTTATTTGCTTTTATGATTTCGCGCGTCGGTAACCTTGACGCGTGAGTTCAAGTTTTCGTTTGTCCCTTCAAAAGTAGCCCATGGCCTCCATTTTTCGCGAACGCGTTCTCACGGTGCAACACTGGACGGATCGGCAGTTCAGTTTCACCACCACCCGCGACCCGTCGTTCCGTTTTCTCAACGGTCAATTCACCATGATCGGCATCGAGGTCGATGGCAAACCATTGTTGCGCGCGTACAGCATGGTGAGTGCCAATTACGAAGAGAAACTGGAATTTTTGTCGATCAAGGTGCCCGACGGCCCGCTCACTTCGCGCTTACAGCATCTGAAGGTCGGCGACACGGTGTTGGTGAACAGTAAAGCGGTCGGCACCTTGATACTGCAAAACCTGTTGCCCGGCAAAACGCTTTACATGCTCTCGACCGGGACTGGCTTGGCGCCGTTCATGAGCGTCATTAAAGACCCGGAAACGTATGAGCGCTACGAAAAAGTCGTGCTGGTGCATGGCTGCCGCGAAATTTCCGAGCTTGCTTACGATCACGTGATTACCGATGAATTGCCCAACAACGAATTTTTTGGCGAGCAGGTTAAAGCCAAGCTGCTTTACTACCCAACAGTAACGCGTGAAGCGTTTCGCCATCAGGGGCGGGTCACAAACTTGATCGATAGCGGCAAGCTTTCGTCCGACATTGGGCTACCGCCGCTCGATATCGAACGCGATCGCGTGATGATTTGCGGCAGCCCGGAAATGCTCAAGGACACCAAAGAGTTGCTGCTAAAACGCGGCTATCACGAAGGGCACATGGAGTCGCCCGGCCATTTTGTGATCGAGCGCGCGTTCGTCGAAAAGTAGCACCGCATGAAATCAGCGTGTCAGCGCAAAAACCATCTGCGCTAAGATAGCAATTATTGCGCTTCATCGACTTCACACACGGCCTGGACAAATGGGAAAAATAGTTTTTCTGGCGATCATTGCGGTAGTGGTTTGGGTGTTGTTCAAGGGCCTGGGTAAAAAGTCCGGTGCCCGGCCACCAAAAGCGGACACAAAAGTGGTCGAAAACATGGTCAAGTGTCAGCGTTGCGGCGTGTTGATGCCTGAATCGGACAGCATGATGCTCGATGGCAACGTGAGCTGCCACGATCCCGCACATTGTCTGCATCGCGCGTAAAGCTTAGCGCTTGGCCGCCGCTGACATGAGTTTGTCTCCTCCTGCTGTCACGAGTCGAGGCACCGAGGTCGGCAGGCGACGCCGCATCGGCGAAGCGGAGTATGTGCACCGTCCGTCGGACGACACGATTTGGCGGTTGCTGACCCTGTTTGCGAGATACCGCATGGTCATCGCCGTGATCCTCGGCATGTCGTACTGGATCTTTCAGCGATTTCAGGTACTGAGCCCGCAAGCGCTCGAGCTGGCTGGGTGGACGCTGTCGCTGTACATCTTAGCTGCCGCGCTTACGCTGTTCGCCGCGCACTTCCGCTTGCCGAGGGCAAACCTGCACCTCACCGGACAGGTCGTGCTCGACGTGGTCGCGATGACATTGCTGATGCATGCCTCGGGCGGCGTCAAGAGCGGCATCGGTTTATTGCTGCTGGTGAGTCTGGCAGCGGCTGGTTTGGTCGCGCGCGGGCGTCTGGCATTTTTTCATGCAGCACTTGCGGCGCTGGCGATCCTGTCCGAACAGCTATGGCAGTTCCTCTCGACCGAATCGTCCGGCGTGGATTTTTTTCAAACCGGTCTGCTCGCCGGCAGCTACTTTGTGATTGCCGGGCTCGGATTTACGCTGGCCAAATATGCGCGCGGTGCCGAACAAATTGCCGCCGAGCGCAGCGTGGACCTGGCCAACCTGGCGCAGATCAATCAGCTCGTCATCCGCGACATGCAGGATGGCTTTGTCGTCGTTGATGAGCGGGGCGTGATCCGGCAGCACAACCGGCAAAGCGAATCATTGGTGGGCGGGCTCGTTAGTGCCAACGAGCGAACGCTGACTGAGGCCGCACCGACCCTGGCGAAACTGCTCAATGAGTGGCGCGAGGACCCGCAGCGCATATTTGCAATGCTGCGCGACCCCAGCACGCAGCGCGATTATCAGGTGCGGTTCAAAGCGGTTGGCGATGAGACTGCGTCGCCTACGGTGATTTTTATCGAAGATGCCGGCCGCATCCGATCGCAGGCGCAGCAGATGAAACTGGTCGCGCTCGGACGGCTCACGGCGAGCATCGCACACGAGATCCGTAATCCGCTGTCGAGTATTAATCACGCGGCAGAATTGCTGCTTGAAGAAAGCGAGCGTCGCCCCGAAGACCAGCGATTGTTGACCATCATTCAGCACAATTCGCATCGTCTGGATCGAATGGTGCAAGAGGTCTTGTATCTGAACCGTCGTGATCGGGCGCACCCCGAACCGATCGACGCAAAGCCTTACCTCGAACAATTCCTGCGTGATTTTTGCAGCAATGAAAAAATGGGCGCAGAAATTTTTGCACTCAAGATCAGCACCACGCGGCGGGTTATTTTTGATCGCAGCCATCTCGATCAAATACTTTGGAATCTTGCGCGTAACGCACGCCGTCACGGTCGCAGTCGCCCGCAGAGCGTGACGATCTTGCTACGCAGTGCGCCTGACGCCGATAATATGCAACTGGAGATTCGCGATGATGGGCCGGGGGTATCGGTGGAGGCACTGGCACATTTGTTTGAGCCATTTTTTACCACCGACGCAAGTGGCACCGGTCTGGGCCTGTACATTGCGCGCGAGCTTGCCGAAGTCAACGACGCGCGTCTGGAATATGTTGCAGCACCGGTAAGAGGGCGCGCAGACGCCGCACCGTTGGATGGGGCATGCTTTCGTCTCACCGTCAAAGGGGAAAGAATTACGTCATGACAACACATCATGTTTTGATCGTTGATGATGAGGCAGACATCCGCGAACTGCTGGTGCTCACCCTGATGCGCATGGGCATCGAGGCGACCACCGCGCAGGGCTGCGAGGAGGCCATCACGCGCCTGAAGGAGCGCGCCTATGACCTTTGCCTGACGGACATGCGGCTGCCGGATGGCGACGGCATGACGGTGCTTAACCACATCGCCACGCATTACGGCAACACGCCGGTGGCGGTGATCACCGCGTTTGGCAGCACCGATAATGCGGTCGCCGCTTTGAAGGCTGGTGCGTTTGATTACATCTCCAAACCGATCCAGTTAAAGCAATTGCGCGAGGTCATTACCGCCGCACTGAATTTGCCGCAGCCGTCCGCGAAACGCGCGGAAAAGCAGGAACGCAACAGAAAGCCCGCCGGGTCGGCAGTACTCGAATCATCAACTGACGCCACCGTGCCGCGGCTGCTGGGCGATTCAGCGCCGATCGCGAAAGCGCGCGAGATGATCGGTAAGCTCGCCCGCAGTCAGGCGCCGGTGCATATCGCCGGCGAATCAGGCACCGGCAAGGAGGTGGCGGCGCGCATGATCCACGCGGACTCCTCGCGCCGCGATGCGCCGTTCGTGCCGGTTAATTGCGGCGCGATTCCTGAGAACCTGATGGAAAGCGAATTCTTCGGCTATCGCAAAGGTGCATTTACGGGTGCGGACGCCGACAAAGATGGTTTCCTGCATGCGGCGGTTGGCGGCACCTTGTTTCTCGACGAAGTCGGTGATTTGCCGCTCGCGATGCAGGTCAAGCTGCTGCGGGTGATTCAGGAAAAAAAGGTGCGGAAACTCGGCGACACGGCCGAGGAGCCGGTGGATTTCCGGATTATTTCCGCCACCCACAAAAATCTCGCCGATAAAGTCGCGGCGGGTGAATTTCGCCAGGATTTGTATTACCGGCTGAACGTCATCGAGCTCAAGATGCCGGGTCTGCGCGAAATACCCGAAGACATCCCGCTGATGGTGACGCAATTGCTCGCGCGCCTCTCGATCCAGTCGGGGTTGGTGCAGCCGCGCTTGAGCGAGGAAGCGATGCGGGCGTTGATCAACTACGACTATCCCGGCAACGTACGTGAGCTGGAAAATATTCTCGAGCGGGCGCTGGCGTTATGCGATGGCGAAAACATCGCCGCCGCCGATTTGCATTTGACCGATGAGCCCGGCGTGGCGGGCAACGGCACCGCCAATCTTTCTGGCGAACGCACGCTGCCGCTGCATGATTATCTCGATCAGCTCGAACGCGAACAGATCCTTAAGGCGCTGGAGCAAACCAAATATAACAAGACGGCAGCTGCGAAAGTATTGGGTATTTCCTTCCGCAGCCTGCGCTACCGGCTGGATCGCCTCGGCATCGATTGAGTTAGTCACCAGCGGAGCCGTTATCACTGCGCAGCGGTGCGTCGCAGCGCATTTTTGATAAGTGTCCAGTCCGTGAGCTTGCCGCTACGCAAAAAATCAGCGGAAGTTGCGCCCCGCAGACAAATTTTACTGCCAAGCTAAGGCCAAACCCAAGTATTGGCGCGGGTTTCCGACGAGTTTTGCCCTGAAAACCGCGTATCTATTGGGTCTTTTCAAACCTAAGGTTTCACTTTAAGTGAGTGGCCTTTTTTGAGGCGTTTTACCTGCTTTAACTGTTTGTTTTTACACTTTAATTTAGATCAAATAAATTACAGTTGCATTTTCGGGAAAGCGCACGATATAGTGCTGCCTAGTTCACGCAAACACTAGATGTTGTGTGGCTTGTGGATAATTCTGTTCCTAATTTATCGCATAAGATTGGGACGCACGGTGGAGTAGTTGTGGATAAACCGTGTTTGGCCGCCGCAATCATCCGGCTCCGGTCACCAGAAAAATCCCTAGCCCTCCGGTGCTGCGCGAATAAGTAACTGAAATCAATATAAAAAATCACCAGGAGCCCTTGTTATGCGAATCGCATCCAATCTTAATCCGGCAAACCCCGCGTTTTCCATTTCCGCAAACCCGGCAACTAGCGGCAGCAGCACTGAATCCCGCTACGCCGATTACAAGATCATTCGCCGTAACGGCTCGGTCGCGCCGTTTCAGCCAGACAAAATCGCCATTGCGCTGACCAAGGCATTCCTCGCCGTCAACGGCGGGCACGAAGCAGCGAGTGCCCGCATGCGCGACATGGTGCAGCAGCTCACCGCTGCCGTCGTGAACGCTTTGCTGCGTCACAAGCCTTCCGGTGGCACGTTTCACATTGAAGAAGTGCAGGATCAGGTTGAGTTGGCACTGATGCGCGGCGGCGCGCACGAAGTCGCGCGCTCCTATGTGCTCTACCGCGAAAAGCGTACGCAGGAACGCGCAGAAGAGCGCGCCAAGGCCACCGCACCGGAAGCTGCAACCGAAGACGCGGGCATCAATGTCAGCATCAATGGCGGCCACCGTCCGCTCGACGTCGCCGCTCTTTCGGCGTTGATCGAATCGGCGTGTGACGGCTTGGGTGAATTTGTCAATCCCAAACAGATACTGGATGCCACCCTGCGTGACTTGTACGATGGCGTGCCGCAGGAAGAAGTGTTCAAAGCCGCCACCATGGCTGCGCGCGCATTGATCGAAAAAGACCCGGCCTACACCAAGGTATCGTCGCGGCTGTTGATGCACTCGATTCGCAAGGAAATCCTTGGCGAAGAAGTGATGCCGGCCGAGATGGCGGTGCGTTACCAGGATTATTTTCCGAGTTTCATCAAGCGCGGCATTGAGGCCGAGCTGCTCGACGAACGCATGGCGCAGTACGATTTGAAAATGCTCGGCGCGGCACTGAAATCGGAGCGCGACAATCAATTCACCTATCTCGGTTTGCAAACTTTGTATGACCGCTACTTCATTCACCTCGATGAAGCCCGCATCGAATTGCCGCAGGCGTTTTACATGCGCGTCGCGATGGGTTTGGCGTTGAACGAAGTCAACCGCGAAGCGCGCGCGATCGAGTTTTACGACCTGCTTTCTTCATTCGATTTCATGTCCTCTACGCCGACGCTGTTCAATTCCGGCACGCGTCGCTCGCAGCTCTCAAGCTGCTATCTCACCACGGTCGCTGACGATCTAGATGGCATTTACGAAGCGCTCAAAGAAAACGCGCTGCTCTCAAAGTTTGCCGGTGGTCTCGGCAACGACTGGACACCGGTGCGCGCGCTTGGCTCGCACATCAAAGGCACCAACGGAAAATCGCAAGGCGTGGTGCCTTTCCTGAAAGTGGTGAACGACACCGCGGTCGCCGTGAATCAAGGCGGCAAGCGCAAGGGCGCTGTCTGCGCGTACCTCGAAACCTGGCACCTCGATATCGAAGAATTCCTGGAGTTGCGCAAGAACACGGGCGATGATCGCCGCCGCACCCACGACATGAATACGGCCAACTGGATTCCGGATTTGTTCATGCGCCGCGTCATGGAAGCGGGCAACTGGACTTTGTTCTCGCCATCGAATTGTCCCGACCTGCACGACAAATTCGGCAAGGCTTTTGAGGAGGCCTACGTCGGTTACGAGGCCAAGGCCGCACGCGGCGAAATGAAGCTTTTCAAGACCGTGCCCGCGCTGACCCTCTGGCGCAAAATGCTGTCGATGTTGTTCGAGACCGGCCACCCGTGGATTACCTTCAAGGATCCGTGCAATATTCGCTCGCCGCAAAATCACGTCGGCGTCGTGCATTCATCAAACCTCTGCACCGAGATCACGTTGAATACCAACGAAACCGAAATCGCGGTGTGCAACCTCGGCTCGGTGAATCTGGTCGCGCACATGAAAGATAACGGCAACGGCAGCCGCGAGCTCGATCACGATAAATTAAAGCGCACCATCAGCACCGCGATGCGCATGCTCGACAATGTCATCGACATCAATTATTACGCAGTCAAAAAAGCCCGCGAATCCAATCTCAAGCACCGTCCGGTGGGCTTGGGGATCATGGGCTTTCAGGATTGCCTGCACGAGATTCGTGTACCGTATGCCTCCAAAGCCGCTGTCGATTTTGCCGATCAGAGCATGGAGGCGGTTTGCTACTACGCCTACTGGGCCTCGACCGAATTGGCGCAGGAACGCGGTAAATATTCGACCTACAAAGGCTCACTTTGGGATCGCGGTATCTTGCCGCAGGATTCACTGAATCTGCTGCGCGAAGAGCGCGGCGGCTACGTCGAAGTCGATATGGCATCGGCCATGGATTGGACACCACTGCGCGCGCGCATCAAAGAATTCGGCATGCGTAATTCCAATTGCGTCGCCATCGCACCGACCGCCACGATCTCCAACATCATTGGCGTCTCGGCCTGTATCGAGCCTACCTACCAAAATTTATTCGTCAAATCGAACCTCTCCGGCGAATTCACCGTGGTGAATGATTACCTCGTACGCGACCTGAAAACGCGTGGGCTGTGGGATGTCGTGATGGTCGCCGACATCAAGCACTTTGATGGCTCGCTCGGCAAAATTGATCGCATTCCGCAAGAGCTGCGCGATCTTTATGCGACCGCTTTTGAAGTCGATACGAGCTGGGTCATCGAGGCCGCCTCGCGCCGCCAAAAATGGATCGATCAAGCGCAGTCGCTCAATATCTACATGGCCGGCGCATCGGGTAAAAAGCTCGACGATACCTACAAGCTCGCGTGGTTGCGCGGTCTGAAAACCACCTATTACCTGCGCACCATGGCCGCAACCTCAGCCGAGAAATCCACCGGTCGCGGTGGCGAGCTCAATGCCGTGCCGGTGAACGGCGGCATGGCAGGCATGGGGGCGAGTGCGATGTATGCAGGCGACGCAGGCATGGGCGAGGGCGCAGCGGAAGGTAACAAGTTCTGCTCGATTGATAATCCGGAATGCGAGGCTTGCCAGTAGAAGATCCCGTCGTCCCCGCGCAGGCGGGGATCCAGTGTCGTTTTTGTGAAAGTCGCTGGATCCCCGCCTGCGCGGGGACGACGAAAAAGCAGAATCAATTTTTTCACCACCAACCAAAAGGACCACACGATGCAATTCCACATCTTCCAGGATGCAAAGCTCGAATGGCGCTGGCAGCTCTCCGGTGATGATGGCAGGAAGGTTGCCGACTCCGGCGATGGATATCGGGATAAAGATGCCTGCCTCGATTCCATTTCTGCGGTGAAAGCGTCCGATGAAGCGATAGTGCTGGAAAACGTCACTAGTTTGATGGATACCGAACTGTTATCCATGCCAGGGTTTTTCCGCCAACACTGATCAGCGGACGAGATTACGGTCAGGAAGCAAGCCAGGCAATAAGGAGGGCAACGCGATGGTCTTTCACATTTATCAGGATGTTGTCGGGCAGTGGCGCTGGTATTTATCAGCCCCGAACGGAGTAAAGCTCGCCACCGCACCGCTGGGATATTCAAGGCGCGGCGATTGTGTGCTCGCCATCAAACGCGTGCGCGAAGCGGCGGAAGCGCCGACGCTCTATGACAATTTTGGTGCGTTGAGCAGTGTGAGTAGTGCGGCGCTGGCTTCAGGGTTTTG
>JAYVXF010000339.1:0-9963 GCA_043793345.1 Betaproteobacteria bacterium | reverse complement strand
CACGCCCTCTCCCCCAGCCCCTCTCCCGCGAGCGGGAGAGGGTGGCCGACAGGCCGGGAGAGGGGAGCCGCTGTCACACAGTTATGGAAAGATCAATAAATCAACATCAATCATTGCCTGCAATTTCGCAAGCACAAGTACTCAGAGCGCGTCAAACAATGCATTACGGCGCGCAGTGCAAAGGTGTTTTATTTTCTCCGAGCCTGTTGCGCAGGTTCGTGTCGCACTGAAGTGAAGCTTGTTATCGTTTCACGCGCGCTCGCAGCGTTGCAAGATACGGCGACGTAGAACGCCATTTGGCGGGCGTTTCGGAGGATTTTTGGCCGGTAAGGCGCGCCAACGCTAGAGTTTTCCAAGTTAAGGCATCAGCCGCAATGTATGCGTCGCCTCGCCAGCAAGCAGGCTCCCGGGCTTGCCGGTCAACCAGTCACTGTGTCCCGCGCCATAAAACGGCGATAGCGGATGCCCGCTTTGCCCGCCCGGCATCACGAAAATTCCCTGCTCCTCATGCCCCGGCGAGACCACCATTCGCTGCGACGCGCCGAACGCCGGTGCCGCCACGCGTGGCATGTGGTTGTCACCCGCCAATGGCGTTTTCGGCATGTCCAGCCACGCGGATAAAAATGGCATGGCGCGCGAGAAAGGGTGGCGGATATTGGCCACGTTGCGTTGTCCCCACGTGGCCTCGGCGAGGCTTGCATTCTGTTTGGTGAGATCGTCGTGCACATTGGCCAACTGCGCGGCGAGAAAATCATCCCATGACGCGAACGGCTGCGGCAGCAGATGATCTGCGCGCGCATCGAGCGCAGCCCAGGCGGCGTATTCAAATCGTCCATCCGCGCCGTCCTGTTTTCCGCTGCTGCCTTGAACTTCCCGGTCGGCTTGTGCTGCCGCGAGCCACGATTTCCAGAGTTGATCGAGTACCTGTTGCCTGAATGCGCGCGCGATCCGGTGACCGGTTTGATCGACATCGGCGCGACCGTTCCAGTTTTTAAGCTCCTTCGCGATAGCGTTGGTTTTGTCATTCGGTTTTACGGTCACCGTCGCGAGCGCAAGATCCGACCAGCGTTTCAGAAAACGCGATTCGTTGTCCAACTGAATCGCGTAGAGTTTTTTTTCATCGAAATTATTTTGCGCGCGCAAGCGATCACGAATCTGCATGGCGCGCGCACCAAGATCGAAACCGCCGTCGCCGATGAGGTTGCCGCCCGACTCTGTGGTTTCACTGCCGAGCTGACGATTGTTCGCCGTCCACAGCCGCGCGTCCGCAGGATTTTTAATGAGCGGATATTTTTCCGGCGCGAGCCACGCCGTTGGCAAATTATCCAGTGCGGTGAAAGCGCCACGCGTTTTGCGTAAATCCGCTGGGGTGGCTGGTATGCGTCCCATGATGGTCCACGCGACATTGCCTGCATTGTCGCCGATGAGGACGTTTTGATGGGGGATGCCGCTTGTCTGTGCGATCAGGATTGCTTCGTCTATCGTGTTGGCGAACATCATCGCGGTCGCGCGTGCGTTCACGGCACCGTCGCGATAGAGCGTCCAGCTTAGCGCGTAGTCGGTCTTGTCGACGCTGCGCAGAATGGGCCCGAAAGATGTTTCGCGCACGTCCAATTCGATGGCTGGTGCGCCTTTCACGGCGATGGTTTCACGGATGGTTTTTACTGATGCCGCGAGCGCGGAATTGTGCTCAATCGCGACCCAGTCAAACCATTGGCCGTAGCCATTGGTGAAACCCCAGGCGATATTGCCGTTGCTGCCGACAACCAGACTTGGCAGACCCGGCAAGGTCGCGCCGACGATCCGTCTCTTAAGCGCACCGTCACCAATGTTGAACTGCGCGCGAAACCAGATGTTGGGCACACCAAGACCGAGATGCATGTCGTCAGCGATGATCGCGCCGCCGTGCGCCGACAGCGCGCCGCCAATCGCCCAGTTGTTGCTACCAACATTTGCGTCTGCGTCGAATGCCCGATCAGGCGCGACTGTCGCGTTTTGTGTCGCGGGCGCGTCCTTGCGAACATTGAGTACCGTAGCGGATGGCGGCGACGTTGCCGCAGCGGCGCTACCGTCGAGCGCTGCATCCCATTGCCCACCAGACGGCTTCACCCAATCGAACACCGCGTCGCCTATTTGTTTGCGCAGCACGGCATCTTTGAAGCGCTCTTCAAACCCGCGCGCCTGCAGCATGTAATACATTTCGCTGACCACCAGCAGCGAATCGACTTCCCGCCACGGCTCGGGTGTGGTGCGCAACAGCAGATATTGCCAGGGCCGTGCGCTGAGGGACTTCAGGCCCGCGTTGACACCTTCGGTATAAACGCTGACCCAGGAACGATCCTCGGCGGAAAGTTGCGGCCATTGCGTAGTCATGCGCGCGCGCAGGCGATGCAATCGCTTTTCTTTGTCGATTTTTATCGTCGCTTCACCGAGCAGCGCCGATAGTTCACCCGCAGCGGACCGCCGCGCCAAATCCATTTCGAAAAATCTTTCCTGCGCGTGTATGAAACCGAGCGCGCGCATTGCGTCCAGCGCGTCGCGTGCCGTGATGCTTACCGTGCCTTGGCGGTCACGTGTGACGTTGACTTCCGACTTGAAGCCAACGGTCGCGATGTCGCCGTCGAGCTGCGGCAGACTTGCCCGCATCGCGAAATAAATGCCGATGATGATTGCCACCACCACACCGACGCTTGCGGCGACGAACCACAAACCATTACGAAGCAGTTTTTTCATTTCTTCCTCTTGGCCCGCGGATGTGCCGTGTCGTACACCTTGGCCAGATGCTGAAAATCCAGATGCGTATAAACCTGCGTCGAGGCAATGCTGGCGTGTCCGAGCATTTCCTGCACGGCGCGCAAATCGCCCGATGACTGCAACACATGCGAGGCAAACGAATGCCGCAACATGTGTGGATGCGGATCGACGCGCAATCCCTGTTTTGTCGCCCACGTTTTAATGTGGCTCTGCACCAGCCGGGGAGAGAGACGCTTGCCGTGTTTGCCGAGGAAAATCGCGTGAGTTTCAGCGCCCTTTAGCTCCCGCCGGCAGTCGAGCCAACGCGTCAATGCCTTGATCGCCGGCTCGCCAACCGGGACGATGCGGGTTTTATTTCCCTTGCCGGTGACGCGCACTTCACGCGCCGACAAATCGACCGCGCCCAGATCCAGATTGGTCACCTCAGACACCCGCAGCCCCGATGAATACAGCAGCTCGAAAATGGCGCGGTCGCGAATACCTTCAGGCGTATCGTCGACGAAACTGACCAACTGAATCGCCTCATCGGGTGATAGCGTGGCCGGTAAATACTTGGCCGCTTTCGGCGGCCGCACGCCATCGACCGGGTTTACCGTCGCCAAGTTCGTCCGCACCACGTAACCAAAAAAACCACGCCAGCCGGACAGCACCCGTGCCAGCGAGCGCGGTGCGAGACCGCGACCATGCAGGGTTGCAGCGAAACGGCGAATCTCGGTCTGGGTGAGCGCGATCAGTGAGCGATTCGCTGGCGCGTTGCCATCGACCAGGGTTTCAAGCAAGGCGAGATCGCGCGCGTAATGTTTGACCGTCAGTGGTGAAAGCCTGCGCTCATGCCGGATGAAAGAAAGATAACGATCAACGACGGCATGCACAGGCGTGCGATCCAGCGCTACTCGCTCATCGGCGCATGCGCCATCGTCAGGTGCCGTGCCACACAATGCGCGAAAACATCGCCGATGCGGGTAAGGAAGATGGTGCCCATATCGGCGTAGAAGCGTTCCGCGTTTTCCGACGCCATCAGCAGCAGGCCGAAAATCGCGCCTTTTTTCAGCGGAATCAACGCGTACGATTTCAAATGCGGCGCATGTTCACCGAACCACAGATTGGTTTCATAGACGGGGTGACTGCCGCAGTAGGGCGCCGTCATCGCGCTCACGAACTGAACGAGCTCGGCGGCGACCGGTTGAAATTCCGGCGATGATTTCCCCGGCGGCACGACATTCCAGAAGCGAACCGCCACGTGCGGTACCGAGAAGTTATCGAGCAAGTCGAGGTACAGCGTATCGATCAGTTGCCCGGCCGTGGTACAGCCGACGAGCGCAAGAGAGAATTGGTGAATTTTTTCAGACAAGGCATCGTTTTCCTGACCAAACGCAATCAGTTCGGTTAGTTTGCCTTCAAGCAGTTTTACTTTTTCGCGCGTTGCGATCAGTTGTCGTTCCGGAATCGATACGGTGCGTCCGCCGTGGGGATGCGTTACGTTAATGGCCAACAGTACATCGACGTTGGATTCAAAAAAATCCGGATGCACACGAAGAAAATCGGCGATTTGCTCGCTGTTCAATACATTCGACACTGTTTGTTCATCCTTTGAAAAAATTCAAATTTCACGCAGTTAAAGCTCACGCAGTTAAAGCGCGATTGAGCCTGTGTATACCGTCGCCGTGGTGCCGGACATAAAAACGCTCGCGTCATTTCCCGTCCATCTTACCGTGAGTTCACCGCCGCGCATCGCAACCGTCACACATTCATCAAGCATGCCCCAGCGAATGCCGGTGACCACGGCCGCGCACGCACCTGTGCCACACGCCAGCGTCTCGCCTGCGCCGCGCTCCCACACCCGCAGGCGTATCTGCGTGCGTGAGATTAGCTGCATGAATCCGGCGTTGACACGCTTGGGAAAACGTTCGTGATGCTCGATCAGCGGGCCGATCTCGCCAACCGGCGCGCTATCGATGTTGGTCACCAACTGCACTGCGTGAGGATTACCCATCGATACCGCGCCGATGGGCACGGCTTCACCGCGAACATCCAACTGATATTGCAGCGCCTCTGCATCAGCGATAAATGGAATATCGGCAGGCTTGAATCGTGGCGCGCCCATATTCACGGTGACTGCGCCATCCGCCGCGATGCTCGGCTCGATGACGCCCGAGAGCGTCTCTACACGCAGCTCGGTTTTGTCGGTCAAATCCTGATCGCGCACGAAGTGGGCGAAACAACGCGCGCCGTTGCCGCACTGCTCGACCTCGCCGCCGTCAGCGTTGAAAATGCGATAACGAAAATCGGTGTCGTGGCGCGTCGGCGCTTCGACCAGCAAGATTTGATCGCAGCCAACGCCGAAGTGGCGGTCGGCGATGTGTTTTAGCTGTGCAGAGGTGAGGGAAATTTTTTGCGCGATGCCATTGAGCATCACAAAATCGTTGCCCTGCCCGTGCATCTTGGTGAATTTTAGGCGCATCAGCGATGCGCGCTAGTGTAGTGCTTCACTCTGTTCGGAATTTATGCGAGTGATCGCGTGATCGCCACCAATCTTGCCCCTTCCCCCGCTATGTGGGGGAAGGTTGGGATGGGGGAGTGCCAGCAACCGGAAACTGCGCTCGGCAAGTGCATCGCCCCCATCCCCGCCTTCCCCCGTGGCCGGGGGAAGGAGCAGATTAGTGATCATGGTAATACGTTGCATTAAATATTAAGCACTACACTAGGCAGGCGGAGAATCATCCGCGAAATACTGGAAATCGCTGTCTGTTAGCGCAGGATTTTTTTCAATCGGGTTGGTCTCGGCAATGCTTAGTGTTGGCGGTTTGTCGGCAGAATTTTTCACCGACGCGCGAAACGCCTGATCGGTGACCACGCGCTGGATCGCAAACCCTTCAGCCTCATCAGCGTTATCGGCCTCGACGTAGACGTTTTTGAAGAAGTTCAGCCACTCGTTTTTGTCGCCGCGATTCAGCAGGAAGTGTTCGCCGTGAATAAAGATGTGAAAGAAAGCCATCAGTTATTTTAGCAGCAACGCGCAATTCAAATATAGGGCGAAGGCTCACCCGGCGGACGCGTCTTGAAGCGCTTATGCACCCAGAAATATTGATCCGGCATTTCAACAACGCGCTCCTCAATGAATGCATTCAGGCGCCGCGCATCCGCTTCCGGATTATCCGTTGGGAAATCGTCCCACGCCGGGTAGAAACGCGCTTCATAGCCGTCAGCCGTCTGCCGCGTCACCAGCGGGATCACTTTGGCCCCGGTAATTTTTGCGAGACGTGACATGGCCGTTACAGTTGCCGTTTTGACGCCAAAAAAATCGACAAACACGGCGTCCTTGGCACCGAAATCCATATCCGGCAAATAATAAAAAATGCGTTTTTCCTTGAGCGCTTTCAACACCGGCCGCAGTCCCTGCTGGCGGGTGATGAGCGTCGCATTGTTGAAACGTTGGCGTGCGCGACGCAGCGCCCGATCGAATACTTTGTTTTTTTGTTCGGAGTACATCGAAAAAACCTCCGGATATTCCTGCGAAAAACGGGTGCCACCCATGTCCAACCCAACGAAGTGTGGTGCCAGCACGATCACCGGCGCTTTGCCACGCCACATGTCGAAATGGTGTTTGTCGATGAGCGTGACATTGGCGAGCGCGACTTCAACCGGGCTGTACCAGGCACGACCGAGCTCCAGCGTTGCGCGGGCGAGATTTTGAAATACACCACGGCCGATTCGTTCGCGCTCAATGTCGGGCATCGACGGGAAGCATAATTTGAGATTGGTTAATGTGACGCGTTTTCTGCCCCAATGAAAAAGCAGTGTGCCGAGGCTCCGGCCCAACGCCCGTACCCAACGCTGCGGCAGCCAGCGCAGACACCACAGCAACACAAGCACCAGGCGCATCAGGCGGCTTCCGGTGGCGGCGCACCCGCTGGCTGCTTATAACGGTTATAGCCCCACAGATATTGCGCGGGTGCCATCGCGACGAGTTTTTCCACCATGCGGTTGGTTTGTCGGGCGGCGATTTTTCGGTCGGCAGAAAATGTTTCAGGCATGGCTTCGATGTGAATGCGATATCCTGCGCCCTTCGCCGATCGTTCTGCAAAAAAAAATAGCACGACCGCGTTTGCCGATGCGGCAAGCCGGGGCAACAGGGTCATCGTATATGCGGGCCGCCCTAGAAAATCCACCCAGACACCATCGCCGCCGCCTGGAACCTGATCGGGCAGAACGACGATGTTGCCGCCACTTTTCAGCGTGCGCAATAGCGACCGCACGCCACCTGCATCCGCAGCGGCAGTCGCGCCACCTGCGCGCACGCGGCCCTGCTGCATGATCGCGTCAAGCCATTTTTGTTTTGGCGGACGATAAAGAGCGGTGATCGGCATGCGGCCCGACATATAGCGGCCGGCGATGTCGTAGCAGCCCAGATGCGGCGTGACCAGAATGATCGGCCGGTTTTCTGCTTGCGCGGCTTCGATGTGCTGCCAGCCGATGCATTCGCGAACCAAATTGTAGAGGCGCTGAGTCGGTGCGGTCCACGCGATGGCAAGCTCGGCGATACTGCGGCCTTGCTCGGCGATGGCCGCACGCGTGAGTGCTTTAGTGTCATTCAGTTTCATGTGCTGCGCGTATTGCCTGATATTTTCGCGGGTGAGACGGCGATGGCGCGGCGACAGCCACCACGTCAGCCAGCCGAGCGCGAATCCAACACTGTGATTTAGGCGCAGCGGCAGGTATCCAAGTGCTCGAAACAGCCATATCACGGCGCAGATTTCCCAATGCGCGCAGCGTTTTCCTCTTGGGCCAAGCCGCTCTTTCTGCTAAAATCCGTGATTCTGTTTTTTGCCATTGTGCTTTATTCACACGCCGCAGATTTCGCAGTTTAGCCATGCGGCAATTTTTTTGACTGACTGAGGGGTTACCCAATGACTGACTTTTTGTTCACATCCGAATCCGTTTCCGAAGGCCATCCGGACAAAGTGGCCGACCAGATTTCGGATGCAATTCTGGATGCGATTTTAGCCCAAGACCCGCGTTCGCGCGTGGCAGCGGAGACGCTGTGTAACACCGGTCTGGTCGTTTTGGCGGGTGAAATTACCACCACCGCCAACGTCGATTATATCGGCGTCGCGCGCAACACCATCAAGCACATCGGCTATGACAACGCCGACTACGGCATTGACTATAAAGGCTGCGCGGTCATGGTCTGCTACGACAAGCAGAGCCCGGACATTGCACAAGGCGTCGACAAGGCGCAGGACAATGATCTCGACCAGGGCGCAGGTGATCAGGGCTTGATGTTCGGCTACGCCTGCGACGAAACCAGCGTGCTGATGCCCGCACCGATTTATTACGCGCATCGCCTGGTACAGCGCCAGGCAGAAATCCGTCGCGATGGTCGCCTGCCGTGGCTTCGTCCCGACGCCAAATCGCAGGTAACGATGCGCTACGTTGACGGCAAGCCGCATTCGGTGGACACGGTGGTACTCTCCACGCAGCACGCACCGGAAATTTCGCAAAAAGAAATACACGAAGCCGTCATCGAAACCATCATCAAGCCAGTGCTGCCTAAGGAATGGCTGAAGAACACGCGTTATCTGGTCAACCCGACGGGTCGCTTTGTGATCGGTGGACCGCAAGGGGATTGCGGCCTCACGGGGCGAAAAATTATTGTCGACACCTACGGCGGCGCATGCCCGCACGGTGGCGGCGCGTTTTCCGGCAAGGATCCGTCGAAGGTGGATCGCTCAGCCGCCTACGCGGCACGCTATGTCGCCAAAAACGTCGTCGCGGCAGGTTTGGCGCGCCAGTGTCAGGTGCAGGTTGCGTATGCGATCGGCGTCGCAAAGCCGATGAACATCACCGTTTATACCGAAGGCACCGGCGTGATGTCGGATGAGAAACTCGCAGAATTGGTTGCTGCGCACTTTGATCTGCGACCAAAAGGCATTGTGCAGATGCTCGATTTGCTGCGGCCGATTTACCAGAAGACGGCCGCCTACGGCCACTTCGGTCGCGAAGAGCCGGAATTCACGTGGGAAGCGACGGATCGTGTGGCGCTGTTGCGAGATGCGGCGGGCCTCAAAGGCGAACATAAAAAGGTGCTCGCCACAGCATAGAAAAAATCGTATAATTTTGATTCCGAGGGGCGCTGCGAACAATTCTTGAAATTGACCAGGCTCGGATCGAATTTGTAATTGAACTGCGCTCGCATTCTTAATTGAATGCGGGCGTTTTTTATTGCGCTCGCCAACGCTAAATCAACGCAAGGAGCATTTCATGAACGCAATTCTCAAACCAAAAAATTTGATCGACAACGACTATCACGTCGCCGATTTGAAACTGGCCGCCTGGGGCAATAAAGAAATCAAGATTGCCGAAACCGAAATGCCGGGCTTGATGGCGATTCGGCAAGAGTTCGCCGTCACCCGTCCGCTCAAGGGCGCGCGCATCACCGGCTCGCTGCACATGACGATCCAGACCGCAGTGTTGATCCAGACGCTCGAAGCGCTGGGCGCGCAGGTGCGCTGGGCATCGTGCAATATTTTCTCCACACAGGATCACGCGGCCGCTGCAATCGCCGCCAGCGGCACGCCGGTATTTGCCGTCAAAGGTGAGACGCTCGAAGAATATTGGGATTACACACACCGCATTTTTGAATGGAAAGACGGCGGCTACACCAACATGATCCTGGATGATGGCGGTGATGCAACATTGCTGCTGCATCTGGGTACGCGCGCTGAAAAAGATCTCTCGGTGGTGGCGAATCCTGGCTCGGAAGAAGAGCGCATTCTTTACGCCGCGATCAAAGCGAAACTTGGCATCGACCCGACCTGGTATTCGGTGCGCCTGAAAGCAATCAAGGGCGTGACGGAAGAGACCACCACAGGCGTACATCGTTTGTATCAAATGCACAAGGACGGCAAGCTCGCGTTCCCGGCGATCAATGTGAATGACAGCGTCACCAAATCGAAATTCGACAATCTCTATGGCTGCCGTGAGTCACTGGTCGACGCGATCAAGCGCGCCACCGACGTGATGATTGCGGGCAAGGTCGCGGTGGTCGCAGGCTATGGCGACGTCGGCAAAGGCTCGGCACAAGCGTTGCGCGCACTTTCCGCACAGGTCTGGGTGACCGAGATCGATCCGATCTGCGCGCTACAGGCGGCGATGGAAGGCTACCGCGTCGTGACCATGGATTACGCGATCGACAAGGCCGATATTTTT
>JAYVXF010000338.1:0-9983 GCA_043793345.1 Betaproteobacteria bacterium | reverse complement strand
AGCGGCTCGATATCAAAATCAACGGCAAAGTCCGCGAACTCACCGTGCTCGGCGAGGCGCAGTCGGCATCCAAAGTCATCGAAAATCTTGAGCAGTCGCCGCAATCCCTGTTTCAGAATTCCAAGCAATTGACGCAAACGATCCGCATGCAACCAAACACCGAGCGCTTCCATGTTTCAGCCGAAATCAAGCCGCGCCCGGTGCCTGCCATGGAGAGCATCGATGACATGGTCGCAGCACCCGTCGTTGCTCCAGCCGCACCAGCGGCAACCGCGCCGCTAACAATTCCGCCCGCGCCAGCAACCGTCACCGCAGCGCCAGCCACGGCCACCGTGACGACCAAGTCCGCAACCGTGACGCCGCCAACGCCCACGCAATCTTTAACCGCGGCACCAGCCACGGCCACCGTGACAACCAAGTCAGTAACCGTGACACCACCAACGCCCACGCAATCTTTACCGGCAAGCGCGCCGCCATCGACCACGCCGATCATGCCGCCGCCAACCACGCCCAACCTGCCGCAGAGCAACACGCTGACGCCGCTATCAACTTTCAACGGACCGCCGCCTGCGCCTGCGTCGGCGCCATCGTCGAAACTGCCCACGCCGCCGACCGCGCCAGCCGGAAAACGGAGCAACCCGTGATCGCCGCGAATACGCTGGCCTGGCTGCCGACCGACCCGCGCAAACGCCGCTGGCTGGCGGTTGCGATGTTGGCTTTGCTGGTTGCATTGATTACGCTAGCCATCGTGGTGCCGGCTGTGATGCTGCACCGGCACTACGACGCCAATATTGCCAGGCTAAGCCGCCAGGTAAGCACGCAGACTGCGTTCAACGCGATGCGGCCGCGCTTGACGGAGAAACTTGCATTGCTCAAGTCACGCGACGTGCGGAAATTTTTCTTGAAAGGCACCTCAACGGCACTTGCGCTGGCCGAATTACAGGAGCTGGTGCGTTCAACGATTGAAACCAACGGCGGCAGGGTGGTGTCCTCTGTACCGGGTAATGTTGCCAAAGAAGAAGGCGCATATCAGCAAGTCGCCACCACCTTCAACATGAATGCCAATAACGCAAACCTGCTTCGCTTGCTGTACACGTTCGAAACCAAAGAGCCCTATCTGTTTATCGACAGCATCGCCGTCACCTCGCAGGCGCCGTCCGGATTTCGGCCCGCGCCGGGCACTGCCGAGCCGGAGATGTTTATCCAGCTGGAGCTCCACGGTTTTGCGCTGCGTGCGGCGAGTGAAATCGCGCCACCTGCTGACGCCGGCACAACGCCCGGATCAACGGCGTCAAAACCACGCAGCGCCGATATTGCAGCGCCTGCCAAGGGAGGCGCAACATGAAACCCACGCTGCAACGGTGGCTGCAACGTCACGGCCTGACCACGTTGATCGGTGTGTTGGTGGTGACCCTGATCGGCGTGATCGGCGTCGAAACACACTGGGGAACCAGCCTGCGACCCGCGCCAGTGCTGGCGCTTGGGCAAGCGGCCAAGGCCGGCGACAGTTCGGTGCTGCCTGCATTCAGTTTGCCGCCATTGGAGTCGGGCTTCAAAGAATCGCTGGACCGGCCACTGTTTATTTCGACACGCCGCCCCGTGCCGGTCACGGTCGGCGCCGTGCAGCCGACCATGAAAAAGGGCCAGTTCAGGCTCGCCGGCACCATCCTTAATAATGATTTGCCTTACGCGTTTTTGGTTGAAATCGCCACTGGCAAAGGCATGCGGGTGGCTCGAGGAACAGAAATTGTATCCACCGGTATTTCCGTTGCATCCATCGACACCGTTCGGGTCGTGCTAAAGCAAGGCGACGAGACCGAGGAGCTGACATTGCGGACCGCGTCTTCGCCACCGGCACCACCTCCCGGTTTCCTCGGCGCGGTAATACCGGGTGCCGCCCAACCGGTGCCGCCAGGCGTTGTGGTGGGAGGTGTGCCGGCGTTTCCGGGTAATTTCCCGGGTAATCGCGGCGGCATTCCTGCCCCGCCGGTTGCTGGTGGCGTCGTGCCGACCGCGCCGCAGCCTGGATCATCTGCACTACCCGGCTTTGTGCAATCACCAGCTGCGCCGGTGCCAAATGTGCTACCGGTGAATCCTGCCGACACCGCTGTTGGCACCCAGCGCCGACGCCGCTTTCCGAATGTTCCACAGCAATGATCAACGACGATATTGAATGCCGCTATTGTCTGCCGTCTCCCGAATATTTCTTTTATGAGTCCGAACTGTGAACACTAAATTACGCACTTTTTTAGACGCCGTCATCCCGGCGAGTCGACCCGGTGTCTTGTGGCGCACCGTTGCGTTCAGCCTCGTTGTTACATTGGGCGGCTGCGCAGCGCTGCGCGAGTCGGCTACGGAAAATTCACCGCTACCAACGCCCATTGAGACAACGCTAGCAACGGGCTCGACACCACCGACACGGGTGATGCCGCTGCCGCCGGTAGCCGCCGCTGTAAAAGCAGGTGCAACTGGTGCAACAGGCGCAAAAGTGACCGCGCCGCCGCTGTCGATACCAGCGCCAGCCGTCGCTGCCGAACCGGCTCGCGAAACCGCACGTACTTTTGTCGGCACCGGCAACTTTGTAAAGCAAACACCACCCACGCCATCGCCGCCGGGCGGCGCTGAAGAATTCACGCTGAATTTCGAGGATCTCGATATCCGCCAAATCGTGCAGTACATCCTCGGCGACTATCTCAAAGAATTTTTCACGATTCACCCGCAAACGACGGGCAAGGCGACGATACGTACCTCCAAACCGGTAGCGCGGCAGGATTTGATTCCGATACTCGAAATGCTGCTACGCCAAAACAATCAAGTGATGGTGAAAGAGGAAGGCATGTACAAAATCATGCCCGCCGCGCTCGGCATTCGTGGCTCGGTCACGCCGTCATTGGGGGGTGTCGCGAAGCCGCTGCCCGCTGGCTACTCGGTGCAAATCATCCAGTTGAAATACGTCGGTGTGGCCGACATGTCGCGCATTTTGTTGCCGTATCAAATCGACCCGACGTCGGTGCAACAAGACCCGGTTCGCAACCTGTTGCTTCTTTCCGGCACGCAGCGGGAATTACGCCACCTGCTCGATATTGTCGATTTGTTCGACGTTGATTTCCTCGCCGGCTATTCGATCGGCTTGTACCAGTTGTCGACCGATGTGAAGGCACTTGACGGCGACCTGAACCGTATCTTCGGCGCGGGCGCGGCAAGTCCGCTTTCCGGCATCGTGAAATACATTCCGATCGAGCGACTCAATGCCTTGCTGGTCGTCACCACCCAGCCGCGCTATCTCGAAGAGGCCAAAAAATGGATCGAGCGCCTCGATAAAGGTGGTAGTGTCGCCGGCGGATTGCGCTTGAACGTTTATCCGGTGCAGCATGGTAAAGCCGAAAAATTGGCAGGGCTTTTAAACGAGGTCTATGGCAACAAGCAGGGAAGCACCACGCCGGCGCTGGCACCGGGGCAGCGACCCGCGCAGATCGGCACGACGCCCATCCCCGGCAGCCCGGTAGCACCGCAAACACCGCTGCAGTCGGCCATCCAGTCTCTCGTCTCGTTTGCAGGCAGTGGCGTCGCCGTGTCGAAGGAGGCTCGCATCATTGCCGACAACGACAATAACGCACTGCTCATTCTGGCGTCGCCTTCCGATTACGAGACCATTCAAACCGCTTTGCGACAACTTGATGTGCCGAGGCGTCAGGTTTCGGTGGAAGTTCTCGTAGCGGAAGTCACACTGAACGACGAATTGAAGTTCGGCATCGAGTGGTTCATCAATACCCGCAACAATACGGTTGGCGCGCTGCGCAATCCGGGCGGAATTTTGCCAGTGCTGCCGGGATTGGCAAGCGGGATTGATCCGCGATCACTAGTCTCGCCTACGCCAGGGCTGCAACTCATCAACTTGGGGCCAGGCGGCGACATCCGTGCCGTTTTACAGGCACTCGGCACTGATGGTCGCTCAAAAGTAGTCTCCACACCTCGCATAATGGTTCTCGACAATGAAAAAGCGACGATCAATGTCGGCGACCAGATCTCCGTGGACACTGGCGCAAGTAGCGGCGTGACGACTGGCGGCACGGTTGTTACGACAAAACAATATATAAGTACTGGCGTCATATTAACCGTGACACCGCGGATCAATGCAGGGGGTCGCGTAACGCTGGATGTCAATCAGGAAGTGAGCGCTCCCGGGTCAGGTGCGAATCCGACCATTTCTACAACCAAGGCGCAAACTGTCGTTACCGTTAGTTCGGGAGAAACAATGGTGTTGGCCGGTCTCATTAAGGAAGACGATGCAACCACTTCGTCGGGCATTCCCCTGTTGTCGAAAATTCCGCTTATCGGTGGGCTTTTTGGCACGCAAAGTCTCCGCAAGAACCGCAAAGAGCTGGTGTTGCTGATTACACCGACCGTCGTCACCAATTCGGAAGACGCTCGTGCGGTGATGGAGGAAATTCGCAAGAAATTGCCATCGCTGGAAAGATATTTACCAAAGCTGGAAAAATAGGCTCACAGGCAGGGACAAAGAGGGTCAAGGCTGTTTGCGGCTTCGGTCGCATGAATATTGTTGCAAAAACGCCACAGACGGCTGAAAAGCCCCGGAATGTATTGACGGTAGGAGTAGAATTTATTACTCTTTTTTTGACGCAGGGTTTATCTCAGGTTTTACTTTAAGTATTGCCGAGAAGAAGCGGATTAATTGTGCAATTTAAGTTTTTGTTTTGCGTGTTTTTAGCAGCGGCAAGCGCCGTAAATCTGGTCGGTTGCGGATCGATGGTGCCAGCACCAGCGGCTGGAGCCACACCCGCAAGTACGGATGCGGCGGTCGAGCAAGTTACCGCTCGCGCGCAATTGCGCTGGAATGCGCTGCTGAAGGGGGATATGGGTGTGGCGTATCAGTTTATTAGCCCGGGCGGGCGTTCGCTGATGACACTGGAGCAATACCGCCCGCGGGTCAATACGAGTTATTGGCGGGGCGCCAAAGTAAAAGAGGCGTCCTGTGCAGCAGAAACATGCGATGTAACGGTGTTGGTGGAGATGACAATCGAGCGCGTCAAATTCACTAGCCCCATCAAAGAATCGTGGATTTTGGACGCGGGCAAGTGGTGGTTTGTGTACCAAGGCTGAGCGCGCGGCAAAATGCAGATGTAGGGTATACCAACAAAAAAGTTTGAAAAATGGCTTTAGCTGGTATAAACTTGTCATGTTGTAGCTTCTAAAAGTGATCACTTTAATATCTAAAAGGAGTATTTTAAAAAATGAATACGTTCAAAAAGAAATCCTTGCACGCAGCCGTTTTGGCGGGCTTGGGAGCGCTAGGCGCTGCCGGTACCGCTAACGCAGTGCATATCAACCCGGACGGTCTCGGGCAAGTTGTAATTTATCCGTATTTCACGGTACGTAATGGCAACGCGACGTTGATGTCGATCATCAACACGACGAGCCTGACGAAAGCCGTCAAAGTCCGTTTCCTCGAAGGCAAAAATAGCCGTGAGGTACTTGACTTTAATTTGTTCCTGTCCCCGCAAGACATTTGGACTGGTGTCGTCATTAACGGTATCACCTCTGCTGCTGGTGCCGATGGTACGAGGCTTGAAACTGGCGACAATTCCTGCGTGACACCTAGCGACTTGTTCGGTGACGCTACAGGCGTGATTCGCTCAGACTCCTTGGGCTTGCCGATCAATGCATTCAAGAACTACCAGTACACCGGCCCTAACACGGATAACCCAGCACAAAACACGCTGGATCGTACCCGCGAGGGCTACATGGAAGTTATCGAGATGGGTATCGTTACCGATGCAACGGTGGCGGCGTTCATCAAGCATAACTCGGCTGGTATTCCAGCTAACTGCGGAGCCCTTGATTCGTATGACGGCCTGTCCACGTCGACTACACCCGCTGTCAAGTTCCCAGGTACCTATTTGGCTGCGCCTGCTGGCGGTCTGACGGGTCGCGGCACTTTGATCAACTCCGCAAAAGGCACCAACTACACCTATGATGTCACCACGCTTGACGGCTGGTGGGCTCCTGTTCTGGTCGGTAGCGTTCCATATTCTGCTTCCGGCGTAACCACACCGTCGATCTCCTTGCAAACCGGTATTGACACCGTGAGCAACGTATTCGTGACCGGCAAGGCTGGTGCACCGGCGACGACTGGTGTAGTCCGTGCAGTATGGTCAAGCTCGCGTGAAGCGGTGTCGGCGGTATTGATGCGCGACACTATCATTAACGAGTTCCTGACTGACGCTGGCACCGTGTCCCAGACCGACTGGGTCATCACCATGCCAACCAAGCGCGATAACATCGGTGTTGGTACCGGTACGCCTAACCGTCCGTTCAGCAATAACTTCAGCGACACCGTTCAGAGTGGTGCATGCGATGCCTATAACCTCGGCATCTACAACCGCGAAGAACAAACGCTTGGTCAAACGCCTGGTGTAATCTTGCCATCGCCGCGTCCTCCTGCAACGTCTGCTCCAGGACAAAATCTGTGCTGGGAAGCTAACGTTCTGGAATTTGCATCGGCTGGTCTGTTGGGTTCAAACAACAATACACAGCTGCAAGGTGCGGCGCGCGCATTTGGTACGACGGGTGCAGTTTCCACGGGTGCAGCATTCGCAACCCTCGGTCGTCGTGTATTACAGGGCCCGAATGGTTGGGCGTTCCTGAGCTTCGGCAGCGGTAGCGCCGCCCAAGCAAACCAAAGCATGACGCCGCTAAGCGCAACATTGAATGGTGCAGCAATTCCGGCACCAGGCAACGGAACGCATTTCGGTCTGCCAGTGATTGGTGCCATGTTCCACAACTATACGAATTCGGGCGTTGCCTCTTCGTACGGTGGTGTGATTCCGCACAAATACACACGTAACATTCAGTAATATCGTGATGTCGGCAACGACAAAACAGAGGAAGGGGGCCGCAAGGCCCCCTTTTCTTTACTGACACAAAAGTTAACAAGTTAACAGCGCATTTTCGCGACTATGTGGGATCATAGTCTGTTAAGATTTGGCCTAATAAAAATGGGGCTCAAGCATGTGTGCTACCCCAGATAGTTACCTCTAAAGGAATTACATGAACGTTACATCCCGAACGCGTGGCCTCATCGCCGCATCGCTAGTATTCGTGGGTCTGGCAAGCAACCCAATCCTTGCCCAAACCCTCACCGCACCCCAAACCATCACCGTTAACAACGTTTCTTGTCCCACCGCGACCGTCACCATGGGTGTCGGTACGATCAGCATCAATACCGTCGGATGCGGTACCGTCGCGACGCCCCCGACAATTTCCAGCCTCTCCGTCGCCACAGGTTTACCAAACACACCAGTCACCATCACTGGTACGAATTTCAGTATTAACGCGACCACCGTGACTATCGGCGGTGTCGCTGCTGCCATCGCGAGCAACACTGGGTCAGTAATTAGCACGAGTGTCCCAGCTTCCGCTGGCGTCGGCGCAGGAAATGTCGTTGTGACTGTCGCAGGCCTTTCAGCGACCTCAGCATTCACCGTCCAGCAACCGGTGCTAGCCGCACCCGCAATTACCTCGGTGTCACCAGCAACGGGTGCCGCAGGGACGACGGTCACCATCAGCGGCTCAAACTTCACGGGCGCAACGGTCACCATTGGCGGCGCAGCAGCGACCTTTACCAGTAGCGCTACGACGATTACTGCGACCGTACCATCAGCAGCAGCATTGGGCGCAGGTAACGTAGTCGTCACCGTCACGGGCTTCGCGGCAGCGACGTCAGCCTTCACGGTCCTTGCACCGCCACCACCCACGATTAGCTCAGTCTCACCAGCCTCAGGTGCAATTGGCAGCGTGGTCACCATCAGCGGTTCGGGTCTTACCAACGCAACGCTTGTTACGATCGGCGGCGCAACGGCGACCGTTACACTGAATAGTGCCACATCAATCACGGCAACCGTCCCGGCGAACGCAGTCGTCGGTGCAGGCAGTGTCGTGGTGACAACTGCGGTGACCCCGGCAGCAACGTCAGCCTTTACGGTACTGGCCGCAATAGTTGGCGAATTCTCAAACGACGTCCCTCCCGTTGCGATTCCTAATCCATCCAAGCAAGCGTTCCTCATTCCGGCATTCCACGCTGGCGCGAATGGCGGTGGCGACGAAGTCAGAGCGTATTCGATGAATCCGGCACGCTGCTCGACCACACCGGCACTCACGCGCTCATGGCAGCACAATATCGATCTCAACGACTACAAGGGAAAGAACGCATTTGATTTCTTCGCTTTGCAGACCAATGAATCGCTCAGCTTCAAATTCACCGTCGGTAGCGTGGACGCAGCAGGTGGCTTCATTTATAACGACGGCGCGAACGCGCGAGTCCGGCCTACCTTTATCTCAATCACCGACACGCCGTGTAATTTTGACGCATCAAAGCTGGTGCCAGGCGCAACCCGCGATGCCTGCTTCTCAACCGGGATTAACGGTCAGGGCGTTAACTGGGCAAACCTCACGACCGACCTCCCAGCCTCCTACTGCCGCCTCGTGAAAGGTAAGACTTATTACATGAACCTGCGTTTTCAGGATGCGCGTCCGGTTTCGGACGGTGGCTCGCCAACGACTGATTCCTGCCCCACCGGAAATTGCGGCGGCATTATTCAGGTACTTTAATTCTTAACGCATGTCTGAATTACGGCCGACAGTAGTCGGCCGTAATTCTTTCAACCTCCACAAAATTCAGATTGCACATGAAACTCACAATGAAATTTCCCCGCACCGTGATCGTCACAGCAGCACTTGTATTTGCAGCGAATATTTACGGCCAAACGCCAGTGAAACCGGATGCGGTGCTGATGTCCAACGCGCGCGACAAAGTCACGTATGAAGATTTAATCGCCGAGCTTGCACGCATACCCGAAGACAGCCGCCTTGAATTTTTGTTAAGCCCGCAGCGCCTCGCGATCATGGTCGAGAACATACTGATCGGCAAAATCATGTCCGCTGAAGCGCAGCAATCGGGCTTGCAAAAAAAACCAAACGTTGCCGCCGAAATTCGCAACCAGACCGATAAGGTGCTCACAAAATATCGGCGCGAAGAAATCGAAGCCAACGCGCCGAAAATCGACCTGGTTCCACTCGCGCGGGAAATTTACCTGACGCGCCTCAAGAATTATGAAAAGCCAGCCGTCTACACAAGCTGGCACACATTGATCAAGACCAAGGATCGCACGCGTGACGCCGCGCTGGAACGCGCCAGGCTGGTCAAGGCCAAGGTCGATGCCGGTGAGCCACTCGAAGCCATCGCCAAGCAGTACTCGGACGACGAGTCCATCACGATTAACGGCGGTTTCATCCGACCCACACCGTTATCCTACTTGGATCGCGGATTCGCCAACGCACTGGAAAAACTGAAAGTAGGCGAGTCCGCCATCGTCGAAACCGATTACGGTGTGCACGTCGTGCGCCTGCTCAAATTGGTGCCGCGCAATCGCCCGACTTTCGAGGACATGAAACCAGACTTGCTGGACGAAGCAGACAAGGCCTACAAGCAACGAGTCGTGGAAACCTACGTGTCCAACATCCGTACCGATCCGACCATGAAGTTGAATGCGGAAAATCTCGATCAAGTGCGGCCACGGTTGCCAGAAATTCCGCCGCCTCCAGAGCCGACGGCACCGACCAGGCAGCGCTGAACGTACGTTAAAATTCGTGACGCCTTGGCGAAAAGCGCGTTTGGTGCGGGACAATGTCCCCTTGCTTCGCTATGCGCTTTTCTCAAAGCGGTGAACGGGGGGATTTACGATGGTTAGTATGTGGTCACAAATTAAATCTTCGCATCCCCTCTTTGCCGGGGAACGCTCCAATATCGTGCAAATGGTTTTGGCGCGCACGCGGTATTTCGGACGTGCAAAAATTCATTAAAGCCTGCTAGTGTCCCGACCCAGAAATATCGATACATGAAACGGCGTCTTTTTCCGCATGGCGGCGTTGCTCGTCGTTGCCATAGGCCATGCTATGTCGCCTCC
>JAYVXF010000337.1:0-10029 GCA_043793345.1 Betaproteobacteria bacterium | reverse complement strand
TCATTCCCGCGAAGGCGGGAATCCAAGTTCACGCAGCCAAACTTGGATTCCCGCCTTCGCGGGAATGACGGTGCAGGATGAATATTGTCGTCAATATTCCTGGCTGCTGTGTAAGCGTCGCCTTAGCGGCTAGAGCCTCGCCTCAGCGAATATTCTGCAACGCCGCAATCCGCTCCTGCATCGGCGGGTGCGTCGCGCGCAAAGCCATCACGTTAATTTTGTCGGTGATGCCCGAGGCCGCCATCGATTTCGGCAGCTCACCGGCTTCCACGCCGCCCAATCTGGCCAACGCTTTGATCATCGGCTGCGGCGTACCCATCAGGCTGGCGGCACCGGCGTCGGCGCGAAATTCGCGTTGGCGTGAAAACCACGCGACGATAAATGAGGCGAGGAAACCAAACAAAATCTGGCAGGCGAAATCGGTCACGTAATAACCAATGCCGGGGCCGCCACGGTCGTTCTTCAACACCACACGGTCAACGAAATAGCCGACGATTTTGGCGAGGAACACGACGAAGGTATTCACCACACCCTGAATCAGTGTGAGCGTCACCATGTCGCCATTGACGATGTGCGAAATTTCATGCGCCAACACGGCTTCGACTTCTTCTTTCGTCATCGACTCCAACAGACCCGTGGAGACCGCGACCAGTGAGGAGTTTTTGAACGCGCCGGTCGCAAATGCGTTCGGGTCGCCCTCGTAAATGGCGACTTCAGGCATGCCGATGCCGCCCTTATTTGCCAGCTTTTGAACCGCGTCGAGCAACCATTTTTCGGTTTCGTTGCGCGGGCTTTGGATGACCGTTGCACCGGTGCTCCATTTCGCCATCGGCTTGGAAATGAGCAGCGAAAAAATCGCGCCGGTAAAACCGACCACGGCCGAAAACGCCAGCAGCATCGGCAGATTGAGGCCGTTGTTGGTGAGGAATTTGTTCACACCGAGTAAGCTGGTGACGACGCCCAACACCAGCATGACAGCAAAGTTGGTGGCAACAAAGAGGAATACGCGTTTCATGGTTTGAATGTTCCCGGCAATTGGAAAATTGATGTTGAATTGTACCTTGCAGAAGTCCGGTGCGGGCTGACAACCCTGCCTATGTGAAATGGGGATGCATCACTGAAAATCAAGCCATTCGCCAGCGAAGCACCGACAAAAATTCACGCCCCGGTTTCATTGCGCCGCGCAAGGCGTCGCGCACGTCGCGCGTAAAATCCGCCACACACCAGCGCTGCCGACATGGTCCAAAACACCGGTGCCATGCCTAACGCCGCACCGACCGCGCCGAACAGCAGCGGCATCACCGTCTGGCTGCCATTGATCATCGTGGTACGCAGGCCGAGCGCTTCACCAGCGCGTCCGGCAGGCGCTGATTCGTGCAGTAATGTCAGCACCATTGGCTGCGGCGAGCCCAGACCCAGGCCCAACAAAAACGTGAGCGCCATCATCATCGCAACGCTGCTGGCGAATGGTAGTAAGGAATAGCTTAAGCCTGCCGTCAGCAACGCACCCGTCAACATCGTCCACGGCTTCACGTGCTGCACAAAAAACGGCATCGCCAGCCGCACCACAAAGGTCGCCGCCGCAAACGCCGCCATCACCAGGCCGATTTCAGAAGGTGACAGGCCGACCGATGAGCCATGCACGGGAATGGCGAAACTGTAAACATCCCAGGCGACCGTCAGCACCGCCATGGTGATGTATAGGCGCCGCAATTGCGGATCGCGCAACAAATCAAACACATCGCCCGTGTGGCCGCCCGCCGGTTTCGGTGCAGGCGCGGGTATCGGCAGTAATTTGAACGACAGGGCGACGATGGGCAGCAACGTGAACGCGGCCAGCAACGCAAACGTGGCGGGGTAGCCGAAGCTATCGATGCTCACGCCGGAAAGCATGGGTGCGATGAACATGGAGGTGGAAAATCCGAGTGCCACGTAACTGAAATTAACCGCGCGATCCTCAGGTGCCGACAGCTCGCCGACGGCATGATAGGCGGCGACGTTCACCAGCATGAATGCGAGACCCACGATCACGCAGGTCACGTACAGCACCCACATGCCGGCAAACAGAAACGGTAATACGACGCCGATCCCCACCGCAATCGAGCCGAGCTGCATCGGCTTCACGATGCCGATGCGATCAATCCAGCGACCGGCCGCCACCGAAAAAACCGCCGGCAGCAGCGCGTACAGCGCCATCAATGTGCCGATGGTCAACGCGGTTGCCCCTTCGTGAATCGCGTACAGCGTCACCGACACGCGGCTGCCGTTGAAGGCGATGTGATCGAGCACCATCAGGATGATGATCAGTGGGAGCGGGCGCATATTGGCGTTGGGCATGTTGTGGATTTACGTGTTTGCGAATTGCTGCGTCATCACTTGTCAGTTTACTTGTCTGTTTACTTCCACGCGACGCATTGCCAGCGCAACACCCACCGAGGTGATGACGATACCGACAAAGGAAATCGCATTCGGCACCACGCCGAACACCAGATACTCCATTGCGACTGCAAAAATCGGCGGCAGGTAAAGCATGCTGGTCACGCGAATTGCTGCATTGCGGCGCATCAGGGTGTGCAATGCATTGACCGCTAAAATCGAGGCGAATATGACCAGAAAAAAGATCGCGGCCACCAGTTGCCATGCCCACTGTACGCGCGCGCCTTCAAACGCAATGCTTAACGGCAACAGCACCATGAGCGACGCGGCAAACTGGATGAGCGCACCAGAGCGCAAATCAACCGTCGGGCAAAATTTGCGCTGGTAAAGCGTGCCGACTGTCAACGAAACAAGAGCCGTGAGCACCGCGATCAAGCTGCCGGCCGTGACGGCGTTCACGTCGATCTTGTGCCACACAATCAGCGCGACACCGGCGAAGCCCAACGTGCTACCGAGCCATTGCAGCGGCGCGATACGCTCGCCGGATCCTCGCGCGATGCAGGCAGTGGCCAGCGGCTGCAACGCCAGAATGACCGCTGTGATGCCTGCCGACATGCCCAGATATTGCGCGTAGTGGCTGCCCGAGAGATGGATCGCGTGCATCAATAATCCGGCGACGACAATGTGCAACCACTCGCGTGGCGTTTGCGGCCACGCCGGTTTCAGCCATAGCACCAACGGAATCAGGCAGGCAATGCCGAAAGCGAAACGCAACGACAGAAACGTGAACGGCGCGGCGTATTGAATGCCGATCTTGGTGGCGATGAATCCGGAGCCCCAGATGACGACAAAATACCATGCCAGCAGGGCGTCGCTCATGGGATTGCGCTGGGCGTTCAACTGCAAATCCTCAAAGGCGAAGTGCCCGCCCAGCTTGCCGTTTCAGGCATAAATGCTCCGAAAGACGCGCCAGTGCTAGTGTTTTGTATTTTCGCTCGCACGAATAACTCATCCGCGCTTTCTATCCTCGATAATAAATCGACTTCCCTGTTCGGCAATCATGACGGTCGGTGAATTGGTGTTACCGGAGGTGATGGTCGGCATGATCGACGCGTCCACCACGCGCAGTCGACTGACGCCGTGTACACGCAAACGTGCATCCACCACCGCTTGCGCATCCGACAGCGGCCCCATCTTGCAGGTGCCCACGGGGTGAAAAATAGTGGTGCCGATATTGCCTGCCGCGTGCACCATTTCGGCGTCGCTTTGACACGCAATGCCGGGTAAAAATTCTTCGGGCCGATATTTCGACAGCGCGGCAGCGGCGGAAATTTGTCGCGTGAGTTTCATTGCGTTGACGGCGACGTTTCGATCCGACTCGGTCGATAAATAGTTTGGCTGAATCAGCGGATGGCTGTGCGGATCGCGGCTGTTGACGCGCACAAAACCACGGCTATCCGGGCGAAGATTACACACGCTCGCGGTGAAAGCTGGAAAGGTGTGCGGTGCATCGCCGAATTTATCCAGTGACAGCGGCTGAACGTGATATTCGATATTTGCGCTCGGCTGCGACGGATCCGATTTGGCGAAAGCGCCGAGCTGGGAGGGCGACATCGACAAGGGGCCTGAGCGAAACAGCGCGTACTGCATCGCCATTTGCGCCTTGCCGAACCACGTGCTTGCCCATTCGTTCAGCGTGCGCACGCCCTGGACTTTGAACGCCATGCGCAATTGCAAATGATCCTGCAAATTTTCGCCGACGCCGGGTGCGTGATGGACGATGTTGATCGCGTGTTGTTTAAGAAGCGCTGCCGATCCGACGCCGGACAGTTGCAACAACTGCGGCGAATTGATGGCACCGGCGGCAAGAATTGTTTCGCAAGTTGCTTCGGCAAAAAATATTTCGTTATCGCGAATGAATTCAATCCCCGTCGCTTCCTGTTTGCCTTCACGCAACTGAAAACGAATTTTTGTCGCGTGTACTTTTGTCAGCACCGTCAAATTCGGTCGCTGCAACACCGGGCGCAGGAACGCTTTCGATGCATTCCAGCGCACGCCGGTGCGCTGGTTCACCTGAAAACGCGACGAGCCAAAATTATCACCGCCGTTAAAATCCGCCACTTTCGGGATCCCGCATTGCTCAGCCGCATCGCGCCACGCGTTGAGTATTTCCCATTGGAGGCGTTGCTCCTCCACCCGCCATTCGCCACCGGCACCGTGGATTTCGCTGGCGCCGCCGTAATGATCCTCAGAGCGTTTGAAGATCGGAAACACATCCTGCCACGACCATCCCGGATTGCCCGCTGCGGCCCATTGATCGTAGTCACGCGCTTGCCCGCGCATGTAGAGCATCGCATTGATCGACGAGCAGCCGCCCAGCACTTTTCCGCGCGCGTACAAAATCGAGCGGCCATTCAAGCCCTCGCATGGCTCGGTCTGATAACACCAATCGGTGCGCGGATTGCCGATGCAATACAAATAGCCGACCGGAATGTGGATCCAGATCCAGTCGTCCTTGCCGCCCGCCTCAAGCAGTAACACCCGCACCGCCGGGTCGGCAGACAGGCGATTGGCGAGCACGCAGCCGGCAGTGCCGGCACCGACGATCACGTAGTCGAAAGTTCCGAATGGTTTGTGCATGCGGTGAGCTTGTTGTGCGCCAGAACGATGGAAAGGAGTGAAAATTATAAGTCGACAAAGATACTCGCCACACAAAAAACACCGGCAGAAATTCATTTGCCATTGTTACCGCCAATCGGCAAGTGTTGGCCACGACACGCATCGCGCCGTGTCGCGCTGTTGGCGATTGCGGCTTTCCCGATAAAGTCGCAAACAGAATGCAACCATGCATTAGCCGGTCTGCGCTGCGAGCCCTGGCGGAATGCGGCGTTTCAGCCTATGCGGTTTACGGTTTTGTCATCGCCGATGAAGTTGAATTTTGCCGCAGCACTTCGCGAATTTTTGGCAATGCCGCACGCGCCGCTTCTTCGCCGCGCTGGATGCACATGCGCCGATACGACTCGCTGATGCCCGCATAGTAATCAAGATCGGGATGGATAAAGACATCGGCGAACGGGCGTTCAAGCGCGATCAGTGCGGTGCGCCTGCGATCGCGTACGCGCCACGATTCCGGCGCTTCGCTTGGCGTTTTTTCGAGATATGCGGAAACATCCACCGCGATCACGATGTCGGCGCCCAATTCGCGCGCAATACGGATCGGCACCGGCTGCGCCTCGTCGCCATCCTGATACTCCACGCCGCGAATCTGCACCGGACGAAACCGTCCCGGCGTTGCACTGGAGGCACGCACTGCCGCAGCGGTATTGCCGCGCGTGAATACGGTAAGCTGATTGTTATCACGTCGCGCCGCAGTCACGGCCAGTTTGCGCTGAAAGCCTTCGAGTGGCGTGCCCGCAGTCTGTTCGCGCACGAACGCCTCCAGCGCATCGCCGTTGCCGGTGAATCCGGAACTGGATATGCCGATGAATCGCGTCGGGTCGATCGCCAGTGCGATTTTTTCAATCTCGGTCGCCGTCCTGCCGTCTGCGTAGAGCGCCCCGATCAGCGCGCCGACACTCGCACCGACCACCAGATCGGCCTGAATGCCATTTGCTTCAAGGACATTCAGCACGCCGACATGGGCGAAGCCGCGCGGCCCGCCGCCACCGAGCACCAGCGCGACGTGCGGGCGCGTGGCCTGCGGGTAGGGCACGAATTGCGGCGCATCGGGGCCGTTGAATTGCGCAATGCCGCCGCTACAGGCGCTTAAAAATGCAGCCAACGCCAGCAACCATGGCGCGCTCAGAACCAGCCCGCCGCCTTCGCGGCATAGCAGCGCTTGTGGTAACGTAAGTAACAATTTAATTTTCCCGAAATTGACGCAAAAAAATGATGACCGCGAGCCACCAGGCAGTGACATTGCAGCCCGCGCTGCCGAATTATTTGCTTGTCCATTCAAACCACGCTGTCGCAGTGGTTAACGTCCTGCCGCCGATGCCGATGTCGTTGCGCCAATGTTACCGCACCAGCCGTCGGCGGGCGCGATGGTGCGATGTCGTGCGGGATGGAGGGTGGCGCAATGCATGACGTCATCATCATCGGCGGTGGCCACAATGGCCTGGTGTGCGCATGCTATCTCGCCGCCAAAGGCCTGCGCGTACGCGTGCTGGAGCGACGCAATGTTGTTGGCGGCGCGGCAGTCACGGAGGAATTCCATCCGGGATTTCGCAATTCCACCGCCAGCTACACGGTAAGCCTGCTCAATCCCAAGATTATCACCGATCTGAAATTGGTCGAACACGGACTGCGCATCGTCGAGCGCCCGTTCTCCAATTTTTTGCCGCTTAACGACCGCGAATTTCTAAAGGTCGGCGGCAGTCTGGCCGCCACCCAAGCCGAGGTCGCGAAATCTTCAACCCGTGACGCGGAAAAATTGCCAAGCTACTACGCGATGCTGGACCGCGTCGCCGTCGTACTCAAAGATTTGTTGCTCGAAACACCGCCGAATGTGGGCGGTGGCATTAGCGATATGTTGCGCGCGTGGAAAGTGGGCAAGCGTTTCAAGGCGCTGGATATGGCGGCGCGGCGCGACGTGCTCGATCTATTCACCAAGAGTGCGGGCGACGTGCTCGACAGTTATTTTGAGTCTGATCCGATCAAGGCGTGCTTCGGCTTTGACAGCGTGGTCGGTAATTTCGCCTCGCCCTACACGCCGGGCTCGGCGTATGTGTTGCTGCATCACGTGTTCGGTGAGGTCAACGGCAAGCCCGGCATTTGGGGGCACGCGATTGGCGGCATGGGGGCGATCACGCAGGCGATGGCGATCGAGGCGACTGCGCGCGGCGTGGAAATTTCGCTGGCCGCAGGCGTTACCCGCGTGCTGGTGCACGACGGTCGCGCGCATGGCGTGGTGCTGGAAGATGGCAGTGAAATTCACGCCAAATGTATTGTCTCCAACCTCAATCCGAAATTATTGTTTCAACAGTTGATTGAGCAGGACGCCGTGGATGCCGAGTTCGGTCAGCGCATCGACGCCTACAAATGTGGCTCGGGAACGTTTCGCATGAACGTGGCCTTAAATGAGCTGCCGCGTTTCACCTGTCATCCCGAGCCGGGGCCGCACCTTGCATCCGGCATCATCATGGCGCCGACCTTGCGCTACATGGAGCAGGCGTATTTCGACGCGAAAAGTTTTGGCTGGTCAAAAAATCCCATCGTGGAAATTCTCATCCCGAGCGTGGTGGACGATTCACTCGCGCCTGCCGGTAAACACGTCGCGAGTTTGTTTTGCCAGCACGCGGCACCGACGCTATCGGATGGAAGAAGCTGGGATGACCATCGCGAAGAAGTGGCCGATTTGATGATCGCGACGGTGAACAAATTTGCGCCCAATTTCAGCGCCAGTGTGATCGCACGGCAAATTCATTCACCGCTCGATCTGGAGCGTAAATTCGGCTTGATCGGCGGTGACATATTTCACGGCGCGTTGTCGCTCGATCAATTGTTCAGCGCGCGGCCGGTGCTGGGATACGGCGACTATCGCACACCCATCAAGGGGCTGTACCAGTGTGGGGCGGGGACGCATCCCGGTGGTGGCGTGACCGGCATTCCGGGGCACAATGCGGCGCGGGAAATATTGCGGGATCGGTAAAAAAATACGGTCATTCAAATTACTGTCATTTCGGTCGATCTCACTGTCATTTCGACCGCAGAGAGAAATCCGCTTTTGGTCGGTTGAACGCAAAAAAGCAGATTTCTCCCGTTGGTCGAAATGACATTATTAAGATTGAAACACTAACGCCAGCGCACCTCGCAGGCCGAAAATGGCTGAAAATCCGCGTCAGTGCTAGTGTTGTGAATGGGCAGGTCGCGCGTCGGCAAAGCAATCAATCCCAATCCGGTTTGCGTTTTTCCAAAAATGCACCCACACCTTCTTGCGCATCCGGCTGCATGAAATTGCAGGCGATGGTGTTGGACGCATCGTCATATGCCGCTTCAAGGCCAAGCTCCATTTGCCGATAAAAAAGCGCCTTGCCCAAGGCCAGCGTCGCGCGTGGTTTGGCTTTGAGCGACAACGCGAGCTTGAGCGTTTCAGCACGCAACGCGTCGCGCGGCACCACGCGGTTCACCAAGCCCCAATCGAGCGCGGTGGCGGCGTCGATGAATTCACCCGTCAACAACATTTCCGCCGCGCGTTTGCGTGAGATCGTGCGCGACAGCGGCACTGCGGGTGTGGAGCAAAACAGGCCGAGGTTTATTCCGGATACCGCGAATGTTGCGTTGTCGGCAGCGACGGCCAAATCGCATTGCGCCACCAACTGGCAGCCGGCTGCCGTCGCCATGCCGTTGATTTCGGCGATCACCGGCAACGGACATTTGGCGATTTTCAACATCATGTCTGAGCACAGTTTGAACAGGCTCGTGACAAACGCCAGACCGTTGGCGGCGCGCATTTCTTTCAGGTCGTGCCCCGCGCAAAACGCGTTGCCATTGGCGGCGATGACGAGCACGCGTGCTGCGTCATCGATGAGGATTGCGTCCAGCGCCGCGTGCAGGGCATTGAGTAGTGCAACCGAGAGCGCGTTGAATTGTCGCGACCGGTTCAGCGTCAGAATGACCACACCGTCGACTGTTGAAATCAGCAGCGGCGCTTCGGCCGGTTCGTTGTTCGTGTCCATCACGCCACCTCAATCTCGGGTTCGTTTGGCCGTATCGACTGGTTACACGGCCATGATTGTTGGTGTGCAGGCCGGATGTGTGATTTTGCACCTACTTTTGTTCCGCCGCCGCCATCCCCTGAATGCGCTACCGGAACGGTTTACATCGCCACTTACTGGGCATAGTATGAAGCGTTTGCAGCAGTAATTGGCTAAGCCTTATGCATCAGCAGCATTGCGCCACAAAAGTTCACCCGAAACTTGGTTCTTTGACCCTTCAAGAAGCTTAATCCGGTTCAGCGCAGGACGATACGTCAGTCGGCGCTGGCGCACAAAAATGGTTATGCCCATGACAAAAAGACCTCGACCCATGCGCACACGCTGCATTCTTGCCCTGTTCACAGGGCTATGGTCGCTCAGTGTTTTCGCCGATCCGGCGCTGCTGCGCGAAGCCCTGCAGTTACTTTCGGCAGGCAATCCCAAACAAGCGTACATGCTGCTCCTCAAACAGGAGCCGCAACTGGCGGGCAACGCTGAATTCGATTATCTGCTCGGCTTGGCGGCGCTCGATAGCGGCAAGATCGACGAGTCAATCATCGCGTTCGAGCGGGTGCTGCAAAAGGAGCCGAACAATGCCGGCGCGAGACTCGATTTGGCGCGCGCGTATTTCAACCACGGCTCGATGGATCTTGCGCAGGCAAATTTTCAGGCATTGAAAGCCAGCAATCCGCCGACAGCGGCGCGGATGGTGATCGATAAATATCTTGCCGCGATTCGCGAGCGCCGTGCCCAGACTGGCAACAGTTTTTCGGCGTGGGGCGAAACTGCGCTGGGCTACGACAGCAACATTACCGGCGTGCCGACCGATTTCACCTCCGCCGTCGCCTCCGCATTTAATCTGACCGGCATCAGCCCGACCGGTAACTCGATCAAGCGCAAAGCCCCGTATCTTGCCGCGGCCGCAGGTGCCGATTATTCCTACGCACTGAAGGCGGGC
>JAYVXF010000336.1:0-3098 GCA_043793345.1 Betaproteobacteria bacterium | reverse complement strand
GCCTCAATGAAATCCAGGGCGATCTCATTTTGGATAAATCATTTTTTGAGAACGTGCCTTACGACGAGGCCGCATTCGACGGTGAGTCGCTGCGCGCTTATAACGTCGGCCCCGATCCGCTGTTGCTCAGCTTCAAGACGGTGCGGTTCTTTTTCGCGTCAACACTGGACAATAAATCAGTGTCAATTTCGCCCGATGTAAAACCCGCGCAACTCGACATCACCAACCGCGTGAAGCTCGTCGATGGACCGTGTGGAGAATGGCGCGACCGGATATTGCTCGATGTGCAGGAGATCAAGCCAACACGCGTGCGCGTGTCGTTCGCCGGCAATTTTCCGCGTGGTTGCGGTGAGCGCACCTGGAATGTGTCGCTGCTGGACCACGCCAGATTTGTCGGTGGTGTGTTCGCCAATATCTGGAAAAATAGCGGCGGCAAATGGGAGGGCGCAGTAAGACTGGCACCCACGCCTGCAACAGCGAAATTAATCGCGACCATCGAATCTCCACCACTTGCCGACGTGGTGCGCGACATCAATAAATTTTCCAACAACGTCATGGCGCGGCAATTGTTTCTCACGCTGTCGGCAGAAGCCTGGGTTGGTAATCTTAAGGAGCCCGGCAACGCGAGCCGCTCAGCGCTTGTCATCAAAGAGTGGCTGGCGAAAAAAAATATCGCGGCACCCGAGCTGGTTCTTGAAAACGGCTCCGGGCTCTCGCGCAACGAACGCATCAGCGCCGCCACACTCGCGCAGCTACTCGATGCGGCATATCGATCAAGCGTGATGCCCGAATTCATTTCCTCGATGTCGCTGCTGGGGCTTGATGGTACCGTGCGAAAGCGCGCCAAGGGCGAGAGCCTCGCCGGTCAGGCGCATCTCAAGACGGGCACCCTGAACGATGCGCGCGCCATTGCCGGCTACGTGCTCGATCAGCGCGGCAGACGCTGGATTGTGGCGATGATGGTCAATCACGCCAACGCGATTCAGACGCAGGCGGCGCAGGACGCGCTGGTCAACTGGGTATATGCGGGCGGTGCAATCGCAAAGTAAAAGCCGACTGGACAATTATGGATGCGAGTGCGTGGTGTGAGTTTCACCTTCCACGCGGTCCGCGTCAGCATGGTCGATGCCTGACATCATCTGCGCGCTGCGTGTCGTCGACCAAACCCGGTCGCTGGAGCGACGATCCAGCAGGTCGCCGCACAACACCACCATCCGCGCGCCGTGCTCGAACGCGCAGGAAAGTGTGACGTGACTATTCGTTGTCGCCGCGCATTCATCGGCTGCGATGACATGCATTTTCAGCGGTGCCGTCAGCGCCTGCTCCACCACCTGTTTCAGTTGATCGAGTGCCGTGCCGGGGATTGACTTCAAGCGCGTCGTCACTGCGTTACTGATGAGGTCGAGCACCAGCCGCGACTGGTCATCGTTGGCGGCGCGGTCAGAATCGTTGGTCGCCAGGTAAACACACAGCACGCGCGGCAGGGCGCGGAAAGTTTCGGTGGCGTGCGCGAGTGTCGCGCCACGCTGCAAATCCAGTATCGCCAGATTCAAGGCGCGCGAATACAGCTCTAAATTTTCGTTGCTCATGAACGGTGCGCCGATCAGCGTCGGTGCTACACCTTTCAGGCTTTCGAACATGCGGTCAGACAATGGCTGGGTGGCGGTGATGAGGCCCGGCCGCGCAAAATAATAGCCCTGCAAAAAATCAGCGCCGACATTGATCGCGACCATCGCCTCATCGCGGGTTTCCACACCCTCGACAATGGTCTTGGCACCGCAATCGTGAATCAGCTTGACCATATTGGCCAGCACCAAACGCGCATGGTTCTCGCGAACCGACGAGGCGATAACGCTGCGATCAATCTTGACGAAATCCGGACGCAGACGCCACAGACGATCAAAATTGGAAAACCCAACGCCGAAATCGTCGATGGCGATCTTGCAGCCGAGCTTGCGATACAGATTGACCGCATCGACCAGCTTGGCTTCGTCAGACACGCCAGTCTCTAAAATTTCGATTACGGTGTTTTGCGGATGCATGCCGTAACTCTCGATCATCTGCGCAAATACTTCCGGATGATGCGGGTCTTCGATCGCCGCTTCCGGATAGGCGTTGAGGAAAATCATTTTATCCGGATCGGTGAGATTCTTGAAATTGCGCAAATGCAGGGCGCGACAAAGCCAGTCCAGAAATAATTCTTCCTGGTGGTTTGCCGACATGACGAATACGGCTTCAGGATTCAGTGGCTGGCCGGATAAATTCGCCGCGCTCAATAGTCCCTCGTAAGCAACGCAGCGCTGCTCGGCGACGCTAAAGATCGGCTGGAAGCGCGAGCCGAGGGTCATGGTGTTGAAGTCATAGGTCGCCCAACCGCTGCCTTGCGGGACGCCGGCACGAATGCTATCGATGGACGCGTGCAGTACGGCGGCAGCGCCAAGGCGCGTGTCGAGAGATGTTTTGTGAGTGGTGGCGTGCATTTGCGATCCCATGTTTTAGTTGATGGGTCGCATTGTTGGACTCGATCATTACCTGTCAATTACCTTTTGGCGCTGGTTGATTACGCTTGTAATATGCTTTGCAATGAAAGCGCGCCGCGCGCTAAATCACACTCGCGAGTTATTTTGCGGTAAGCCGTTCGTGCGCTTATTGCAATAGCATGTATTGATAGCGGGTACTCACCATTGTTCAGTGGGCGCGACGTGAACGTCAAATGCAAACGATTGTGACGCGCTAGCTAATTCGCCCCAATGCACTGTGCAATGCACGCGCCAGTTCGCTTCGCTGGTACGGTTTTTTCAGCACCTGCGTCGCACCCGCCTGCTGCGCGCGCAGCTCGAATCCCGGCCCGCCGAAAGCCGTAATAATCAGCACTGGCAAGTCAGGCCTCATCGCATGCATGCGGCTGGTCATTTGCGTGCCGGTGAAGCCGGGCATGATTTCGTCAGACAGCACCGCGTCAAATTGGTCGGGATTATTTTCAAACGCCGCGAGCGCGGCAACGCTGCTGCTGTAACAGGTGGTGACGTAGCCGAGTTCGCTTAAAATCTCGTCGGCGAGGGCAAGCAATAACTTGTCATCATCGACAATCAGTATTC
>JAYVXF010000335.1:0-28336 GCA_043793345.1 Betaproteobacteria bacterium | reverse complement strand
TGCTGTAGTCGGCTTTCAGCACGACCATCGGGTCTTTGCCGATCATGACGACGTTGCCAGCGCGGAGTTCTTGAGCGATTTTCATTGTTGATCCTGATACTTGTGAAGGAATTGGAATGCCTGACCACGTAAGCCAGAAAAGCCCTAAATTTTAGTGGTTTTTTGATAAAAACTCAACAAGTTAGCCGTTAAATCCGGCATTTGCGCGAGCTTTTGTGACCAGACTCTGGCGTGTAATTGCAGGACGGGTAGTTGATCCATGAATTGGCGCCATGCGGCACCAATCCTCGCGTTGTCTTCTGCATTCCAGGCGCGCCACAGTTCGCGCAACGCTGAAGCTGCATTGATTTCGAGCCCCTCGCAATAGAGCGCGAGAAAGGCATTTAACTTCACCCAATGCGCGTTTTCGTTTTGTGGATAAATCTGCCAGATAAATGGTTTACCCGCCCACATAGCGCGCACGAAAGAATCCTCACCACGGACGAAAAGGACATCGTGTCGCCAGAGTAATTGATCAAAATCTGCTTGTGCGGAGAAAGGGATAATCTCGAATTTCAGGCTGCGCGCCTGATTTCCATCGGACAATTTGAGGCTTGCCGCAAGCGCGCCGTCTGGCACGGTACAGTGCAACTGCGCTGCCGATTCGGACATTGCCCGAAGCAAACTGTCGGCAGCGGCGTTGTGGTAGCCGAATAAAAAAATGCGCAAATTATTTGCCGGGTTTGCCAAACTGAACGCATCGCGCTCCGCCAGCAGATTTTTCTCGCGAATCAAGCCGCCGGTACTCGACGTAAACCCGGGAAAGAAAAAATATTTTGTTAACGGCATTTGCGGATGCGGTGACGGTAACAGGTGATGCTCACTCACCCATGATTCGGCGCTGAGATATTCGAGATTGACCCACACCGGTGGCGTTGGCCTCACAGCCATTGCATTGACGTAGGCCACTGGCAAGTTGACCGCAAATGCTTCGATCACCAGATCGGCAGGATCAGCGGTTGGCGCATGATCCCAATGGCTCACGGTGACATCGCCGACAGTTTGTTGCGCGCTTGACGCATTGATGGCCGGCTCGATTTGCGTAAAACTGTTGAGGTCGTCAACAAACAGTCGAACCGCGACGCCGTGTTCGTGTGTCAGTTGCCGTGCCAGCCGCCAGGTAACGCCAATGTCGCCAAAATTATCAACGACACGACAAAAAATATCACAGGAAATATTTGCGCGAATCAAACCGGTGCGGCGACGCCAAGCGACAGCACTGCAGCGCGAGCCGCTTGATAACGTGCGACATCCTGCGACGCAGGATTGCCATGCATGCGCTGCAAACGGCGGGATAAATCAGCGCCTGGTACAACCCCATCCGCAGTCAAGCCTTGCAGCAATTCATCGGTACGCACCGGGTCATTGCACAACAGCACCATATCGCAGCCGGCATTCAACGCGGCGTGCGCGCGCTGGGTGACGTTGCCCGCCGTGGATGCGCCCTCCATCGAAAGATCATCGCTGAATATCACGCCGTCAAAACCCAACTGACCGCGCAAAATATCCTTTAACCATTTTGCAGAAAAGCCAGCCGGTTTCGAATCCACCTGCGGGTAGATGACATGCGCTGGCATCACTGCGCTTAGCCCAAGTTTCGCCAGCGACCGAAATGGAATCAAATCGGCTTTGTCGATTTCGTCAAAGCTGCGATCATCCACCGGAATTTCGTGGTGCGAGTCCGCGCGTACGTAGCCGTGCCCCGGGTAGTGCTTGCCGACCGAGCCCATGCCTGCATCGGCCATTCCCGTGATCAACGCTTGTCCAAGCGCTGTGATCGCGTGCGGATTTTTGTGCAACGCGCGGTCCCCGATTACGCCCGACTCGCCCCAGTCAACGTCCAGTACCGGCGCGAAAGTGAAATCAACGCCGTGAGAAACGAGTTCTGCCGCGATCACATAGCCGACGTTTTCGGCCAGATTGACACCTTCCTGGGCAGAGTCGTCCCATCGCCGGCCCAACACTCGCATCGGCGGGATGCTGGTAAAACCCTCGCGGAAGCGCTGCACCCTGCCGCCCTCGTGGTCCACGGCGATCAGCAGCTTCGGCTCTCGCAAGGCGTGAATGCTTGTTGTTAGCAGCTTTAATTGTTCCGGTGAAGCGAAATTGCGCGCGAACAAAATCACGCCGCCCATCAGCGGGTGTTGCAAACGCTGCGCATCGCCAGTGGTGAGTTCCAGTCCGGCAACATCGGCCATTACCGAGCCGAGAGGAATAGTCAGAGTCATATATTTACATTCAAATGTTAAAGGTCAGGATTTTTCAATGACGACGAACGCCAGCGCCTGCTCCGTCTCATCGGTGATGGAGAGATGCATGTGCGTGATTTGCTGTGCGAGAAGTTTTTCGCCGAGTACCTGACTGGTTTGAATCAGAGGCTTGCCCAGCGCATCGTGTGTCACCCGGACGTCATGCCAGCCGACACTCTCGCCAATACCGGTGCCATAGGCTTTTGAAAACGCTTCTTTCGCGGCAAAACGCTTTGCGACAAACCGTGCTGGCTGCGACGACTGGGCGTATTCTGCCACCTCTTCCTCGCTCAGAATACGATGCAAAAATCGGTCGCCAAAACGAAATAGCGCATCTTCGATCCGCTTGATGTTCACGAGATCAGTGCCGATACCGAAAATCAAGACTTCTCTCCGCTCGCTGCCGCACGATAACGCTTCACCGCCTCGGCCAAACCGAATTCGAGAGCGTCGGCGATCAGCGCGTGGCCAATCGAGACCTCTTGTAAGCCCGGTATGGCATGGACAAATGCTGGCAAGTTATCGAGATTCAGATCGTGTCCGGCATTGATGCCCAATCCCGCCAATTGCGCGGCAGTTGCCGCCGCGAAGTATTGGTTCAAGACGTTTCCCTGAGTTGAGGTTCCAAACGCTTCCGCGTACGGCTCCGTATAGAGCTCGATCCTGTCGGCGCCAAGCGCGCGCGCCATGGGCATTGCTGACGGCAGTGGATCCATAAAAAGACTCACGCGTACGCCGAGCGATTTCAATTCATCCACAATCGGTGTCAACCTCAGTGCATCTTTGCCGAGATCCCAGCCGTGGTCGGAGGTGAATTGGCCGCTCTCATCCGGCACCAGCGTGCATTGGTGCGGCCTCACGGCGCGTACAAAATCGAGCAGATTGTGGAACGGATTACCTTCGATATTGAACTCGACTCCGGGTGACGCTTTCAGCAGCTCAGCCAATTCAGCCACATCGTCTGCTCTGATGTGGCGACCATCCGGGCGGGGATGAATGGTAATGCCATCGGCACCCGCAGCAATCGCGATGCGCGCCGCGCGGGTGACGCTGGGGATGCCCAAAGCACGGGTGTTGCGCAGCAGCGCGATTTTATTCAGATTGACGCTTAGTTTAGCCATGAGAGCTTCGCAAAATGTTCAGCGCATTTCTCGTATCAATTGACGGGTGTGGAGAATTTTATCGCCTAGCAAGTGGTTGATCATCATGCGCATCAATTGCTTCGACTGTAATTGTGTTTGCGGATCGCGATAGTCTCCACACGCCATGTCGAGAAGCGTTTTACCGTGGAGCTGCAAGCCGGGCGCGGCTGCGGATTGACGTGCGACGAAGTTTGCCAACATCGGCCCACGCTCGACAACATAAAAATATTCACGCTCGGCCCGGATCGGCGCGTGAGTGTCTATCTCCTCGCGAAGCTGCAATGCATAGCCAAGTTCCTGCAACAACGTAACTTCAAACTGCCGAAGAATCGGTGCAATTGCGCGCGGTGATTTATTTTCTACTGGCAGCATGGCGAGTGACGACATGGTCACCGAATAAGCGTCAAATAGAGCGTCATGCGGGTCTTCACGAATAGCGAGCTTGAGTAACAGCTCATTCAAATAAAATGCGGAAAGCAGCGCGGCACCGGATAACTGCGGCAGAATTTTTTCCTGCTCGGCCGACTTCAACGTTTTCATCTCACTTCTGCCGAACCACACCAGCGCAAGTCCCTGAAACGGATTCAACAGGCCGCGCAACGCACCCTGTGGTCGCTTGGCACCCTTCGCCACCATGACGACACGGCCATGCAGACGTGTAAACGTTTCAACGATTAAACTGGTTTCGCGATACGCGTAGGTGTGCAAGACAAATGCCTGATCAGACTCGCCGATGAACTGTCGTACACGCTTCGCTTGCGGACTCGCCACCTCGGCGAGCGCTGGCCGTTGCGATAAATCATTCATAGCCGTATTGACGAATCAAGGCGCTGTCATCCGCCCAACCTTTTTTAACCCGCACCCACAGTTCCAGATAAACTTTGCAGCCGAAGCTTGCTTCCATTTCCTTGCGTGCGTCGGTGCCGATGCGTTTCAAGCGCTCGCCTTTTTCACCGATAAGAATTGCTTTCTGGCTGGTCTTTTCAACGACAATGCTGGCAAATATCCGCCGCAAACCGCCGACTTCTTCGTATTTATCAATCATCACGTTGGCCGCGTACGGCAGCTCGTCACCAAGCTGGCGAAAGACTTTTTCGCGGATGAATTCAGAAGCCATGAAGCGCTCGGAACGGTCGGTAAATTCTTCAGCATCATGGCTGGCAGGCGCGATTGGCAGGTGTGCGCGGATGACTTTTTTCAACTCCACCAGCGTTTGTTTTTCTTTCACGCTGACCGGTACCATCGCGACAAAATTTGCCTTGGCCTGGATCTCTTTGAGGAAGTTTAATAATTTACTTTTTTCTTTGACGCGATCACATTTGCTGATGACCAAAATCAGGTGCGCGTTATTGGCGGCCTGTTTCAGAACCTGATCATCGGCATCCGAAAATCGGCAGGCCTCAACAATCGCGACCACCACATCCGCGTCGATCACGGTCTGGCTGACGGTGCGATTCAACACGCGATTGAGAGCGTTGTCGTGGGTCTTTTGAAAGCCTGGCGTATCGAGAAACAAAAACTGCGCTTCTGCGTCGGTCAAAATTCCGGTAATGCGGTGGCGCGTGGTTTGCGCTTTATTGGAGGTAATGCTGACTTTTTGGCCGACCAGATGGTTCAATAAAGTCGATTTGCCGACGTTCGGACGACCAATGATGGCGACCGTCCCACAACGAAAATCAGCGCCCATGTTTTCTTCCTGCGGTGGTGGATGCGGCCAGAATACCCAGCGCTTGTGCTGCCGCGTCCTGTTCGGCCAAACGGCGGCTGGCACCACAGCCATCCGCCGTCACCTCAAAAGAAGCGACCTCACACAGCACATGAAATATCTGCCGGTGCGACTCGCCCTCAATGCGTTTCACCGTGTACTCTGGAAGCGGCAAATGTTTGCCTTGCAACCACTCCTGCAATCCTGTCTTGGCGTCCTTGACCGGCTTGGTATCGCGGACGGTTTCAATACGCGACGCGAACAATACGCGCACGACGCGAGCGGCAGATTCAAAATTTGCGTCGAGATATACGGCACCCAGAATAGCTTCCAACGCGTCGCCCAGAATTGACGGGCGGCTCGCACCCCCGGTTTTGATTTCCCCGTCGCCAAGGCGCAGCAAGCTCCCAAGCCCCAGTTCAGCCGATATTTCAGCGAGCACCGATTGGTTGACGAGATTGGCGCGCAGACGGCTTAATTCGCCTTCCGGCATCGACGCGAACTGCTCGAAAATCATGCTGGCGACACAACAATTGAGAATACTGTCACCCAAAAATTCAAGGCGTTCGTTGTGACCAATACCAAAACTGCGGTGAGTCAAAGCCTGCAAAAGGAGAGCGGCGTTGGTGAATTGATAGCCGAGCTTTTGCTCAAGCTCACTAAGCGTCATATGCGGGCGACTAGCCGTCTTTCGTGCTCACGCTGAAATCGACCAGCAACGTGTAGCCGGTCATCAACGCAACCCGATGCTGCCATGCGGCGACGACCACGGTTTCGCCGCCATCCTTGGTAATTTCCAGATCCGACCCCTGAAGAGCCTGAATATTATCGATAACCGCGCGGCGATCAAAACTCTTGCGGATATCGGTGACAGTTCCGCTTTTGACTTCTTCCCCTTGAGCCATCGCTGCCATCACTTTCTTGACGGAAAAGAGCTCAAGGTAAACCGGCACAAGCTTTAGACCTAGCAGCAAAATCAACGCGCAGACCGCAAGAATGCAGATGAGGCTGACGAAGCCAACGCCGCGCTGCTGTTGAAGATTGGTTGTAGTTGTTTTCATGCGTCCCTCGCTGCCGGTTTCAAGTTTCAATCGATGGATGTGCCGATACGCTTCATTGAGCCGAAATTCATCCAGACCAACACTGCTTTACCAACGATATTGTCCTCAGGCACAAACCCCCAATAGCGACCGTCCTGACTATTGTCGCGGTTGTCTCCCATCATGAGGTAGTTGCCTGCGGGAACGGTGCAGCTCATTTGTTCGTCATTGTATGCACAATTGCCGCGATTGGGGAACTCGTGGACATCGCCCAGGCGAATGTTTGGGAACCGCGGATTGAGATAGGAAATATGCGATTTTTCGCCAAGCTTTTCGCGGATAACGTCAAAGCTTTGAACGGCCAGGCGGTCGTCAATGTGAGTCTGTGATTCGATTTGCTCGGTGGCAATCGGCATATCATTGATCGTCAGGCGCTTGTCTTTGTAGACGACCTTGTCGCCTGGCGTACCGACCACACGCTTGATGTAGTCTTTCGTTGGATCTTCCGGATATCTGAACACCATGACATCGCCGCGTTTGGGCAATCCAACGTCCACGATTTTTTTGTTGATCACGGGCAATCGAATGCCGTAGCTGAATTTATTGACCAAAATAAAATCGCCTACCACCAGCGTCGGCACCATCGACTCAGACGGAATCTTGAACGGCTCGTACAAAAAAGAGCGGAGTACAAATACAATCAAAATGACCGGAAAAAAACTCCGGGCCATCTCCACCACAACAGGTTCGGTCGCATTATTGGCGCGCGCTTTCTTCAACACGAACTTGTCAACGAGCCAGACGATCCCCGTCAGCACGGTTGCCAGCAGCAACACTGCCGGAAAACCCATTACCTCTTTGAGCGTGAGCATGCCCATGATGGCGATAAAAAATACCGGCCAGGCGATTTCGAGCCAGGCATGAATGGGATGCTGTGCCTCGCTCCCGTCCGCAGCCGCTAACGCTGTAGGCACGCCTTTCGTGCGCCCGACAAAAAAACTTGCAAGGATCACCAGCCCACTCACCCCAAGCGCAATCCAGCCAACCATTTCCCAATTCATCGTATCGCGTCTTTCTTTTGAATTTTCAATTTGTCTGTAGCTTGATTATGCGATTTCAAAGGCGGTTACGCTGCGTCGATGCGACGGCTGGCGATCCAGCCGGATCAAGCACCGAATCACGCTACTTTCCATCGACCTGCAGGATCGCCAGAAATGCCTCTTGCGGAATTTCCACATTACCAACCTGCTTCATGCGTTTTTTGCCGGCCTTCTGCTTTTCGAGCAACTTGCGTTTCCTCGAAATATCGCCGCCGTAACACTTGGCAATCACGTTTTTGCGCAGCGCCTTGATGTTTTCACGCGCAATGATATTGACGCCGATCGCCGCTTGTACCGCGACATCGAACATCTGGCGCGGAATCAATTCGCGCATCTTGCTGGCCAGTTCGCGGCCACGGTACTGGCTGTTGACCCGATGTACGATCAGCGACAATGCATCCACCTTGTCGCCGTTGATCAGTATGTCCAGCTTGACGAGGTCAGAAACACGATATTCCTTGAACTCGTAATCGAGCGAAGCATAACCGCGTGAAACGGATTTCAGCTTGTCAAAAAAATCCATCACCACTTCGTTCATCGGCATTTCGTATTTGAGGATAACCTGCCTGCCGTGATACTCCATATCAACCTGCACGCCGCGCTTTTGATTGCACAAGATAATCACGGAGCCGACGTATTCCTGCGGCATCAGCATGGTCGCGATGATCATCGGTTCGCGGATTTCCTCAATCTTGACCAGTTCCGGCAAGCGCGATGGATTTTCGATTTCCATCACCGTGCCGTCGCGCAGCTTGATCTGGTAGATCACGGTCGGCGCGGTGGTGATCAGATCCATGTTGTACTCGCGCTCGAGACGCTCCTGGACGATTTCCATGTGTAGCAGGCCAAGGAAGCCGCAGCGGAAACCGAATCCCAACGCCTGCGAGGTTTCTGGCTCGAAGCGCAACGATGAATCGTTCAATTGCAATTTGGTCAGCGCGTCGCGCAGGGCATCGTACTGATTCGACTCAATCGGATATAGGCCGGCAAACACTTGTGGCTTAATTTCCTTGAAGCCAGGTAGCGCCGTTTTTGCCGGATTTTCAACCAGCGTAACGGTGTCACCGACTTTGGCATTCTTCAACTCTTTGATACCGGCGATGATGAATCCGACACCACCGGCTGACAGCATTGGCCTCGATTGCGAGCGCGGCGTGAAAACACCCACCTGCTCCACCAGATGCTGCGCACCCGAAGCCATCAACAAAATCTTGTCTTTGGGACGCAACACCCCATCCACCACCCGCACCAGCATGACGACGCCAACATAATTATCGAACCAGGAATCGATGATCAGCGCCTTGAGCGGATTCGATGCGGATCCTTTCGGCGGAGGCACTTTGGCGATAACGATTTCGATCACTTCTTCGATGCCAATGCCGGTCTTGGCGCTGCATTGCACTGCGTCTTCGGCATAAATGCCGATGATGTCTTCGATCTCAGCAATCACGCGAACCGGATCGGCGCTGGGTAGGTCGATTTTATTGAGTACCGGGATGACTTCCACGCCCAGGTCGGTGGCCGTATAGCAGTTCGCGACCGTTTGCGCTTCCACACCCTGCGAAGCGTCCACCACCAGTAGCGCGCCCTCGCAGGCGGAAAGGGAGCGCGAAACTTCGTAAGAAAAATCGACGTGGCCGGGCGTGTCGATCAGATTGAGCTCGTAGGTTTGGCCGTCTTTGGCTTTATAGGTCAACGCCGCCGTCTGCGCTTTGATGGTGATACCGCGCTCACGCTCAAGGTCCATCGAGTCAAGTACTTGGGATTCCATCTCACGCGAAGAGAGGCCTCCACAGCGCTCAATAATGCGATCCGCCAGCGTTGATTTGCCGTGGTCGATATGCGCGATGATGGAGAAATTTCGTATTAAATTCATAAAGTTGAGGTGTCCAACAACAAATAAGGGCACACCAGGGTGCCCTTATTTGTTGGAAGCTCGCATTCTACCTTAAATGCCGTGCTGATTCGACGCTTAAGCCTGCTTCGCTAAATGCAAGCGCAGCCGATCCTGATCGAGAAAATAGTGACAAATCTCCTCGTCTCCGTCGAGCAAAACCGGCACTTTGTCACCCCATTTTGATTCGAGCGCAGGGTGTTGATCGACATCGATTACGTCGACCACGTAGCCATCAATAAAACGGCTCTGCAATTCTTGTAGAGCCGCAATCATGTCGTCGCAAAGGTGACAATAGCACCGCGACAGAACCGTCAGTTGCTTCAAGCGCTACTTAGGATCGATTCGCAGTGTCACGTATCGCGTTTGCAGCTCACGCTTGATCAGCAATGCGACCGCCTTTTTCGCGTCGAGCCTGGCAACGATTTCGTTAAACTGGCTGATCGATTTCACATCGGTATTGTTCACCGCGAGAATCACGTCGCCCTGACGAATCCCCGCGCGTTCAGCCGCGCCATTGGCGTCATTAACCAACACACCGCTATCGAGCTTCATGGCTTTGCGGACATCTGCACCGACTTCGACGACGACTAGTCCGAGCCGATCCGGCGCCGCATCTTTCTTATCGTCCTTTTTGTCGTTCGCCTTCGCAACTCGCGCATCGCCCGGTGTTTCACCGACCATTACGGCGATGTCCTTGACGCTACCTTTGCGCCACACCGACACCACCACCTTGGTGCCCGGCGCGGTATTGCTGATCGCACGCGTAACGTCGATGTAGGTATCAACCTGCTTGCCGTTTACTTTCTCGATGATGTCTTGCTCAAGAATGCCGGCTTTTTCGGCAGGACTATCCTTTTCGACGGCGTCGATCAGCGCGCCCTTGGTATTGGCGAGCCCCAGCGATTCAGCCAAATCTTTGGTGATTGGATTGGAATTCATGAGCACACCAATGCGTCCGCGGTTGAGTTTACCGGTCTTGATTAGCTGATTCGCAACCGCCATCGCGGTGTTGGTCGGGATGGCAAATGAAATGCCAAGATAGCCGCCGTTGCCGCTAAAAATCTGCGAGTTGATACCGATCACTTCACCATTGATATTAAACAGCGGCCCACCGGAATTACCCGGATTGACGGCCGCATCGGTCTGGATGAGCGGCACGAAATTGCCTGCTTCGCGGCTCTTGGCGCTAACAATGCCAGCGGTGACGGTATTCTCGAACCCGAACGGTGAGCCGATCGCCAGCACCCATTCACCGACGCGCACTTTGTCGGAATCGCCGACGTTTACTTTTGGTAAGCCGGTAGCGTCAATCTTTAGTACGGCAACATCGGTGCGATCATCGGTGCCGATGACACGGGCCTTGAATTCGCGTTTATCGGTCAACGTTACGTTGACTTCATCGGCGTCTTGAACGACGTGGGCGTTGGTGATGACATAACCATCAGTCGAAATGATGAATCCGGAACCCAGCCCTAAATCGCGCAGCGGTCGCTCCTGATTAGGATTGGGCTGGCGAGGGTTACGGCGCGGCGTGTTGGGTGAATTTGGCGCATTCGGGTTCCCACGGGGATTTGGCACCGCGTCAGGCGGCATAAATCGGCGGAAAAATTCGTAGAGATCGTTTTCATCAGGCTGCTGCTGTCCGCCCTGCTTGCCCCTCGTCTTGGTGCTGACATTAACCACGGCTGGGCCGTTTTTTTCAACCAATTCCGTAAAATCCGGCAACTCCTTGGCGAACGTCATGGTGTTTACAAAAAACACCATCGCCACAAAAATGAACAGTGAAGCCAGCCACACGTTGCAGCTCTTATTGTTACGTATTGTCATGTTTTCTCCAATTGAAACCAATCGACGGGCGTCACCCGACGAAACTAAAAATTAGCCGGGCATTGCCCGGGAGCAAACTGGCTTCGCGCCGCGTCAAATCGCCCACCGCGAACCTCGCAGCCGGTCGGACTTCAAGTCCAACCGGCTTCTAGCGTCCCTTCAGCATTACGCTGTCGGCGATCGCTTGTACGGCCGCTGCCGGCACCTCGCCCATCACAATAACTTGATGGTCTGAAACGGGACGCATCGCAAATGCGATCGGGCTATCGTCTGTCATCCGCGCCCCCATCGTCTGCGCAGCACCTTGAATCGGCTCTACAAATACCGATACGTTCGAGAGGCCGTCAGAGAACACCAATTGCGACACTGGTGCAGGCCGACCGGCCAGGTTGCGAATCATCTCGGCGACTTTCTTGAAACCTGCCGGAAGATGTGCGACTTTCCAAGCGGTGTCGGTGGTTTTCGCCACGTTCGACGATTCGGTTGTTTGCCAGCCGGGCAACTGCTCGAAACGTGATTTGAGCGACTGCCTGGCCACGCTGCGGCTCAAATCGAGCTGGGTGAACATGAATTGTTCCAGCATCTGATTTCGCTCGTTGTAAGTTCGCGCCCTGACCAATAGCCCGGTCGTTAGCTCAGCGCAAAGTCTCTGCATATAGCGCATTGCATCTTTCGGCTCGAGTATTACCCACTGACAATCGAAACCGGCGACCCGCTCGACAGTACCAAGCTTGACATTATAGTTTTCCGCAATACTTTTGGCATTACCAGAAATCAGCGAGGGGAAAAAACGTCCACTGGCACGCTTGTCAACGCGCAACGTTTTTGCGTCGGGATGATAACAATACATTTCGTCATTGCGACGCACGATTTCGGTTCGCGGTCCGTCGAGCATCTCGAGTTTCTCGAGCTCGACACCCTGACGATCAACCAGATGGGTGATGCGCGACGTACTCATGCCGTCTGCCGTCTGCTGGATGAATACGCCCGTATACGGTAATTCCCGTGCCGACTTGGCGATGCGGTCAAGCCATTCTCCGCCATTGAGTTGCGGCGGTGCCGACGTTTGAGCGCCTGCGGTGGCGACGAGCAGCGATGACCCCGCAAAGAATGCAGCGAACGCTGACGGTAACTTAAACCAACTCTTCATTTCAATCCATACGCCAAAATCCATACTCCCCGTGCTTTGACCCTGTCGTGGCTTTTTATTTTATCGCCATGCTCGATCCTGAAACTTTGCTTTACCTGCCGGTCGCCTGCGGCATTAACTCACTGCGACTCTCACGGCTCAAGGTTGCCGGCTGAAACGCCCCCGGGTTTGAAAACTGCCGATGCACGACCAGATAATCGTTGACGCGCACCTCAGATCCATTTGGCGTGGCTTTGCTGGCCACCGGTTGCGGCGCAACTTGCTGCACCAATTGCACCGGAGCGACTTGTCCGCTCTGCTGCTTGAAGGCAACTACGCCAACAGCCGAGATGGTAATCACGGACGCCGCCATCGCCAGCGCAATGCGGGTGCGGTTTTCCACCGGATGCTTGATCATCAGTGGCGCCAACACCGTAGGCTCCGCCGCCAATGCTGCAAAAATCGCCCCGCTATTATTTTTATGTGACTGTGCGTGTCCCAGCTCGTCACCGCGCAGGGCTTCACCGATGACGTGATACAAATCCCAATGTTCACGCGACGCGTCATCGCTACCGAGCGATTTGATCACCGTCCGCGCTTCGCCTTGATCGAGTTCTCCGTCCATCAAAGCAGATAATTTTTCGTTCATTTCACCATCTCCTGTCTTTTGATGTGCCCAGTTGCGGGCGCAATTGCTCTGCCACCGCTTCGCGGGCACGGAAGATCCGCGACCGAACTGTCCCAATCGGACAATCCATGATTTGTGCGATCTCTTCGTAACTCAAACCGTCGATTTCGCGCAGCGTAATCGCGGTTCTTAACTCCTCCGGCAATTTGTCAATCGTCGTATTGACGATTTGGGCAATCTGTTTCGACATTAGTTGCGCGTCTGGTGTGGCGTTATCGCGCAGGCCAACCGCATCTTCAAAACCCTCCGCCTCCTCAGCGTCGTAGCCTGTACTCGTTGGCGCACGCCGCCCCTGGCTGACCAGATAATTTTTCGCGGTATTCACCGAGATGCGATATAGCCAGGTATAGAACGCGCTGTCGCCGCGGAAATTGGCCAGCGCACGATAGGCTTTGATGAACGATTCCTGCGCCACATCCTGAATTTCATCCTGATTGCGAATTATCCGCGATAGTAAACGCTCTACCTTGCGCTGGTACTTGATGACGAGCAATTCGAATGCACGTTTATCCCCCGCCTGCGCGCGCACCACCAATTGTTGATCGACTTCGCGATCACTCATCAAAACCTTCCCTTGATTCACCGCCCGCGTTTCTGTCGCTGTCGTCGTTTGACTTTGCGCGCGGACATTGGACACCGCACCGTGTTTTGCCACGGTAACGGGCTTGCTGCTACGCGACCTGCTGCTCTGCCCGACCACGTCAGGTATTATAAACGTCAACTCTGCCATCTTTGTACTCCCTACTCAGCTTGCATCATCGGAAATTAAAAAAACGCATTGAAACATGTGTAAAACCAGTAATAAAGACTCCTTTGTCGAACAAAAGTTCACTTCCAAAGCCCAACCCCATGCAATTTATCGCCGCTGAAAGCCACCAAAAATGAAACAGGTCGACGTTCTGATTATCGGCAGCGGGCTGGCCGGCATGTCACTCGCGTTGAGACTCGCCGCGACGCAAAAGGTTGCGTTGCTGACCAAGCAGGAACTGCTGGACGCCGCCAGTGCGTGGGCGCAAGGCGGAATCGCTGCGGTGCTAAGCGTTGATGATTCACCGGCCAACCACATTGCCGATACCCATGTGGCTGGCGGCGGCCTGTGCAACGACGATGCGGTGCGGTTCGTGGTTGAGCATGGTCGCAGCGCCATCGAGTGGCTGCTCGCCCAAGGCGTGCCGTTCACCCGTGAAGACGACAACGCCGGCGAGCTGCATCTCACCCGTGAAGGCGGGCATTCGCATCGCCGCATCGTGCATGCGGCCGACGCGACCGGTCGCGCAGTGCAAAAAACGCTGGTACAACAACTCAAGTCGCATCCGAATGTAGAGATACTGGAGCATCATCTCGCGGTCGACTTGATCACCTCTGCCAAGCTTGGCCGAGGCAATGAAAATTGCTGCTACGGCGCTTATGTCCTTAACAATCTCACCGGTGCGGTGCGTACGATCAATGCGCGCTTTACCGTGCTTGCGACCGGCGGCGCAGGCAAGGTTTATCTTTATACGACCAACCCCGATGTTGCCACTGGCGACGGCGTGGCGATGGGCTGGCGCGCCGGATGTCGCGTGGCTAACATGGAATTTATCCAGTTCCACCCGACCTGCCTCTACCACCCTTTGGCCAAATCATATTTGATCACCGAGGCGGTGCGCGGCGAAGGTGGCCATCTGTGCCTGCCCGATATTAAAGATAAAAACAAAGCCGGCGAACGCTTCATGCCGCAGCACGACGAGCGCGCCGAGCTGGCACCGCGCGACGTGGTTGCCCGCGCCATCGATTTCGAGATGAAAAAACGCGGTCTTGATTTTGTCTACCTCGATATTTCACACAAACCAGCCGACTTTTTGAAAACGCATTTTCCGAATATTATCGAGAAGTGTTTGTCACTCGGCATCGACATCACCAAGGATCCGATCCCGGTCGTGCCCGCCGCTCACTACACCTGCGGCGGTGTTGTCACGGATCTCGCCGGGCGCACCGATGTCGATGATCTTTACGCGATTGGTGAAGTTTCCTGCACCGGATTGCACGGTGCGAATCGACTCGCCAGTAATTCGCTGCTTGAGTGTCTGGTGTTTTCTGAAGCCGTGGACAAAGACATGTTGACGCAACCGCCGCGCGCATCCATCACCCTCCCCGCGTGGGACGAAAGCCGCGTGACCAACGCGGATGAAGAGGTCATCATTTCGCACAACTGGGACGAGCTGCGCCGCTTCATGTGGAACTACGTCGGCATCGTGCGCACCGACAAACGGCTCGAGCGCGCGCTGCACCGTATCGACCTGCTGCAATCAGAAATTCTCGATTACTACGCCAACTTTCGCATCTCAAATGACCTGATCGAATTGCGCAATCTGGTGCAGACGGCCGAGTTGATTGTGCGCTGCGCACTGGCGCGGAAGGAAAGCCGCGGGCTGCATTACAGCCTCGATTATCCCGATCTCTTAAGCGTTGCCAAAGATACCGTGATGATGCCGCCAACGGCGAAAAAAACATGAGCAATTTTTTATATTCTGCCGCAGAAATTCGCGCGATTGAAACTGCGCATGCAAACAAAAATCCGCAGGATTCTTTGATGCTGCGCGCAGGTGCGGCGGTCGCGGCGCTTGCTGCCACGCTTGTCAAGAAAAAACGCGGCGCAAACATTCTCGTTCTCGCCGGGCCCGGCAACAACGGTGGCGACGCGTGGGTGGCCGCCGCAGCGTTGATCAAATCTGGACACCGCGTGATGGTGTTTGAGCCGGTGCCGCAAAAGCAACGCGAACCTGCTGCAAAAAATGCCCTCACCGCTGTCCGCAAAGCGAAAGGCGCAGTGGTCACAAAATTTCCCGTTGACGCCAAATTTGATCTCATCATCGACGGCCTGTTCGGTATCGGTTTGAAGCGTGCGCCGGAAGGCGTTTTCGCCGATGCCATCACGCACGCCAATGCGAATGCCGACGCGAACCACACGCCTATTCTCGCCATCGACGTTCCCAGTGGGCTTGTCTCGGACACTGGCGTGGCGCTGGCTGCCACGATCCATGCCGACTACACCCTCACTTTCCTTGGCGCGAAGCCCGGACTGTACACGGCAGATGGTGTCGACGTTGCCGGTGAAATTAGCATCGACACCTTGGGTATCGCTGCCACCGCGACGCAAGGTGAGATCCTCAACCGCACCAACATCGCGCCGCTCATTCCGAAGCGGCGCAACAGTTCACACAAAGGCACTTTCGGCAATGTCGGCATCATCGGCGGCGCGACCGGAATGATCGGTGCCACCGTACTCGCGGCGCGCGCGGCGCTGCACATGGGGCCGGGTAAAGTTTTCGCAGGATTCAATGCCAAAGACGCGCCGGGGTTCGATACGATCAACCCTGAAATCATGGTGCGGCCTGCCGATGAACTCGTCGCCGATACGACGCTCACCGCGATGGCAATCGGCATGGGTCTCGGCGTCGATAAATCCGCGCGACGAATATTAAAAGCGGCGCTCGCACGCGCACTGCCCACAGTGGTCGATGCCGATGCGCTAACGATAATCGCGGCAAACTCCAGCATTTACGCGGCTCTTCAGGCAAAAATGGCTGAAACGCCGCGCCAGTGCTTGAGTTTGATATTCACGCCGCACCCCGGAGAAGCGGCGCGTTTACTCGACAAACCGGTCAGCGAAATTCAAGCTGGTCGCGTCCACGCCGCAAAATCCATCGCCGTGAAGTTCAATGCAGTGACCATCCTCAAAGGCGCCGGCACCATCATCGCCATCCCCGATGGTCGCTACTGGATCAACACCTCGGGCAATCCCGGCATGGCCTCCGGCGGCATGGGCGACGCGCTGTCCGGCATGATTGCCTCATTTCTTGCGCAGGGGATGAACGCGCTGGATGCGGCAAAGCTTGGCGTTTATTTGCACGGTGCTGCATCCGATGAATGTCTCGCACACGGCATGGCACCGCATGGGCTGACCGCCTCGGAAGTGATTTTTGAAGCGCGGACTTTATTGAACGCGGGCTTGCATGCGCATGATCATGACTAGATTGCGTTGCAGGAATTAACCTTGGCCCCTATTTCATTTCTCTATTTCTTTTTTAAGTGGCACATCGCGTTTGGCGAAATGGCGAAAGGCACCAGAAATGGGCGCGTGTCATTCTCGACTCGGCATCACGACGCTGCCCACTTCCGTTGATTCACCGGTTTCAGATTGCCTCACGATATTGTATTTGCCGACCGGCAACATGAGCGTCACCCCGCGCTGATTTGGCGCGACTAATATCTGATCCATCGGAATGGAACCAGCGGGCTCAGCGCTGACAAAGGCGCGAACCAGCGTTTTCATTGGCATCGCCGCAAGTGTGAGCGGGTAGGGTTTTCGATACCCATTCATGCTCAACCACCCCGGACGACCCGCAATATCTGGCACTCGTGGGTGAAATACTGCCAGGTCATGTCCGGGGCGCGTAAGCCATTGTCCCGAGGCATTCGTCATTACAATCGAGGCTGTTTGGATGCCAAGATTGGCAACCCCTCGATAAAAAGCGCCATCGCGTTCCGGGCTCGCACGCGGCGTGCCGATAAGTTGGTCGATAACCAACGGATCTATTCCAGTCATACGCTTTAGCCGCAAAGCCATCATCTCCAAGCCGTTCGGTTCAGGATGCTTTGAAGCGTGCCCGCCACCGACATAGATGAACATTTTTGCGTTCGGGTTTGTATCGAGTATTTTCCTGATGTTGTCCGCTTGCGCCTGTTCGCGCATTGCTCGTTGCGTGTTTTGATCCGCACTGTCGACAGGTTTTTGCGACTTGCGTATTTCGTAATCGAACAATTGATAGCCGATTTTCGCTGCATGTCTTGCCAAATCTGCAAAGACTGGGTCAAGCGTGTAGATTCCGGTGCGTAGCTTGGGTGAGCCATCTTTCATGCTTTCCGCTAATTCTGGCGTGAACGTCTCCGCACCGAAATGGGTAAACCCAATTTTCCGCAACTGTGTCGCCACTTCGAACGCAAACGCGCGCTGGCGCTGCATGGTGTGGTCCTCATTGAGCATGACCACGTGGCGATCACGAGCCGCATTGATAATGGCTTCCATTGCCGGTTGGGGCGAATAACCTGTCGTATCGATTGGTTTTTCTAGGTTAGGTTTTAAGCCCTGATCGATGAGCGCGTACACCCCACGCTCATCGCCGGTGACCGCATAAAACTGTGCAAATGTTCGACTGTCGAGCTGTCCCTTCTCGACGAGTTTTTCCATCAAATTGATACCTGCTAAAGGGCGATCTTGTTTATTTAGTAGCGCCAATGCGCCAAGGAAATCGCTTTCCTCCGCTTTCGTCGGCGCGCTAACTTGTATCACTGCAGGCGCTGTCGGCGAGGCGCAAGCCGAAAGCGCACATGCGAATGCAGCAGCGAGCGCATGCGGGATCAATTTATGTTTAGCCAATGCCTTACTCCATCTGCCAGCAAATCCGGCGATTTTTGTGTCGTGAGCCATCCCAGATTGGGACGAACCGTTGACAAAACAGGGCCAGCATGAAATTTTCAACGAAAATAAATGCGTCTAATTCGCCAAATTTGTAAATCAACCTACGCCGACCCTTTTTAGTTTCAGCTTCAGGTGTTGTCTTTCACCGTCTTGGTCGGCCCGTTAGTCTTGACCGAGGCGATACCGTTTTCCATTGCAGCGACCGACGAATACATCTCGCTCTTGCCGATGGTTTGCCCGTTGCTTGCCTTGAGCAGGAAGTAAGGCTCGTTGCGTGTTGACGCCTTGCGCTCGTAACGCTCATCGTGCGGTGAATTGGTTTGCACGGAAGCGATGCCACCATCGGCAGCCTGTTTCGAGTTGTAGATTTCGCTCGTCAGGATAACTTCATGATTGCCCGCTTTCAAGTTGAACATGCAGCGATCAGTACCTGATTTTTTTAAGTCGTAGTATCCAGCCATTTTAAATACTCCATTTTTTGGTGGTTTATATTTACGCCAGCGATGCTGCCCTTTTCCATGGGCGTTCTTATGTAAATTATTATGCCAAGCATTCTGGCGCCTTCGCAAGCGAGCCACGATTTACTCATGAGTGACAGAGAAAACATGGTGGCAACGCTGCGAAAATTTACGAGACGCAGTCAGCAAGAGGCAAAATGGGGTCAGGCAAAAATGGGGTCAAGTCTCCCATCTTGCATTCGTCGCCATCGCGAGCAAAACTCTCGCCACGGTCAGACCGTTATACATCGCATAAAAAACAAGGCCATGTCTTGCGCTCTGCCTTCGTAAATCTCAACCCGCCACCGCCCGATAAATCCAAATCCCCACCGCCGTCAGCACCAGCGACACCAGCAAATGCGCCGCCGCCACGGCCAGCGCCCACATCATTTCGTTGCGCTCAATCAGCCCGATCACTTCCGCCGAATAAGTGGAAAAAGTGGTCAAGCCACCGAGGAAACCGGTCACCGCAAACAAGCGCCATGCGGGCGACAATTCCGGGTGCTTCACAAAATACGCGACCGCTACGCCGACCAGAAAGCCACCAATGGCATTGGCCGCGAAGGTGCCCAATGGGAACAGCATGAAGCGCGGATTGAGCCACGCCGATAAGCCCCAGCGCGCCCACGCGCCAATCGCCGCGCCCAAGCCGACGGCGACAAAGCCATTCACAAAAAATCCGCCTGCGTTCAATTCACTGCCCTCTTTCCTTCCAAAACGGCGCGCAAATTTGCCGGGATCGGCACCGACTTATTCGACTCGTAATCAAACCAGACAATCACAAATTCACCGATGGCTGCAGGCGTGCTGTCACCTTCGACGGTGAGTGTATTGATAATATTAAAACTGCTGCGCCCGATCTCGCCTGCATACAAAGCAACTTCAATATTTGCCGGATAGCTCACCTGTTTTTTATACGTGACGCCGGCCTTTAGCAAAATCATGCCTTCGCCTTTGCCATCGAGATGAAAGCCATGCGACTCGGCCCACAAGGTGCGGCTCTCTTCAAAATAGCGCAAATATTCGGCGTTGTTGACATGCCCCAACGCATCCATTTCCCCCCAGCGAACGGCGAGCTGCAGGGTGGAAAGTTTTGGGCCAAATTTTATTTCCGGTGCGCGCATGGTCATGTGTTCTTAAAATCCAGCGTTAATGTTGCCTCTATAATACTGGCAACGCAATCCAAAATCAGCCGCCCCATGAGCACACGCGAATCCATGCAATACGACATCGTCATCGTCGGTGCCGGCCCGGCCGGGCTGGCGGCAGCGATTCGGTTGAAGCAGATCAATGCCGACGTGTCGGTCTGCATCGTTGAAAAAGGCTCCGAAGTCGGCGCGCACATTCTCTCCGGTGCGGTGATGGATCCGATCGCGATCAGTGAACTATTTCCTGACTGGAAAGCGCTCGGTGCGCCGCTCAACCAGCCGGTGACGGAAGATCGCTTTTTGTTTCTCGGTGCATCATCCGCACGACAAGTGCCGAACTGGATACTGCCGACCTGCTTCAAAAATCACGGCAATTACGTCATTAGTCTCGCCAATGTTTGTCGCTGGCTCGGTACAAAAGCCGAAGAGCTAGGCGTGGAAATTTACCCCGGCTTTGCCGCGGCCGAAGTGTTGTTCAACGACGATGGCTCGGTCAAAGGCATTGCCACCGGCGACATGGGCATCGGCAAAAATGGCGAGCACACCGACCGCTACGCGCGCGGCATGGAGCTGCATGCGAAATACACTTTTTTTGCCGAAGGCTGCCGTGGCAATCTCGGTAAACAACTGGAAGCTAAATTCAAACTGCGCGAAGGCTGCGATCCGCAGGTGTATGCGCTGGGTTTGAAAGAACTTTGGGAAGTAACACCGGAAAAGCATATCCCGGGGTTGGTGGTTCATACCGCCGGCTGGCCGCTCGACACGGAAACGTACGGCGGATCGTATTTGTATCACCTTGAAAATAATCTGGTCGCAGTCGGTTTTGTGGTTGGTCTCGGTTACAGCAATCCATATCTGTCGCCGTTCGAAGAATTCCAGCGCTACAAAACCCATCCAGCCATTCGCGGATTTTTTGACGGCGGCAAACGCATTGCCTATGGTGCGCGCGCGATCAACGCAGGTGGCCTGCAATCGCTGCCGAAGCTCGCCTTCCCCGGCGGCGTGCTGATCGGTGACGACGCCGGATTTCTTAATGCCTCGCGCATCAAGGGCAGTCACGCGGCGATCAAGAGCGGCATGCTGGCGGCGGATACGGCGGTGGTGGCATTGAAGGCCGACCGCACCAGCGACGAGCTTGCCGCCTATCCAGTCGCATTCGAGGCGAGCTGGCTGCACGAAGAATTGCATAAAGCACGCAACTTCAAACCGTGGATGAGCAAAGGCCTTTACACCGGCACACTGATGGTCGGTGTCGATCAAATCGTGTTCGGCGGCAAGGCACCGTGGACATTGCATCACCAGCACGCTGATCATGAAACATTGAAGAATAAATCCGCAGTCACGCCGATCATTTATCCGAAGCCCGATGGCGTGCTCACGTTTGATCGTTTGTCGTCGGTGTTTATTTCCAACACCAATCACGAAGAAGACCAGCCCGCGCATCTCACGCTGCTGAACGCCGACACGCCGGTAAACATAAATCTGGCGCTTTACGATGGGCCGGAATCGCGCTACTGTCCGGCGGGCGTTTACGAATATATCGACGCACCTGGTGGCGCCAAAAAACTCCAGATCAACGCGCAGAATTGCGTACACTGTAAAACATGCGATATCAAAGACCCGACCCAGAATATCAATTGGGTGGTGCCCGAAGGTGGCGGCGGTCCCAACTACCCGAACATGTAACCTTCAACAGCAGCGAGGTGCGACATGAAACCCGTCTCGGAATTATTCAAACATCGTAGCGGCGACAGCAATACGCTGTGGAGCGTGAAGCCGGACGACACCGTGTTTGACGCGATCAAAGTGCTTGCCGAAAAAGGTGTCGGTGCTTTGCTCGTCATGCAAAAAGGCAAGCTGGTCGGCATCGTTTCAGAACGCGATTACACCCGCAAAATCGCCTTGCAGGGCAAGAATTCCAGGGAGGCTCTGGTGAGTGACATCATGACCGCCGACGTGCTCGTCGTCAGCCCGACGACCCGCACGCGTGAATGCATGTCCATCATGTCTAAAAAAAATATCCGCCACTTGCCGGTCGTCGATGGTGACACCGTCGTCGGCATGTTGTCGATTCACGATCTGATGAACGACATCATCAGTGACCACGAATATACGATTTCGCAGCTTGAAAGCTATATCAAAGGTTAGTCGACATTGCCCGCACCCGTCATCCGCTGCCCATGGTGCGAAAACACCTCCCTCGGCGCGCTCTACACCGACTATCACGATCACGAATGGGGCGTTGCGGTTCACGATGATCGCGTGTTGTTTGAATTTCTGATTCTCGAAGGCGCGCAGGCCGGACTTTCCTGGTCGACCATCTTGGCCAAGCGCGAAAATTATCGCGCCGCGTTTCTACAATTTGATCCTTTGCGCGTCGCCAAGTTTTCAGAACAAAAAATCGCGGTGCTGCTTTTAGATTCAGGCATCGTGCGCAATCGTTTGAAAATTCAAAGTGCGGTCACCAACGCCAACGCTTTTCTCGCCGTGCAAAAAGAGTTCGGCAGTTTTGATACTTACATCTGGACATTCGTCGGCGGCAGGCCAATCGTCAATCGCTGGGCGCGCATGGGCGAGGTACCCGCAAAAACAGTTGCGTCGGATGCCATGAGTGCGGATCTCAAAAAACGCGGCTTCAAATTTGTCGGCTCAACCATTTGCTACGCTTTCATGCAGGCGACCGGCATGGTGAACGACCATCTCACCACGTGCTTTCGCCATAAAGACGCACGCCGTTGAAAACCGTTTTTGATGTTGTCGTCATCGGCGCCGGTGCGGCCGGCATGATGTGCGCGGCAGGGGCTGGCAAGCGCGGTAAATCGGTGTTGCTGCTCGACCATTATCACAAGCTCGGTGAAAAAATCCGCATCTCCGGCGGTGGCCGTTGTAACTTCACCAACATCCACACGACGCCTGCAAATTTCCTCTCGCAAAATCCGCATTTTTGCCGCTCGGCGCTGGCCCGCTATACGCCGCATGATTTTGTGAAGCTGGTCGAAAAATACAACATCAAACATCACGAGAAAACGCTCGGACAATTATTCTGCGACGATAGCGCCACGCAGATCATCGACATGCTGGCGTCCGAATGTGACCGGGCGCAGGTGCCGGTTGAATTGCGGATGCGCTGCGCCGTGACTGCGGTGTCGCGCGTGAATGATCGCTATCTCATTGCAACGGGCCAGGGCGATTTCACGTCGACCGCGCTCGTGATCGCCACCGGTGGCTTGTCGGTACCGAAGATCGGCGCAACGCCATTCGGGTACAAAATCGCCGAGCAGTTCGGCTTGAAAATCGTACCGCCCCGCCCTGCCCTCGTGCCGCTAAGTTTTGATCCTCAAACGCTCGCGCAATACGGCGATCTTTCCGGGCTTTCACTGGACGCCGAAGTGTCGTGTCATGAAGGTAGATTTCGTGAGTCACTGCTACTCACGCATCGTGGCCTCTCCGGCCCCGCCATCCTGCAAGTGTCGTCGTACTGGCAAAACGGCTCGCCGAAAGACCCGATTCACATCAATCTGCTCGCCGATCCTGCGATGCTGCAATGGCTAACAGAGCAGCGTCATGGAAAAACGCAATTCAATAATTTGCTCGCCGAAAAATTCCCGAAGCGTTTCTCGCAGCAATGGTGCGAAGCGCATCAACTTATCAAACCGGCGAATCAGTTCACCGACGCAGCCTTTGCAGATGCGCTGAAACGCCTGCAAGACTGGCAGGTAAAACCGTCCGGCACGCTGGGCTACAACAAGGCCGAAGTCACACTCGGCGGCGTCGACACCCACGCCCTGTCGTCGAAGACGATGGCGGCCAACGACGTACCCGGATTGTTTTTCATCGGCGAAGTGGTCGATGTCACGGGCCATCTGGGCGGCTTTAATTTCCAATGGGCGTGGGCGTCCGGCGTGGCTGCCGGGCAGGCAGTATGAGCGTGGACAACATCAAGCCGATCACGCTGGTGCTTGACACCAATGTCGTCATCGACTGGCTGGTGTTCGATGATCCATTCATGAATGCCTTGCGGCACGGCGTGCGCGACGCTCGTGTCAGCGTGCTTACCCATGCGTACGCGATCACCGAGTTGCAACGCGTGCTCGCCTATCCGCAGTTGAAACTATCCATCGTGCGGCAGAGGCAAATATTTTTCCGCTATCAAGCCGAGACCACCCTCGCGCAAATGCCAGAAGATTATTCGCCGAAGCACCTGATGCTGCCGGGTGGATTTCCGCGCTGTCGCGATCGTGACGATGAGCCTTTTTTGGCGTTGGCCTTTCACGCAAAAGTCGATGCGCTGGCGTCGCGCGACAACGCCGTGTTTGGATTAAAGACACGCGCCGCGAAGTTTGGATTGACCATTCTTAACGTGCAACAATTGATGGCGATGCTGTCTGAAAAATTGGAATCCATGCCGCATAACATTGCATAGATCAAGCACCGGTGCGGCTCTACAGTAATAAATGGCTGCGGATCCGCACCAGTGCTAGATGTTGCTAGACACACATTCAGCGCAGACCAGCAAATACAAAATATGAAATTGTTCATCACGCGCCAATATCTGGACATAATAATCACTTTGAACGCAGGAGCTTGAAGGTGAAATGTCACCGTTACGCGATGTTGCTCGTGGCCGTTTTTGTCTCGCAGACAAGCATCGTCTCCGCGCAAACCTGGCCGGTTAAACCAATCAAAATTGTGCTCGGCTTTCCGCCCGGTGGTGCCACCGATATTTTGTCGCGCGACTTCGCGGCCAAATTATCCGAGGAATTAAAGCAGCAGGTCATCATCGAGAACAAGCCCGGCGCAGGCGGCACCATCGGCGCCGACATCGTCGCCAAAGCTTTAGCCGACGGCTACACGCTGACCATCGGCACCACCAGCAATCACGCGATTGCGGTGAGCCTTTATAAAAAATTGCCTTACGATCCAGTGAAAGATTTTGCAGCGATCACGATGCTCGCCGTTTCGCAAAACGTGGTGGTGATCAACCCTGCCGTGCCGGCCAACAACATCAGGGATCTGGTCGCGTACGCAAAAGCGCATCCGGGCAAGCTTAATTTTGGCTCGTCTGGCAACGGCACCATATCGCATCTCACGGGCGAAATGTTCAATACGCTCAACGGTACGCAGATAACCCACATTCCGTACAAAGGCAGCGCATTCGTGTTTCCGGATTTGCTGTCTGGCCAGATCTCCGTGATGTACGACTCGACGATTTCCATCGGCTCGCTCATCAAATCGGGCAAGGTCAAAGCGCTCGCCGTCACCGGCGCTACTCGCTCAAAGTTGATGCCCGAATTGCCGACCGTCGCCGAGTCGGGCTACCGCGATTTTGAATCGACCAACTGGTTTGGATTGTTCGCACCTGCCGCGACACCGAAAGATATTTTACTGAAGCTCAACGCCGCCGCAGTCAAGGTACTCGCCGCGCCGGACTTGCAGGCGCGATTCGCGTTGCAGGGTGCGGAGGTGGTCGCGAACAAACCCGATGAAGCGATGGCGATGGTGAAAGCTGACATCGTCAAGTGGGCTGACGTGGCAAAAAAATCTGGTGCAAAAATTGATTGATTGAAAATATCGACCTTGACGAAATTGCGACCGCGTTGGTGATGCGTTCGTCGCCATGGCGAAAGGAAAATCCCCAAAGGGTTAATGCACGGGCGGGATGGGCTTGATGCCCGAACGCCACCCCGCGTCAAGCAAAAAAAAATCAGCATTTGTGACGCAGATAACAGTTTCTCCGAAACTTTTTTGTTAGGCTTGCGCGGCGATCAGGTTTTTTGGTCGTCAACAAAATTTTCGCCGTCACAAAAAACCAGAAAATACAGAAAAGGTCACGACATTGAATCAAGAATGCCGCGTACAAATTTGCGCTCTCTTCACCCGTGAATCACCTGCGATCACCTTTGTTGCAGCGATTTTTATTACGCTCGCATTTGCTTGTTCTGCGGCTGCGCAAACGGTACCGAAAGTAAACGACACCGGCGTTGAACAGTGCTACGACAATACAACCGCAGTCACCTGCGCGTCGGTCGCAACCGACACCGGAACCCATCCGCGTCAGGATGCCCGCCACGGTCGTGATGCCAAGAACACAGCAGGTACACTTGCTAAAGTCGGCACAGGCAGCAAAGCTTTTGATTACACCAAAGTGTGCAATAGCGGCGACCTGGCAGGCACGGGCACCTGTTCGGCCAACCCCAGCCTGGGTACGACTGCCAGCGACTGGGCCTGCACCAAAGACAACGTGACCGGCCTCGTCTGGGAAATCAAAACCGCGATCAATACGGACCTGCGTTTTTCAGGGCACAACTACACCTGGTACTCTGCCAATACCGCGACCAATGGCGGCGTTGCCGGTGACACTGGCAGCAACACCTGCAACGCAACGCTGCCGTCGAGCCTTTGCAATACCGACGCTTTTGTCACCGCCGTTAACGCCACGACGCTTTGCGGCAACAGCGACTGGCGTTTGCCGAATGTGCTTGAGCTGCAATCGCTGATTGACTATGCAAAAACAGGCGTCAGCAGCCCCGCAGTTGACACCGCGCTGTTTCCCGGCACGATCGCCGATGCGTTTTATTGGTCAAACACGACCCGCTCGTTCAGCATTGGGCTGGCGTATACCGTCGGCACGGCCGCGACCGTCGTCTTCCCGGACAACAAAACCAACAGCCCCAACGCAGGCCTGCACAGTGTGCGCCTCGTGCGCGGAGGTTTGTAACATGCTGACCTCCTCGATTCGATTCTGGATGTCTGCCAGCCGCGTTTGCACCATTAGCGCGTTGGGCGCGATCACGTTCTTGCTCGTCAATAGCGCCCCCAGCTATGCGCAACAAATCTGCCCCGCCGGGCTCGCGCTGATCCAGCCGACCACCGATTACGATCAAACGCAAAACGGTGGCGCGACCGTCACCCACACTAAAACAGGACTCACGTGGATGCGCTGTAGCGTCGGGCAAACGTGGAACGGCTCCACTTGTCAGGGCACTGCGTCAATGCTAAATTGGGCCGCTGCGCTGGTGAACGCAACGAACGACACCAATTTCGGTGGCGGCTGGCGATTGCCGAATGTCAGTGAATTGCGCAGCATCATCGAGACCGGCTGCGACACTCCGGCCATCAACATCACCATCTTTCCCGCGACTATAGGTGACCGGTATTGGTCTTCCACCACCTTCACGGGTAGTCCCGCATCTGCCTGGAACGCAGGCTTCGCGCTGGGCGACGGCGGTATCGGCGTGAAGAGCTCGACGCAATTGATCCGGCTGGTGCGCAATGGCTTTTCCTTCGGCGGTTTTGATGCTTTCGGCGCGCCGCCGAACGCACCGGTGATCGGCATGGCGACTGCTGGCAATGCACAAGTCAGTGTAGCCTTTACCCCTCCAACGCCACCCGTCAACAGCGGTAGCAGCGCCATCAGCAGTTACACCGCGACGTGTAACGCGCAGAGCAACACCGGTGCGTCCTCGCCGATTGCAGTGCTTGGATTGTCCAACGGGGTTGCGACCACGTGTACCGTTACCGCCACCAACGATAACGGCCAAAGCGCGGCGTCAGCACCGTCCAACAGCGTCACGCCGGTAGCCTCCTATGCAGTCACGCCCAGCGTCACTTCGGCCAATGGCAATATCAGCCCGAACACCGTGCAGACAGTGGTCTCCGGCGCATCCGCCATGTTTACAGTGACACCAAATACCGGCTACAGCGCCGTCGTTAACGGCACCTGCGGCGGCCTGCTTGCAGGTAACACTTACACCACTAACGCCATCACTGCGCCCTGCACTGTCGAGGCGAGCTTCGCGGTTGCGCTCGCACTGGTGGCGGTGCAGTCGCGGAAGCTTCATGGTACGGCGGGGAGCTTCGACATACTGATCGACGCGACGCAGCCAATCGGCGCTGCGGTTAGCGTTGAGCCGCGTGGCATCGGCGGCGGCCATCAAATTGTTTTCCAGTTCAACCAGGCAATCACCTCCGTTGGCGGTGCGACCGCCAGTCCGGTTGGTACAGCGGCGGTATCATTCATCGGCTCCGAAGTAACGGTGTCATTGACTGACGTTGCGGATAACCGGCGTGTAACGATCTCGCTCATCGCAGTCAACGGCACGACGCCCAATCCTTCGGCATCAATTGGCTTTCTGGTAGGCGATGTGAATGGCACACGCACGGTGAATTCGAGCGACATCAGCGGCGTGAAAGCGCGTTCGGGTCAAACGACGAACGCCACCAATTTCAAGTTTGATGTGAATGCCACGGGAGCGATCAATTCGTCGGACATCTCGATGGTCAAGGCGCGTTCGGGATTGACGCTGGTACCATAAGTCAGCGCGACAGCGTGAAAAATTGGAAATCAACACTCCGATGTCTAGCATTGGTGCGGCTTGCGGAGCACAAAGACTCCGCAAGCGTTACCGGCGCTG
>JAYVXF010000334.1:0-10058 GCA_043793345.1 Betaproteobacteria bacterium | reverse complement strand
AGGCGACTGGTGTCAGGCGACAAGCGCGGCAACGAGGCAGGCCACGTTTGGAGGCAGACGCGAAGCAGGTTTTGGTTGCAGGACAAGGAGTGCTGAAGTTGTGAGACTAATAACCCTGACCCCTTTAATTCAAACGAACTTAATCTGTTGATCAATTGGTAGACTGCTACACGGCGCAGTTGCGCGAAAACGTCTGCCACGCGTATGCACGGCGGTCTGTCACGAGTCGGGTTAGTAGGCTCAGAAAACGGTCCATGCTAACTAACTTCTACTGGGAGTAAGAATGACATCTATGTTCGAAGAGTTGCAAAGAGCTGTGGCAAATGGCGACAAAGCCAAGTTGGTTGAACTACTTGCGCAAGGCGCAGATATCAATGGAAAACTTGCCAATGGGTATGGCTTACTCCATTGGGTAGCGCATCTCGGGGACACGGCTGGCGCTGACCTTCTTCTTGCAAATGGAATTAATCCTGATTGGGACATGCAGAATGATCAAGGGACTACGCCTTTGGATATTGCTGTAAATCAGGGGCGCAAAGAAATGGTTGCGTATTTGATTGCCAAAGGCGCAAATTTCAATACGAAAGACAAACCTGGAGAGAGTACTCCGCTGCATCGGGCAGCACAATGCGCACATACCGAAATTGCTGAGCTATTGGTAATAAGCGGAGCAAATGTCAACGCGCGAAATCGAGATGGCATTACTCCTTTGCACTGCGCAACCTGGCGTGGGTATGCCAGTTACCAGACCATAGTTAAGCTATTGCTGGCACATGATGCCGACGTAAATGCTGCGGATAAGAGTGGTAGGACGCCACTGTTCAATGCAGTAGCGGCTGGCAACAAAGGGCTGCTTGGCTTGCTGTGCAAACACGGCGCCGACATCGGGGTGACTGACAAGGCGGGAACAAACTTGCTCCTTCATGCAGCTTCGGAAGAGTTACTGGGTTCAATCAATTATTTGATCAAATCGGGCATCGATATCAATTCGCAGGACGGTCAGGGTTTAACGGTGCTGCACTGGGCCGCCGCTCGCGGTAATAGAAAGCTGATCGAAGCAGTCTTGTCTCAAGGCGCGAAGGCCGACATGCAAGATAAGAAAGGCCGAACCCCACTTCACAAAGCGGCATACCAAGGGTACGGGGGGATTGTGGAAATCTTGCTTGAGCAAGACGGTGTAAATATCAACGCAACGGACAACGAAGGCGCAACACCACTGCACCTTGTAGTAGAAAAAGTGGAGTACCTGAGCGCCGAAGATACGGAGGCTCTTAACGAAAAAGTCGAAGGAATTGTCGAGGAGTTCAATGCGCGCGCAAAGGGAAAGCGTAAGGTGATTGCCCTCTTGATTGCAAGGGGCGCAGATGTAAGCGCGAAAGACAAAAATGGGAACACTGCTTTGGGCATCGCCATAAAAGACAAGAAAAGGGATATTGTCATGTTGCTGAAAGCGCATGGCGCAAAGGGATAGCTGACCAAGCTTGAAAGTGTTCAGAGTGATACAAAAGGGGTCAGCGTCACTTATTTTGTGATAACCTCATGTTATGCCCCGGCGTCCCCGCATTCAGATCAATGGTGTCCCGCTCCACATCGTGCAGCGCGGGCACAATCGCGAGCCGTGCTTCTTTAGCGAAGAGGACTACACCAGCTACCTGCACTGGCTAGGTGAAGCGCTGGGAGACAACGAATGTCAGCTTCATGCCTACGCGCTGATGACCAATCATGTGCACCTGCTGCTCACCCCCAAAAAAGCAGCAACCGTACCAAAACTCATCATGTCGCTGGGACGGCGCTACGTGCAGTACATCAACCGCACCTACAAACGTACAGGTACTTTGTGGGACAGCCGCTACAAATCATCTGTGATTCAGGCGGACACCTATTTGCTGACCTGCCAGCGCTACATTGAACTCAACCCGGTACGCGCTGCGATGGTCGATGATCCGGCACATTATCGATGGACGAGCTATCGGCACAATGCGCTGGGCGCGACCGACAGCCGCATCACCCCGCATGTGCTGTACCAGTCTCTCGGGAAAACCGATAAATCGAGACAGGCTGCCTACCGCGCCCTGTTCAGGGCCGAGCTGGAAGGCGCGGCAATTGATGACATTCGGCTGGCACTGAACCAGAATCAGCCATTGGGCAACGCGCGTTTTTACGCCAGGATTGAGAAGGCGACTGGTGTCAGGCGACAAGCGCGGCAACGAGGCAGGCCACGTTTGGAGGCAGACGCGAAGCAGGTTTTGGTTGCAGGACAAGGCGTGCTAAAGTTGTGAGACTAATAACCATGACCCCTTTAATTTCTCTAAATTTGCACCTGTGTGCGACATTTCACGCAACAGACGGTTCAAGATATGATGAGTTTTTCTACAGCCTCGTTAGGCCGCTGACACGGAGCCATTTGTCCAACCACATACAGGAGTTCAATAGATGAAATTCACATACGCACTCAGTCTCTGTCTCGTTGCCACCTTGCTTCCGTTGCTCGCTACAGCTCAAACTGTTCCACTGCAGCCCGGAGAGTACGAAGTCACCGCGACGATCACAACCAGTAATGTGCAGGAAAAAGCCAAGCCCGACACAAACACGCGATGCATCAAAGCAGAGGATCTGGCCAACGTCGACGCAGTCTTTAACAACCGCTTCATGGCGGGGTTCAAAGCTGATGCCTCATGTAAGGTGAGCGGTCTGGCTATCGGTAATGGAAAGATCAGTTACTCCTCAGATTGCAAGTACGCCGCAGTTCGAGTCGAAGGGACACTGAGCAATAACTCATTCTCGGTCGTACGCACCGCGAAGGCAAAAGCCAGCGGCGGGATAAACGTCAGCACCAAGCTGCAAGCAAGACGGATCGGGGCTTGCAAATAGCTACCGTCCGCAGCCGCAGTCCTAACCCTTGCAACGTTGGGGTCTACCATTGAATTTGTGGATGACAGCAGCAGCACATCCGTCACGCGATGCAAATACACGCCACCCTGAAGTCAAGCACCGGTGCGGCTCTTCGAGCGATTATCCTGACGGGTAGTATGCTAAATTGGATTTTTCAGCAGCTTCGCACGATCCGCCGGTAGCATCAGGCGCTATCATCACGCAACGGAGCACGGAGATTTTCATGCATTGGCGCAAAACAATTGCAGTGTGGATGCTGATCGCAGTCACCGAATCAATTCACGGTGTCATTCGCCAACTTTTTATTGCGCCCGTCATCGGCGATCTGCCCGCGCGCCAGGTTGGCGTATTCGTTGCCTCGGCCTTGATCCTGTTGATTGCTTATCTCACGGCGCGCTGGCTCGATGCGAGGACATTAAAAAATCAACTGCAAATCGGTGCGGTCTGGGTTGTGCTGATGTTGATCTTCGAATTTAGTTTGGGCGCTGTCCTCGGCGTGTCGCGAACGCAGATGCTCGCCGACTACAATCTTGCGCAAGGCGGGCTGATGGGCTTTGGATTCGCGCTGCTGTTATTTGCGCCAGAGATTGCGGCCAAACTTCGCGGCCTGAATTCAATACCTACGAAAGTTGCCGGTCATGAATAACGGATTGCCGATCATCGTCGGCGGCACCGTCATCGTCGCGCAGCGAAAATGGCGAAAATCGTGTCAGACACGAATTAATTTTCGCCCGATGATTCAGCCCGCATATCGCAACGCAGATCGCCATTTAACGGGTGTCTTAGCCAACAATCGCCTTGAAAGGCGCGCCGGTGCTAGTGTTTATCATGTCCACCGAACACCAAGCGTGCGAGTCAAATTGTTCTCCGCCAAAAACAATTTGACCCACCGCACCGCCGCGTGAAGCGTCAGAGTCGCTCAAACACCGCCGCGATTCCTTGCCCGCCGCCGATGCACATCGTCACCAGCGCATAGCGACCACCGATACGGTGCAACTCATAGACCGCCTTGGTGGCGAGGAATGCGCCGGAGCAGCCGATCGGGTGACCGAGTGCGATTGCGCCGCCATTTGGGTTCGTCTTTTTCATGTCGAGGCCTAGGCCGCGCGCCACCGCGATAGCTTGCGCCGCGAATGCTTCGTTGGACTCAATCACGTCCATCTGGTCGAGCGTGATGCCGCCTTTTTTCAGCGCCAGTTTTGTCGCGGGGATTGGTCCTTCGCCCATGATTTCGTTCGGCACGCCGGCCACCGCGTACGACACGAGTCGGGCCATCGGTTTGTGGCCGGCCGCTGCCGCCACCGCTGCGTCGGCCAGCACAAAGAAGGCCGCGCCGTCGTTGATGCCCGAGGCGTTGCCGGCGGTCACTGAGCCGCCTTCTTTCTTGAACGCGGGCTTCATTTTCCCCAACGTTTCCATGGTGGTGCTCGCCTTCACGTGCTCGTCGGTGTCGAACACCACGTCGCCTTTACGCGTCTGCTTGATGATCGCCACGATCTGCGATTTGAAGCGGCCCTCGGCAATCGCGGCTGCCGCACGGCGGTGTGACTCGACCGCGAGTGCGTCCTGTTCCTCGCGGGTAATGCCCCATTTGGTCACCAGATTCTCGGCCGTGATGCCCATGTGGCCGACGCCGAATGGATCGGTCAGCGTCGCAACCATGGTGTCGATCATTTTCGTGTCGCCCATGCGCGCGCCGCTGCGCATCGCGGTGGAGAGATAGCCGCCGCGGCTCATCACCTCCACGCCGCCACCGACACCGTAATCGCAATCACCCAGCAGGATGTTCTGCGCGGTGGTGACGATACCCTGCAGACCAGACGAGCACAGGCGGTTCACCGACATCGCCACCGAGTCCATCGGCAGCCCCGCCTGAATCGCCGCGACCCGCGCCACATAGGCGAAGCGGCTGTCGGTGGGAATGGTGTTGCCGACGGTCACATAGTTGATCGCCTTCGGGTCGACACCGGAACGCTTGACTGCTTCCTTCATCACCGTACCGGCCAACTCAGCCGGTTCAATATCGGCCAGCCCGCCGCCGAATGTGCCAATCGCCGACCGCGCCGCACCCAATACCACCACATCACGCTTGCTCATGCTCTGTCTCCTTGAAGGTTGAATTGCTAAAAATTAAATATTGACGCCATCAAACTTGTTGCTACTTTACGCCAGATCAACTCCTGATGTCGCCACGCGATCATTCGACTAGCTTCAGGAAAAAAACCCCCTGTCATTTCGAGCGAAGAGAGAAATCCGCTTTTCTCTTGATTTCTCTTGACGGTGATGCAGCAGATTTCTCACCCGATGAAGCCGGGTTCGAAATGACAGCGAAGGAATATATCTTGGAATGCGCACCTTGCCAGCCTTGCACAAAAGCATGCGAGCCACGCTGAGGCTACACACCGGCGCGATGTGACCGCCATAACAACCAGCATTGGCGCGGCTTTCCAGCCGGTTGCCGGTCTGAATACTCTACCGGGCCGGTCTTTGCCGATAAACCGCCGCCGGTGTTAGGATGGCGTCACGATGCATTCACGACTCTACTTTGCACTGTGGCCCGACGATGGCATTCGACTACAGCTATCACGATACCGCGAACAACTGGCGCGCGCGGCAAGTGGCCGTGCCGTGTTCCCGGAGACGTTGCATATGACGTTGGCGTTCCTTGGTGAAGTTGCGACGGCACAAATACCGGCGATCGAAAAAATCGGCGACGGCATCAACGCTGCATCGTTTAATTACACGGTCAATATCGCCGGCTGTTTTCCGCGCGCGCAAATCGCCTGGCTCGGCGAAAAAGAAACGCCGTGGCATTTATTTGAGTTGCAGAAAAATCTGCAAACACTGCTGGCCGACGCCAAGCTTGGCCACGACACCCGCACCTTCCGCCCGCACATCACTGTGGTGCGTCATGTTGAAACGCCGTTCGCCGATCACGCGGTTGCGCCGGTGCGATGGCCGGTAAACCAGTTTTGTCTGGTGTCGGTGCGGTCGGCGCCTGCCGGGCCTGCGTACGACGTGCTGCGAAGCTGGCCGCTACAAGCTTGAACACCGTCGCACTATTTCTTCGGCGGTGTTTTTAATTTCTCCAGCCACGGCTTCCAATCGACCGGGCCGCTGTCGAAGCGCTTTTGCAGATTCTTCAACACATTCGGCCACGCCTTGCCGAAATAGTCGTAGGCCTTGTCCCATTCACCGCCCTCGCCCCAGCCGACGTGATGCAGCGTCACATCGGTGAGTACATCACCACGTGAAACAAAGCGCACGATCACCACGGTGCGTTGCTTCCTCGCTTCAGGCAACGACGGCGGCGCGTTCCATGTGAATGTCAACATTTTCTTGTCCTGAAAGCCGACGATGCGCATCTCGTCCGCACCTTTCATGCCGGCTGCGGCGAAAGGATTCATGTAAATCTCGAATGGGCCATCGACGCGCAGCTCGACTTTGGCATCGGGTGCGAAAAATGTTTTGATGCCCTCGGTCGTCGTCCACGCTTTCCACACTTCGTCAACATTGGCTTTGACGGTGATTTTTTCGTCGATGGCGCGCTCGTCTGCGACCGACATGAGCGGCGCGAAGAGCACCGCGAGCGTGGCCAGTAGCAGCGTCATGTGCCTGAAGAATTTTCCCATCGGCTTATCCTGCACGAGCGCGGAGCTGATGGCTGATGCGCTCGATGGCTTCTGCCAATCGTGGAATCGTTTGGGTGTAGGCAATGCGGATGTGTTTCTCCGGCGCGCTTGAACCAAAATCCTTGCCCGGCGTGACGGCCACGTGCGCGTCGTGCAAAATCCGCCGCGACAGTAGCAGACTATCGGGGCCAAGTTTGTCGCAGCGCGCGTAAATGTAGAACGCACCCTGCGGCTCGACTGGAATATCAAAACCAATCCCGCGCAGGGCGGGCATCAGAAAATCGCGGCGGGCCTGCAGCTCGATGCGCCGTTGCTCGACGATATTGATCGTCTCGGCATCGAAGGCGGCGAGTGCTGCGTATTGCGCGGGAGCGGACGGCGAAATGAATAAATTTTGTGCGAGCTTTTCTACCTCACGCACATACGCAGGTGGCACCACCAACCAGCCGAGCCGCCACCCGGTCATCTGAAAATATTTCGAAAAACTATTGATGACAAACATGTCGTCCGCAATGGATAACGCGGTCGATGGCGCAACGCCGTAAGTGAGACCCTGATAAATTTCATCGACGATCAAGGTGCCCCCACGCGACGTGACTTCTGCGTGGATGCGTCGCAATTCTTCCGGCCGAACGATGGTACCGGTGGGGTTGGAGGGTGACGCGACCAATGCGGCCACGCTACGTTCGCCCCAATTCGCAGCGATGTGGCGCGCGGCCAACTGATAGTCACTCTCCGCTCCCACGGGGATGGTTTTCGGCACGCCTTCCATCGCGCGAATGAAGTGGCGATTGGCCGGATAGCTCGGGTCTGCCAGCAACACTTCGTCACCCGCGTTCAACAGCACGCCCATGGTCATCAACAAGGCAGCGCTTGAGCCGGCGGTGACGATGATGCGATCAGGCGAAATGTTGACGTGATATTTATTGAAATAAAAATGCGCAATCGCCTCGCGCAAAGGCGCAATGCCGAGTGCGGAGGTGTAGAACATCGGTCGGTCATTGAGCGCCTTGACAGCGGCATCGATGATCGGCTGCGGCGTTGCAAAATCAGGCTCGCCGATCTCCATGTGGATCACGTCCTTGCCCTGCCGCTCGAGCGCGCGTGCGATGGTCTGGATCTCCATGACTTCGAACGGCGCGATGTGTGCCATGCGGTTGGCAAGGCGGTGGAATTTTTCTGATTTCATATTGCTCGTTAGTTCGTTACGTGGTTCTTAAATTATTTTCCAACTCGTCCCAGACCTTCGCCACCCGCTTCACGCTGACCGGCATCGGGGTTCTCAATTCCTGCACGAATAAGCTCACCCGCAATTCTTCCACCATCCATCGGTATTCATCGACGGCCGGATCCAATGACGCAGCGACCGATTGGGCATTCTGCCATAGCGGGCGAATGGCTTGATACTGTTCAAGATCGCGCTCCATCGCGCCCTGCTTCGCTTTGTTGATGCGCAACACAATCGCTTTCAGGTAACGCGGATAATGCAGAAGTTGCTCCGCTTTGGTGTTGCGCAAAAATTGATTGCCAAATAATGCACGAAGTTGGGTGTCAATATCCGGGCCGATATGTTCCCAGCCTTTCACGTAGCGCTCCTCCAGCAGCTTTCGCGCCTCGGCCGTTGCCGTAAATGCCTCGTCAATCGCTTTTGCCAACGTGCTGCCCGCCGCGATCACCTTGGTTTTACCTGCATCGCGCGCCGCTGCATAGGTTGCCGCCGTGCGGATCAGTGCCGGTTGCGCGTCAACAAAAGTGCCGGTGAATGCCGCAAACACCAGTTCATGCGCGAGCGCTTGCTGCGCATGATTCTTTGCTTCCGGAAAGTAATGCGCGTACTGGAAAGCGGCAACCGGAGAAAATTTTATGCTGCGCTCCAGAAACTTTGCCTGCTCCACCAGCTCCAGCAAAAATAGCCGCGTGAGTCCGCGCCGATGCTCGACCTGCGCGACGAGCGCCTCATCGAAAATTTTGATTTCAACTGAATCCACCTTATCTACCAGCGCGGGAAATCCGTCGTAGCGCACGCCGTTTTTTTCGAAGTTGATCGTCTCCGGCAGGTCGGCAAAATCCCAACGCGTGATGCCATCGCGCTCGAGGCGATTCTTGTGCAAGGTGGAAAAAACAGTACGCGAGGCGTCGGCGAATTGTGTTTTAAGCGCTGCAAAATCGCGCGACATGGCGAGCTCTTTGCCATCGCCATCGACGACACGAAAATTCATATTGAGGTGCGGCGGCAGTCGCGCGGCATCCCACGTGTCGCGTGAAACTTCCAGGCCCTTTTGACGATGCAAAAATATCGCCAACGCATCCGTCAGCGGCACTTCGGCTTTGCTGAGATCGTTCATGCCGTCTTGCGGCGTGATGTGTGCAATGAATTCACTCACCGTTTCCGGCACCGGCACGATCTGGCTGCGAATGCGTTGCGGCAAAGTCTTGAAAAGCGCGGCGGCTTTTTCGCGCAGCATGCCCATCACCAGCCAGTCGAAGCGCGCGGCGTTTACCTGATTCAGCACCGAGACTGGCAAGGTAATCGTGACACCGTCCATGATGTGTGCAGGCTCGAACCGATAGCTAAGCGGGTATGCGGCACTGCGATGTTTGAGTGCGGCCGGGAATAATTCGAAGGTAATCTCGGCAGCCGCGCGACGCATCAATTGCTCGCGGGAAAATTCGAGCGCATGCGGATTGGTTTTTTCGATGTCCTTCCGCCAGCGCTCAAACCCGGCCATGTTCACCACGTCTGCCGGAATCACCGCATCGTAGAGTGCAAACATGTCGTCGTCATCGATCAGCACATCCTGCCGCCGCGCTTTTGCTTCGATGTCCTCAATATCCTCGATCATGTCGAGGTTGTGGCGCAAAAATTTGGCGCTAGTATCGACCTCACCGGCGACCAATCCCTGGCGAATGAATACTTCGCGCGCCTCTACTGGGTTGACGGCACCGTAATGCACGCGGCGGCGCGCAGTGATGATGAGGCCATAAAGCGAGACCTGCTCAAACGCCACCACCTGGCCGCTTTTCCGCTCCCAATGCGGCTCGAAATAGGTGCGCGTCACCAGATGCGTGGCAAGTTGCTCGATCCATTCCGGTTCAATCGAGGCGACCGTGCGCGCGTAGACGCGGGTGGTTTCGGTAAGCTCGAACGCCATCACCCATTTCATGCGCGTGGATTTTTGCGCCGCGTGTTGCTGGCTTTGGCGTGGCAATTGAAACTTGATGCTGCGCGTGCCGAGATAGTGATCGCCTTCCGGGCCTTTGGTGCCGACGTTGCTGATGAGGCCGGTGAGAAGTGCGCGGTGGATTTTCTCGTAGCGGGCGGTTGTTCCCCCATCCCCGCCCTCCCCCGTCTGCGGCTGATGGCGCGGGGCAGGTTTCCGGCGCGCATGCGCGACATTTGCCGACGGCGGTGCCGATGCAACCGAACGCGGGCCTTGCAAGGGTGAATGGGCGGCACCGGCAACCTGCACCTTCACACCCATCCCGGCCGACGCACACACCTCCGTCAGTTGCGCATGCACATCCCGCCACTCA
>JAYVXF010000333.1:0-28410 GCA_043793345.1 Betaproteobacteria bacterium | reverse complement strand
TTCTCGGCGAGCTCGGCTTCGACTTTCATTTTCAGCACGCCGGGATTTTTTGGGTCACTGGCGGCAAGGTGCTTGAGTAGCGACAGCGCCTCGTGTGCCTTGCCATCGGCCAGCAGCATGTAGGCTTTGGAGGCGTCGCGCATGCGGCTCGAGCCTTCATTGCGAATGTGATCCAGATACGGCACCGCCGCGCCCGAATTGCCGCCTTCGTAGGCCGCCCACGCAGCAATCGCGGCGGCCATGTCGCGGGTGTCGTTGTGTTGCATGGCAGTGCGCGCGCGTGCCTCGGCCGTGCGGAATTCGCCGGAAAATAACAGCTGCAGACTTTCCAGCAACTGGTCGCGTGATTTGGTGCGTGCAGATTCGATTTTATTTTTCCGCAACAGCCGCGGCAGCCGGTAAGTTTTCACGGCGAGCTGAATTAAAAAATAGGCCGCTGCGAATAAAAACAATTGCAGCATCACGTACAGCATGATGGACGTCTCTGCGCGCCACGGTGGTATCACGAACACCACAAAGCCACTACCGTAGTGACCGGCCAGCGCCAGCGCCACGGCAAGTGCGGCCAGCAGCAGCGTCCACAACGCCCAGCGGATAGGACGGCTGGTCATGACGCTAACGTGGCGGCCGTTCGCGTGCAGCGCGTGCGGCACGCATCGCGGCAAGGCTCGCGGTGATGTCAGGCGGCGCAATCGATGCTGGATTTTCGGCAAACTGCTTCAGCATCGCCAATGCATTGGTATTGACCTTTGCTTTCGGGTCAAAATATTTGGTCAGCATGTCACGCACCAGCTTCAAGTCTTCTTTGTAGTTCACATCATCGCGCGCGATCAGCGCAGTGCGCGCCGAAAGCAAACGCAGCTTCAGATTTTCGCGCAAAAAATAACTTTGCTGCGGCGAAAGTAACGCGGCGTCGCCGTTGTCGAGATCGCGAATGCGGATGAGTTGTTTCATTTCAAACCAGATGTCTCGACCGAAGCGGACGGCGATATTTTCATTCGCGTCATGGCTGCGCGCTTCACGCGAGCTGGCCGCGCCGCTGGCGGCGGAATCGGGAATCGTCAAGGGCAGCGTCGCGGCAAGCGCCATTAAATTATCCAGTTTCAGGCTGATGCCAATGGTATCGACCAGCGGCAGCGCTTTCAGCCGCTCCATGTCTTGCGTGATCGCGCGGCGCAATTGCACCACCTGCAATTTGTCGGCGCGTGCCAGCCGCTGGTCTGCTGCTTGCAGCGCGATGAGCGCTGCACGCACATTGGCCGAGAGCACCAATTCGCGGCTGGCGATGTTGAGCGTTTGCTCGATCTCGGCCAGCAACCAGTCATCCGGCGCCCGCGCCAGATCGCGGGTCATTTCCTCGAGGGCAATGCGTTGCCCCTGAAACTCGGCGAGCTTGCCCTCCAATTGCGCGACGCGGTTTTGCGATTCGCGTGCGTCTTTTTGCAGTTGCTCAACCTGCATCGAAGTCTGCGTCTGCACTTTGCCCTGCTCGGCCAATTTCACGCCCAGATTCTGGGTCAGTGCCTGCGCCGTTTCACGGCCATCCCACCACGCCCACGCGCCCAGCGCCAGCCCCGCCAGCGCGACCACCAATAAGGCAATGCTGGTGGACGGTAAGGCGGGCGTTGCTGCTGATTTTGTGTTGATGTCGTCCATAAGCTAGTGGTGAAGTGGGGCGGGTATGAGCAATTGTGGTTTCAAGCTGATGAGCGCTGCGATCATTTCCGCATCGGCCAGCGGCACTTCGGCAATATTACCGAAACCAAACGTGCGTGCCGCGTCGGCCACGCGCGGGTTTGGCACCAGCAAAACTGTTTGCGTTTGCGGCGAAATATCCATTGCTGAAAAAATATTCATCAAACTATCCAGTGTTTCAACGCTCAATGCAAAACAGCCGTGTACGCGGCCGGACGCGAACGATGTTTTTAACTGTGTACACGCAACCGCATCCGGCGCAGCCGGCGCGCGTCGATAACATTCAAGCACATTCACCTGCGCACCGCGCGCAACCAATGCCTGCTCCAGCAATCTGCGGCCACCGAGCTCGCTCACACCCTTCACGAGAATGATATGTCGCCCATCGACGGCTTGCAATTGTCGCATTGCCAATAATCCTTCGCTGTCGATGCTGACGACTGGTGACAGCACATTCTTGAACCCGGCGTCGGCCAGTGCTGCCGCCGTTGCGCGACCGATCGCAAATATTTCCGTCGTCGCCGGGATGTCGCCTGCGCGCCGCAGCACCGGCACGCCGTACGCGACCGCGTTGGCGCTGACAAAGATGATCGCCGACGCGCTGGCGAGCGCTGCTGCCGTAACCGCGGCGCCAATCGGCGCGATATCCAGCACCGGGAATGTGATCACCTCGGCACCCGCTGCGCACAATGCGGCTGCGCTGCGCGCCGCTTGCCCGCGCGGACGCGTCACGATCAGCGTTACACCTTGCAGCGGCGCTTCAGCCTGCATCAGCGCTGTGCCGGGAAAGTGAGGCAAGAATTTCGCCGGCACCCTCGTCGATCAGCATCTGTGCGAGCGCGCTACCGAGCGCTTCCGCATCCGCCACGCTGCCCTGCTTGTTACGTCGAATCATGCGGCTGCCGTCGGGCATCGCGACGAAACCATCAAGCGTGAGCTCGCCACCGAGCAGACTTGCATGTGCGCCCAGCGGTACATCACAACTGGCGGTCAAGGCGCGGCCAAAGGCGCGTTCAGCGTTGACCATTGCGCTGGTATTTTCATTTGCAAATGGTGCCAGCCATGCGGCGACATCGGGCCGCGCGGTTTGATATTCGATGCCGAGCGCGCCTTGGGCGATGGCCGGCAGATAAATGTCAGGCGATAAACTCTCGCGAATGCGCGCCTCGAACCCCAGCCGTTTCAGACCGGCCGCGGCGAGAATGATGGCGTCAAAATGTCCCGCGTCAAGTTTGCCCAGACGCGTGTTGACGTTGCCACGCAAGGCTCTGATGTCCAGATCGGGGCGTGCGTGACGCAATTGGCTTTCGCGCCTGAGACTGGACGTACCCACAGTAGCACCCTGCGGCAACGATTCGATACTGGCAAATCGGTTGGAAACGAAGGCGTCGCGCACATCTTCGCGCTCACCGACGATGACAGCTGAAAAGCCCGGCGGCAACGTCATCGGTACATCTTTCATCGAATGTACGGCGATATCCGCGCGACCATCCTCAAGTGCCGTTTCGAGCTCTTTGATGAACAATCCCTTGCCGCCAATCTGCGCCAGCGGAACGTCAAGTATCTGGTCGCCCCTGGTGGTCATGCCGATGATGTCGATTTTTGCCGCCGGATACTGCGCGCGCAGTTTTGCGGCGATCCATTCGCTTTGCACCATCGCGAGACGGCTCTCGCGGGAGGCGATTCTAATTGTATCCGGCGTTGATGGCATGGCGGAGATGGGGCTCAAAAAAGGTCAGGAAACACAAAATTTTATCACGCAGCCCCTGTCCAACTCGCATCCACAACGCCAAGCAGGTGCGCCGCCATTGATTCCCGGTAATTTTGCTGCGCTGCGGTAAAATAAAGTTGCCCTATTCGAACCACCAACCCTGCGCAGAAACCATCACTTACATGGCCGCCAATCCTGTCTACCTCGCACCTGCAAAATCGCTAAAAAAAATCGGCGAGGTGCTGCCTTTTTCGTCCGGTGCCAAGACAGACGAGCCTTTCGATAGCGACGCTGTGCGCCTGCGCGAGATTCCATATAACTACACCTCGTTCTCGGATCGTGAAATCGTCATGCGGCTGCTGGGTGTGGACGCGTGGGACATGTTGCTCGAGCTGCGTGGCGAGCGGAAAACGGGGCGCAGTGCGCGCATGCTTTACGAAGTGCTCGGTGATATCTGGGTGGTGGAACGCAATCCCTACCTGCAAGAGGACATGCTGGATAACCCGAAGCGCCGCTACGCGCTTGCAGAGGCGATGCGTCACCGGCTCGGCGAGATCGAAAAGCGTCGGCAACTCGACAACGTCAGAGGCGACGCACTGCTCGATGCGGATTTGGAGTCGCGCTCCAACAAGGTGATTGAGCTGTTGAAACGTGCCCACCAAGCGGTCGACGTGTTTGAGAAAGAGTTTTCGGAGACGTGGGATTTCCGCAAAAAAATTACCAAACGTTTGCTCAAAGTCACGCGCCAGGACAACATCGCCTTCGATGGTCTGGCGCGTGTGTCGCATGTGACAGACGCGACTGATTGGCGCGTGGAATATCCGTTCGTGGTGGTGCACCCGGATAGCGAAGAAGAAATCGCCCCACTGGTGAAAGCGTTGATCGAGTTGGGTCTCACCATTATTCCGCGTGGTGGCGGCACCGGCTATACGGGCGGCGCAATTCCGCTCAGCAAAAATTCCGCAGTGATCAATACCGAAAAACTTGACGCGTTGGGAGAAGTTGAGCGCATCACCTTACCCGGCATGACCGGGCCGGTCGCAACGATTCGTTGCGAGGCGGGTGTTGTGACCAAGCGCGCGATGGAAGCGGCCGAGCTTGCCGGCCTCGTGTGGGCGTGCGACCCGACGAGTGCGGACGCCAGTTGTATCGGCGGTAATGTCGCCATGAACGCGGGTGGCAAGAAAGCCGTGCTGTGGGGCACTGCGCTGGACAATTTGGCCTCGTGGAAAATGGTCACGCCGAATGCGGAGTGGATGGAGATCGAGCGGCTTGACCACAATATGGGCAAAATTCACGACGTGGCCGTCGCGAAATTTCGCGTCCGTACGTTTGATGCGACCGGCAAAAAACTTCAGCGCGAAGAAATTCTGGAGATTTCTGGCGCACAGTTTCGCAAAACCGGTCTCGGCAAAGATGTCACCGATAAATTTTTAGCCGGCCTGCCGGGCATCCAGAAAGAAGGCTGCGACGGCATCATCACCTCGGCGCGGTTTGTGTTGCATCGCATGCCCAAGCATATTCGCACCGTCTGTCTGGAGTTTTTTGGGCAGGTCAAGGAAGCGGTGCCGACGATTGTCGAGATCAAAGATTTCCTCGATGGCCACGCGCTCGCCACGCTGGCGGGGCTGGAACATCTGGACGAGCGCTATCTGAAAGCGGTTGGATACGCGACCAAATCGCGGCGCAACCAGCGACCGAAAATGGTGCTGATCGGCGATATTGTTTCGGATGACGAAAACGCCACGATGGAAGCGGCGAGCGCGGTGGTGCGACTGGCGAACGCGCGTCACGGCGAAGGTTTTGTTGCGGTGACGGCTGACGCGCGCAAAAAATTCTGGCTGGATCGCGCCCGCACGGCAGCGATTGCCAAACATACCAACGCCTTCAAGATCAACGAAGACGTGGTGATTCCGCTTGACCGTCTCGGCGATTACTCCGACGGTATCGAGCACATCAACATCGAGCTCTCGCTAAAAAACAAGCTGCGGCTGGTCGATTGCCTGATTCATTTCATTCAGGGCAAGTTGCCGCTGGACGAGGACGACGAAAAAATTCCCCTGGAGGAATTGATCGGCTCCAAGCGCCAGGATGCACTCGATTTGCTGCACGCGGTTGGTGCGCGCTGGCAGTGTTATCTCGATCATCTCGATCAGCCAATCACCAGTATCGGTGCGGCTCTTGGCGATGTTGGCGTGGACGCATCGAGCATGCATGCGACTGGCGAAAACCCCGGGTTAACGCTGTTTGACCTGCTGCAAACCTACCAAATCCGCACCTCCTGGAAGACCGAAATTCGCGCGCCACTCCACGAGTTATTCTCCGGTCGCGTGTTTGTGAAGCTTCAGGAAAGGCTCGACGCGGTTCACAAAGAGGTGCTGCACAGCCGGGTATTCATTGCGCTGCACATGCACGCTGGCGACGGCAATGTGCATACCAACATTCCGGTCAATTCCGACGACTACGGCATGCTGCAAGAGGCCAACGCGGCGGTGGCGCGCATCATGGCGTTCGCACGCAAATTAAACGGCGTGATTTCCGGCGAGCACGGCATTGGCATTACCAAGTTTGAATTCCTCACGGCGGAAGAAATCAAGCCGTTCAGCGATTACAAAAAACGCGTCGATCCGGAAGGTCGTTTCAACGCCGGCAAACTTTTGCCGGGTGGCGATATGGGTCGCGCCTACACACCGAGCTTTGGCTTGCTCGGTGCGGAGTCGTTGATCCTTGAGCAATCCGACATCGGTGCGATTGCCGATTCGATCAAAGACTGCCTGCGCTGCGGCAAATGTAAACCGGTGTGCGCGACCCACGTGCCACGTGCGAATCTGCTTTACAGCCCGCGCAATAAAATTCTCGCGACCTCATTATTGATCGAGGCCTTTCTCTACGAGGAACAAACCCGCCGTGGCGTGTCATTGCGCCACTTCGATGAATTCTCCGACGTTGCCGATCATTGCACCGTTTGCCACAAGTGTGAGAGCCCGTGTCCGGTGGACATCGATTTCGGCAATGTTTCGGTGGCGATGCGAAATCTGTTGCGTAAAGAAGGCAAAAAGAAATTTAATCCCGGCACTGCAGCGGCGATGTTTTATCTCAATGCCACTGACCCCACCACCATCAAGATCACCAAAACCTTGATGATCGATTGGGGCTACAAAGTGCAGCGTTTCGCGCATGCGCTCGCCAAAAAATTCCTGTTGCCGCAACGTCAAACCAAACGTCCGCCCGCCACGGTGGGCAAGCCCGCCATCAAGGCGCAGATTATCCACTTCATCAACAAACCGATGCCGGGAGGTTTGCCGAAAAAAACCGCGCGCGCCCTACTCGACATTGAAGATGACAAGGTGGTGCCGATCATCCGCGACGCGCAAAAAGCCGGCGTGGATGCAGAGGCGGTTTTTTATTTTCCCGGCTGTGGATCAGAGCGTTTGTTTGGGCAAGTGGGCTTGGCAACACAAGCAATGCTTTATCACCTTGGCGTGCAGACGGTATTGCCACCGGGCTATCTGTGCTGCGGCTATCCACAGACCGCATCGGGCAACGCCGACAAAGGCCAGGAAATCATTACCGACAATCGGGTGTTGTTTCACCGTGTCGCCAATACACTGAACTATCTCGACATCAAGACCGTGATCGTCTCTTGCGGCACGTGCATGGATCAATTGCAAAAATATGAGTTCGAAAAAATATTTCCGGGTTGCCGATTGCTCGATATTCACGAATACCTGATGGAAAAAGGTGTGAAACTCGAAGGCATCACCGGGACACGCTACATGTACCACGACCCTTGCCACTCGCCAATGAAAACCTATCAGCCGATGAAGGTGGTGAATGAATTGATGGGTGCCCCTGTTACCCAGAATGAGCGCTGCTGCGGCGAATCGGGCACGCTGGCGGCGACCCGTGCGGATATTTCCACACAGGTGCGGTTTCGCAAGGAAGAAGAAATGAAAAAAGGCGCTGACACGGTGCGCGCCGATGGTTTTAAGGGCGACGTGAAAATTCTCACCTCTTGTCCGTCGTGTCTTCAGGGATTGTCACGATTCGACAATGACAGCGGCACCACTGCCGACTACATCGTGGTTGAAATTGCCAGGCATGTGTTGGGCGCGGACTGGATGAAGCAATACGTCGCCAATGCCAACAACGGCGGGATTGAACGCGTGCTGTTGTAGGCAATCCAGTGTCTCGTTGAGGGCGTACAGGTAAAACCGTGCGCACCATATCAGGTACTGCAAAGCACGCCGGGACAGCGTATTATTTCTGCATTCTTTTTAGCGAGAAAGTCATGAGCATCGAGAGCAATCGGATTGCTGTTTTCAGCGTGTTCGCGGTACTGCTGCTGGCAGGATGTGCCAACCTGCAACCGCCAGAGACACGCATTGTTGCCGCCACCAACACCACGGCACGCATGGCTCAGTGCGAAGGCCTGAATACACTTTCTGACCACGACGCCGCCGCCAGACTCGATATTGCCGGGCTCGCGCTGCGCCAGTTGCGCGACCAGGCGGGTGTCGATAACGAAGGTGCCTGCAAGCTTCCGGCGGTTGCGCGCAACAAGATCATGGCGGCGTACCGCAGCACCTTCAAAAATCCTGACCGCAAGACCTTTGTCTCGCCTGCGAAAGACTATATACGCAGTTGGGACATGGACGAATTTGGTCGCACGCCGACATCCACTGACGTGCTGCGCGCAGAGGTGGATCGCAAAGCGCTCATGACCAAACGCGGCGGCGGCGCGGAAAGTGGCGGCGAGCAAGCGCTGAATCTCGCCGCAGGTATTTCCGCGAGCGCGTGGACACCATTGGGGCCTGGCAATGTGGGCGGCCGCCTGCGCGCGGTGCTGATTGACCCGCGGGACGCTAATCGCATACTGGTCGGCGCATCGACTGGCGGCATCTGGCTTTCAACCAACGGCGGCCAGTCGTTTGCAGCCATTGCCGATTTTCTGGGCAACGTCGTCGTGGGCGCGATGGCGTTCGACCCGGCCAATCCGAACACCGTTTATGCCGGCACCGGCGAGTCTTTTACCGGCTATCAGGGTGTGGGCATGTTCAAGAGCACGGATCGGGGCGTCACTTGGGCATATCTCAACGCAACCTCGACCGACACCAGCGTCAATCCTGCCGGCCTCGATTGGTGGTTCGTCAACCGCATCGCGGTGAACCCAGCTAATCCACAAGTTATTTTGGCGGGAACCACTTCAGGCACCGCGACCGGTGGCGTCACCTCGAACGGCAAGGTTTACCGCTCGACCGACGGCGGCATCTCCTGGGCCAAGGTTGCCGATTTTCAGGGTCTGGATGTCAAATTCGATCCCAACAATGCCAACAACGCCATCGTCGGCTCGGACAATGGCTTTGTTTATTATTCGAGTGATGCCGGTGCGACGTGGACGCCGAGCGCGCAGCTCGTATCGGTACCGGTCGGTCGCGGCACGCCCAAGACTGCACGCATCGAACTTGGCTATGCACGCAGTGCGCCGGGCACCGTGTACGCGTCGGTCGACAGCAACGCCGAGTCAAACGCGGACAAAGACCGTGGCCAGATTTGGAAATCAATCGACTACGGCGCAAACTGGATGTTGCTTGCCGAGCCAAAACATTTGAGCGTACAGGGTGACTATGCAAATACGCTATGGGTGTCACCGGTCGATGATCGTCACTTGATTGTCGGCGGGCTGGATCTTTTTCAATCGGTCGATGGCGGCAATATTTTTGACCGTATCAGCACCTGGCAGCAAGCTGGCTCTGGCCTCGCGCAGCCGCATGCTGACCATCACGTCATCGTCGCCGCGCCCAATTACAGCACCTCAAACCCGGTGGTATATTTCGGCAACGACGGTGGTCTCTATCGATCAAATAACGTCTTCGCTGCAAACGCCAATGCCGATTCCACCTGGCAGAATCTGAATAGTAATTTAAGCGTGACGCAATTCTACGGCGGCGCCGGCAAACGCGCGGCCGGCGGCAAAATCATTGGCGGCACGCAGGATAATGGCGCGCTGATTTATTCGCAGGGCACCGATTGGGTACGTACCGCTGGCGGTGATGGCGGCTTCGCGGCGGTTGACCCAATCGACGACACCACCATCTACGGCGAGTACGTGTACGCCTCGGTGCACCGCAAGGTTGGGCCAAATAATCGCCAATATATTTGCGGCGGTATCAGCGAAGCGCTGAAAAGTACCGCGACCAACACCTATTGCGGCACGACCAATCCGGATCCCGCCAAGGCCAATTTCATCGCGCCGTTTGTGGTCGACCCAAGCAATCGCGACCGCATGCTGGTGGGCGCCAATTCGCTTTGGCTGTCGGCCAATGTGCGCGCGGCGATACCGACCTGGACAGCGATCAAGCCACCGATCATCATCAATGGCGTCAGCAGCTATTACATTAACGCCGTCGCCGTACACGAGCGCGACTCGAACGTCATTTGGGTGGGGCACAATTCCCCCGGCCAAGTATGGAAAACCACCGACGGCTTATCGCCTTTTCCGACGTGGACGCAAGTCGGCAACGGCCAATTACCGGCCGGCAACGTCTCGCGCGTGAGCATCGACCCTGACAATCCAAATCGGGTGTGGGTCACCTACACAGGCTTCACCACCGGACGGCTGTGGCAGACCACCGATGGCGGCGCGACCTGGCAAAATATTTCCAGCAATTTGCCGCGTGTGTCCTTGCACGACATCAAGCGCCACCCCACGCAGCCGAATTGGCTTTACGTTGCGGCTGCCAACGGCGTGTACACGAGTGAGAACGGCGGGCAAAGCTGGAGCACCAGCAACGACGGCCCCGCCAGTGTGCGCGTGCGTGAGCTGTTCTGGTACGACCCGGCCACGCTGGTCGCGGTGACCTACGGACGCGGCATGTTTCGCGTAACGGTTGCGGGTGCGGGTGCTGCCAATTATTCCGACCTGTGGTGGGCGGGCACGGCGGAAAACGGCTGGGGCATGTCGATTCAGCAGCACGGCCAAATCCAGTTGAACGCGATGTACGTCTACGACAGTGCGGGCAAACCGATTTGGTATGTACTGCCCGGCGGCACGTGGAATAGCAATTTCACCACCTACTCGGGACCGATCTATCAGCCGACCTCGACGCCGTTAAATAATTACAACGCAGCGCAGTTTCAAGTCGGTGCGCCTGTCGGCAACATCAGCATCAACTTTACGAGCGATTCGACGGCGTTGTTGCAATACGTGATCAACGGCGTCTCCGGACAGAAATCAATCACGCGGCAGCTATTCGGTCGTGGTACGTCGCCCATTCAGGTCGGCGATATGTGGTGGGGCGGTACCGCGCAAAACGGCTGGGGTCTCAGTATTACGCAGCAGGCGGGCATTCTGTTTGGCGCGTGGTTTACCTATGGCCCGGACGGCAAGGCAGCTTGGTACGTGATGACCGACGGCAACTGGACGGGTAACACCTACACCGGGAATTTCTTCAGCACCACCAGCTCGGCGTGGCTCGGTGTCGCGTATGACCCGAGTCAATTGAAGGTTGTTCCTTCGGATGGCAAGACCGGCACGCTCACGCTCAATTTCAGCGACGCCAACAACGCCACGATGACGTATGCGTTTACCGCCGGGCCGTTCGCCGGCACCACGCAGACCAAGCCCATCGTGCGGCAGCCCTACTGATGCATGGTTGCGAGCTATGCGATGGTGATGGCGGCGAACTGATTTTTCGCCGCGAAAAATTTCGCTTGGTACGCGTGCTGGGTGACGACGGCGCTGCCTATGCCGGTTTCTGCCGCGTCATCTGGAATGCGCATGTCAAAGAGCTCACTGATTTATCCGATGATGACCGACAATCGTTTATGGCGGCGGTATTCACGCTTGAGTCAGCGTTACGCGCGGCGCTGCAACCGGAGAAAATGAATGTCGCCAGCCTCGGTAATTTGACGCCGCACTTGCACTGGCATGTGATCCCGCGCTTTCGTGACGACCCGGCGTTCCCGAAACCGGTCTGGGCAATATCCACGCCCTCGCCTTCAAGGCTTGATACACTGAATGCCGATGCGAAATCAAGTCAATGGGTGTCGGCGGTGAAACGCGCATTCGTAACCGATTAGTGTCGCCTCCACCTCGCGGATTTTAGGAGATGTAAATGGTATCGCAGGCATCAACAAATACGAAACCAGGCTCATTATTCTTTTCCGACGCGCAGTCGTGCAAAGTGTGGCTGCAATCGATTCCGCTGACCAACGTGCCGCAGGCACAACAAAAAATTGTCGATGCGCTGCGCAATATCAATCGCGATGAAGCAGTCGTCGCACTCGAACGATTGACCTGCATGGAGCTACTGCGCGACAAGGTCGCCTACCTGCTCACCGAGCAACGCGCGCGTTACGCTGGCAAGACCATTCCGCTGTCACCTACCGACGTCGCCGCGTGGCATGTCTCGAGTAATTTACTCACAGAAATGGAAGCGGGCTACCGTCGCTGCTGGATCGACGCGGCGCTCGAAGATGCACCGTTATTTGCCCATGGCGCGCTCATCATCCAGCGCATCATGCGCTACATCGGCCTGCAAATGCTGATCGCCGGATTCATCTATCGCCGTTTTGATTTAAGCCTGTGGACGCGCCTGCATCAGCAATGGATCGAAGCCGAAAACCGCCAACTCATTCACAAACGCGTCAAGGATTCGATCGGGGCCATTGATGGCGTGTCGAGTATCGAGCAGGCGTACACGGCGGTGCTGCTGGGACAAGCAGCCAACATTCACGAGCTTGGTCCGCGGCAGATTGATTTTGTCGATGCGGTGCTTAAACGCTTCGGCCACAAGGTCACCATCGCGCGCGAAGTCAGCGCGAATCCGCAGGGTCTCGTTTGCGCGGTCGACCTGCGGTCCAATGCCGGTGCGGTTTTTCACCCGTCGAGCGTCATCGCCGAGCACGTACGCGCACTGAGCCTGGAAGAACTCTCGAAGTCGTTGCGTCGACGATTGAAAAAACTCACTGAAGGAGGCGACCCCATCACGCTTGATCTGCCGGCCGAATGGAGCGTCACGGACGCGCACGCGCAGTTGACGCGACTGCACCGGCTCTGGTGTGAGGGCACCAGCCTGCGGTCACCGGCGACGATGCCTGGCGAAAACGAAGCGATCCTCGCTTTCGGCATCACCGAGACGCATTTTTTTGTCTCGGGCAATCCGTTCCAGCAGCCGGGTGTCACGAGTGAATTAACGCGCCATGAAATGGCCGACATCGAAATGTTTGGCAAAATATCAGAGTCAACCATTCGCGCGCGCTATGCAGATTTCAACTACGGCACCGAGACCTGGGGCATTGCCGACGAAAGCCGCGGTCAGTTGCGTTTGCTGCGCCCGGCCAATTCTGCACAAGGTGTCGCCATCGGCAAACTGGTCGGTATCAAAATCGGCAAGCAGGAACATTTTTTTCTGGGCGTCGTGCGCGAGCTGGTCGAGCAACTTGACGGCAACATTTTCGTCACGGTCGCCATGCTCCCCGGCAAGCCAGAGGCGATCACGGTGCGCTCGGCCGATACACGCAGTCGCACGACAAATTATGTGCAGGGTTTCCGATTGCCACCGATGGAGGCACTCAATATTGCCGAGACGCTGATCGTGCCCGCGCACCTGTCGCATCTGGGTCGCGGCATCGATATTTTTCATCAGGGGCATGGCAGCCCGAAGGAAGTGAAGCTCGCCGAATTTATTGAGCGCGGGCTCGATTTTGATCGGGTGACAATAAATTAATTCGGTCAAAAGTAAAAACCCACCTTTGACCGGCTTGATTTGGGAAAATCGCTGGCGAAACTCTAGCACTGGCGCGGCTTTCAAGGCATTTTATGCCTGAACGCCGCGTAAAATGGCGTTCTGCGTTGCGTTATGCTGGGTAATTACTTACTGCGTTGTTCCAGCGCATCAATCACCAACGCTGCCGTATTGAAACCCGCCTGCTCAAAAATTTCGACCATGCAGGTCGGCGAGGTCACATTCACTTCGGTCAAATAGTCGCCGATGATGTCGAGCCCGACGATGGTGAGGCCATCGGCTTTTAATTGCGGGCCGAGTGCCTCGGCAATTTCACTGTCACGCGACGATATTGGCCGCGCCTCGCCGCGCCCGCCGGCCGCCAGATTGCCGCGTGTCTCACCGGCTTTGGGAATGCGCGCGAGACAAAACGGCACGGGCTTCCCGTCGATCACCAGCACGCGCTTGTCGCCTTGGGTGATTTCCGGGATATAGCGCTGCGCCATCACCGACACCGAACCGTCGATGGTTTGCACTTCGATAATCGCATTGCGATTCGGGTCGTCGGCACGCACCCGAAAAATCGAAGTGCCGCCCATGCCATCGAGTTTTTTCACGATCACGTCGCGCTGCGCATCGATGAAAGCGTGAAGTCGCGGCATGTCACAAGTCACCATTGTCGGCACGGTAAATTGTCCGAACTTGGCGATGGCTAATTTTTCGTTGTAATTGCGCAGTGATGCGGCGCGATTGACCACGCGCGCGCCTTGTTCTTCAGCCAAACTTAACAGCAACGTTGCATAGAGATACTCCTGATCAAACGGCGGATCTTTGCGCATCAGCACCGCATCGAAATCGCTGAGCAGCATTTCGGTTTCACTGACCACTTTGAACCAAGCGTCATTATTTGCAGAAACAGACAGGCTGGAAACCCGCGCCAGTACTTGACCTTGGACGAGTGCCATGTGGCGTGCTTCGAACGCAAACACCCCGTGGCCGCGTTTGGCGGCTTCACGAATCATAAATACAGTGGAGTCTTTGTAAGCTTTGAGTTTATCGATCGGATCGGTGATGAAGGCGATGCGCATGTTTGATTGAACTCCTATTTATTTACCCCCTCTCCCTCGATCCCTCTCCCACGAGGGGAGAGGGAAGTCTCCTTAGTCGGCCGCTGCGGCCATCAATGCGGCTTCCACCTGCGACGGCGGCGCAAGCTTCTCAAGCTCACGCGATGCCGCCAGCATCGCCAGTCGCGCCACCACGCCATAGGTGTAGAAGCGATTCGGTGGCGCATCCGGCCAGCCGGAACAATCGGGTGAAGTACAGTCTGTTTCAAATGCCAGCGGCACAAAACTCATGCCGCGCGAATTCAGATTTTCGTCAACACCGCGCTCGGTATTGACGCGATAAAAACCACCGACGACGAACGCGTCCATCATGTACACCACCGGCTCGGCGACTGCGCCGTTCAGATTTTCCAGCGTGTGTACGCCTTCCTGAATGATGACCTCGTTTACCTCCAGGCCCTCCTTCACCACCGCCATTTTGTTGCGTTCTTTGCGATTGAGCCCACGCACATCGTCAGGCGAGCGCGCGGTCAAAATGCCCATGCCATAGGTACCGGCATCGGCCTTCACAATCACGAACGGTTTTTCGGTAATGCCGTATTCGTCGTATTTTGCCTGCATTTCGCCGAGTACCGCCTCGACATTGGCGGCGAGACACTCCTCGCCTTCGCGCGCGGAAAAATTTACCCTGCCGCATTGGCTAAAGATCGGATTGATGAACCACGGATCAATGCCGATCAGCTTGGCGAATTCTTCCGCCACCGTGTCATAGGCGTGAAAGTGCAACGTTTTGCGGCGTGTCGTCCAGCCCGCATGCAGCGGCGGCACCACCGGCTGCGAAAGGCCTTTGAGGATTTCGGGCACGCCAGCGGAGAGGTCGTTGTTCAGCAATATCGCGCAGGGATCAAAACCGTCGATCAATAATTTATTGCCGACGCGCGTGATCGGCTCGAGCGTGAGCTTTTCGCCGTTCGGCAAATCCAGCACGGTCGGCGCGGTGATTTCAGGTAACAGTGAGCCGATCCGTACTTCAAGACCGGCACCGGTCAATATTTTCTGGATGGCGGCGACATTGGAGAGATAAAAAAGATTACGCGTGTGATTTTCAGGGATCAGTAAAAAGCGCTGCTTATCCGGGCACACGCGTTGCACCGCCGACATCGCCGCCTGAACGCACAGCGGCATGAATTCGGGATTCAGATTATTGAAGCCGCCGGGAAATAAATTGGTGTCGACCGGCGCCAATTTGAAACCTGAATTGCGCAAATCGACCGAAGTGTAAAACGGCGGACGCTCGGTCATCCATTTGGTGCGAAACCAGCGCTCAATGCTGGGGCGCGCATCGAGGATTTTCTTTTCAAGATCCAGTAGCGGACCGGTGAGCGAGGTAGTGAGATGTGGGACCATAGTCAATAGTTTGGATGCTGCAATCGTTGATAGATGCGGCACACGTTTCCTTGTTTCAAGAGCGTTCAAGTTTACTCTCATCTGTGAAACTCCTTAATGACAGTGACGAACGCGCTGTCCGCTTGATGCCGATGATAAAATTATGCGGTGACATCGTTGTCGTCACGCGTCGGCTGACCACAACACAAACCATGCACATCCACATTCTCGGTATTTGCGGCACCTTCATGGGCGGGCTTGCGCTGCTCGCACGAGATGCAGGGCATACCGTCACAGGTTGCGACATCAGTGTTTATCCACCGATGTCCACGCAGCTCAACGCCGCAGGGATTGCGCTGCACGACAATGTCGACGCGGCGCAGCTCACAAAGTTCAGCGCAGATTTATACGTGGTCGGCAATGTGATGACACGCGGAATGCCGGTGATCGAGGAAATTCTCAATCGCGGTCTGCCGATGATTTCCGGCCCGCAGTGGCTGGGCGAAAATGTGCTGCAAGGCAAATGGGTACTGTCGGTCGCGGGCACCCACGGCAAAACCAGCACCAGCGCGATGCTCGCCTGGATACTCGAACACGCGGGACTTCTACCGGGATTTCTGATCGGCGGCGTGCCCGCAAATTTCGGCATCTCGGCGCGTTTGCCCATCGGCGACTCGCCGTTTTTCGTCATTGAAGCGGATGAATACGACACCGCATTTTTCGACAAGCGCTCCAAATTTGTCCACTACCGCACACGCACTGCCATCCTCAACAATCTCGAACTCGACCACGCCGATATTTTTCCCAACGTCGAAGCGATTCAAACGCAGTTTCATCATCTCATCCGCACGCTGCCGGCCAATGGGCTCATCGTCACCAATGGTCGCGATGAAAATTTGCGGCGCACGCTGGCGATGGGTTGCTGGACCGGCGTGGAAGAATTTGGTCGCGGCATGTTGTGGGATTTCAAGCGCACTGAACGAGACACACAGTTCAACGTGATATTTAATGGCATCGACAAAGGCATGGTCGACTGGAGCCAGATGGGCGACCACAACACCATGAATGCGTTAGCCGCCATCGCCGCTGCGCGCCACGCCGGCGTGCCGACCAAACTGGCTATGGATGCGTTGAGCGAATTCACCGGAGTGGCACGACGCATGGAAAACAAAGGCGAGATTGGCGGCGTCACTGTGTTTGACGACTTCGCGCATCACCCGACGGCGATTCAGGCGACGCTCAAAGGATTGAGGAAACGCGTTGGCGATAAACGCATCTTCGCGGTGATTGAGCCGCGCACCAACACCATGAAGTTGGGTGCCATGCGTGATGCGTTTCCGGCCAGTCTGGCGCTCGCCGATGTGGTGTTTGTGTACGCGAACAATCTCGGCTGGGATGCGGCGAAAACGTTCGAACCGATTGGCACCAAGACGGGGGTGTTCGACGACCTCGATGCGATGGTCACCGCGATCGTCGTCATGTCAGCACCGGGCGACAATATCTTGGTGATGAGCAACGGCGGCTTTGGAGGCGTGCATGGCAAGATTTTGGCGCGGTTGGCGGAGCGGGAAATGCGGGCGAAGTGATGATGGAAGAGTCGCGCGCATGGAAAGTGTAAACACCAGCATCGGCGCGCCTCTCATGGCGTTTTGCATCTGGAAGCCGCATCAAATGGCGATCTACATGGCGGTTGTGTACAGACGGAAATTTCAAAGTGTGGAAGTGTTTATTGCCACGCCACGGCGGTAAACTGATTGAGATGGCAACGTGCTGCAACGTGCTGAAAAGACAAACCAATAAATGAATGCCACTTCCAACAATCGCAACAGCAGTCGTCCCATCGTCATCGACCTATTCGCCGGCGCCGGTGGACTTTCGCTGGCGTTCGAGCAGGCGGGCTTTGATGTCGCCGCGGCCGTGGAAATCGATCCAATTCACTGTGCAATCCATCATTACAATTTTCCGCACGCCGCAACGATTTGTGCGAGCGTCGTCAATCTTGCTGGTGAGGACATTCGCCATCGCGCAGAAATTGGCAAACGCGACATCGATGTCCTCTGCGGAGGGGCGCCGTGCCAGGGATTCTCGCTGATCGGCAGGCGGGCGTTGGACGATCCACGCAATCAGCTCGTGTTTCATTTCGTCAGATTGGTCAGAGAGTTGCGCCCAAAGTATTTTGTATTTGAAAACGTCAAAGGGCTCACGGTTGGCACGCACAAGAAATTCCTCAACGAGGTCGTTGAAGAAATGAAATTGGCTGGCTACGACATTCTCCTGCCGTGGCAAGTGTTGAATGCGGCTGATTTCGGCGTTCCACAAGATCGGAGGCGCCTGTTTTTAATTGGTGCCCGCAAAGGCCTGCCACTGCCGGTTTATCCCAAGCCCGCGAAACGGGTCACGGTAAATCAGGCCATTGGTGATTTGCCCAACGCCGACCAGTTCGAAGAATTACTCCGTGGCGAAAGCGTGAAGGTCAAATTCAAAACCTCATCCGCCTATGCGAAACGGCTTCGCGGCATTGAGCCCGATGCGGACGATTTTGGTTATGCTCGTAAATACGATACGGAACTGCTTTCCGCGAGCGCTCGAACAGTGCATACCGAGGTCTCACAAAAGCGGTTCATCGAAACCGCACATGGAGAAACTGAATCGATTTCGCGCTTTCTCAAACTCGATCCTGATGGTGTGTGCAACACCCTGCGAGCCGGTACGGACTCCGCGCGCGGGGCCTTTACCAGTCCCCGACCGATACATCCGACGCATCCGCGTGTCATCACCGTTCGCGAGGCGGCGCGCCTGCATTCGTATCCGGACTGGTTCCGTTTTCACGCAACCAAATGGCACGGGTTCCGCGAAATCGGCAATAGCGTACCGCCATTGCTCGGTCGTGCGGTCGCGCATGAAGTCATCAAAGCGCTGGGCATTCGTCCGACCAAGCCTGCCAACTTGATCGAGTTGAGTAATGAATACTTGCTAAACCTCACGATGGGGGCCGCGGCGAAATACTTTAACGTGCCTTCCACGGTCATTGGCCAGCGATTACGAAAAGGTGAAGTGGTGAATAAAAATATTTATCAGCCGCTGCTTTGCGAACCTGAGTCAGCATATGGTTAAAGCGCCCACAGCTCCCGCCACCCGAAATCGATATGAAGCCATTATCGAGAAAATTTTTCAGCGCCATCACGAACAAGGCGCAACGCAATTCTCATTCAACCGCGACGAGATAGCAGCGGTTGCGAAACAGCTAAAGATTGTGCTGCCGAAGAATTTGGGCGATTTGATTTACAGCTTCAGGTATCGGACACATCTGCCGCAGACAATACGAAATACGGCAGTGAAAGGCAGTGAAAGGCAGTGAATGGATTATCGAGGCGGCCGGACGCGCCAAATACCAGTTCAAGCAGGTGAAGATAAATCGCATCCTGCCGCGCGCCGAATTGGTGACGATCAAAATTCCCGATGCAACGCCCGAGATCGTCATCGGCTACGCGCAAGGTGATGAGCAGGCGCTACTTGCAAAAGTGCGATACAACCGCCTGGTCGATATTTTTCTTGGCCTCACGACTTACTCGCTGCAGAACCATTTACGTACGACCGTCAAAGGCATCGGCCAGATCGAAATCGACGAGTTGTACGTTGGACTAGACCGCCATGGCAACCACTACGTGATTCCGGTGCAAGCCAAAGGCGGTAGTGATCAACTATCCGTGGTGCAGACCGGGCAAGACCTGACTTGCTGCAAAGAACAATTTCCCGGGCTCATCTGCCGTGCGCTGTCCGCGCAATTCATGGACGATGATCGTATCGCCATGTTCGAGTTGACCATTGAAAACGACGACGTGAAAGTGGTCGATGAAAAGCACTACAAGTTACTGCCATGTTCGGAAATATCTGCCGCAGACTTGGAGTCATACCGGAGCAGGGGCTGACGTTGCGCGTTGGCAAGATCCAAATTGCCCGCAAAAAATAAATAAACACTAGCACCGGCGCGGCTTCACAGCCATTTTCGGCCTGAAAACCGCGTCAGTGCTTGATATACGCCTCAATATGCTGGGTGACGTGACTTAGTAAACGACCGCACAAACCCAAACCTCACGGTGCCGCAACCCCTTTGGCGATGCCATCCAGCGCTTTCGAAATATTCGCCACCGGTTGTTCGCACGCAGTGCCGTGACGTTTCGCCAGCCACGCGGGGTCGTTGTAGCCGAGCATGACGCTGCCATCTGCCGTTTGCCACACCAGCATCTTGAGGGGCAGATCAATGCCCATCGATTGCGCGCATTCCATCAACGGCGTTCCGCCGTTTGGGTTGCCGAAAATAAATACTTCGGTCGGGCGCAGCGTCTTGTCGATTTTCCTGGCTCCTGCGGCGTGATCGATGCGGGCAAATAGGGTGAGCTTGCGGGTCTCGATGGCAGCAACCAGCCGCGTGCCGGTGTCAGCCGCGCTATGCGCGCTTTTTATTTCAATCAAACCGTCGGCTGCATTCGCGACCGAGGCGAGAGCGCTGAGAATTGACCCGGCAATTAATTTCTTCAAGTTTATGTTCATGCTTCAGCTCCTTGGATTTCGAGATGGAAAGGCCTAAACCGAAAATGCTGTATCGAAGGCTATCACGGATGTGATTAGATAACGGGCAACTTGTGCGCGCCGCAATGCGATGTAATCGCGCATTTATTTTTAAGACTTATGCAACTTTTCGGCCGGATCTGCGTCAATTGCTCGACGACGTTTTTTCCAAAAGTCGACTTAAATTAGATCAAGATGCGACTGTGCGTCTGAGGCGCTGCGACGCGAATTCACATTTTCGTTTCTGTGTTTTACTTAATTTTTACACTCAATTCTTTCCCAACAACCAAGGAAATATTCCCATGACAAACCGTCGCCAGTTCATGATCCAAACTTGTCTCGGCAGTGGTGCCCTGTTGGCCGGCCACACTTTCGCCGACGTTCCCATGGTCGCCGAGACAGAAACACAGGCCGCAGCGCTGGGCTACAAAGCCAACGCAACCAAGGTGGACAAAGTTAAATTTCCGCAACATGCGGCGGCGCAGCAGTGCGACAATTGCGTGCTTTATCAGGGAAAGCCGACCGATGCGGCGGGTGGTTGCCCATTGTTTGCCGGCAAGCAAGTGGCGGCAAAAGGCTGGTGCAGCGCGTGGGCCAAGAAGGCCTGACGCCAAATCTTGCAGCCTGATCTGCGCCGTTGTATCGACTGTCGCAATGGCGCAATGGCTTTAGCCGCTGGCCGATTGTTGGCGATTTAACCGGGCATTCGCACGGTCAAGATTGCGGCGACTCCATCCCGCGACGCAAAAATTCATGGAAATGCACCATGCCATCTTCCATCGGCGATTGGTACGGCCCTTGTTCATCGCGTCCTTCCTGCCACAATAATTTGCGCCCGTCGTTCATGCGCTGACAAATTTCCTCATCTTCCAGCGCCGTTTCGTCGTACGCCTTTTGTTCAGCGGCAATGAATTCGGGCTCGAACAGGGCGATTTCTTCGGGGTAATAAAACTCGACGATGTTGGTGCAACGATCGGGCCCGCGCGGCACGATGGTCGAAATCACCAGCACGTGCGGATACCACTCGACCATGATGTTCGGGTAGTAGGTTAGCCAGATCGCGCCTTTGGATGGCGCAACGCCACCGCGAAACTTGAGCACCATGTCGTGCCATTTTTTGTACGTTTCGGTACCGGGCCGCGCCAGCGCTTTATTGACGCCGACCGTTTGCACACTATACCAATCGCCAAATTCCCAATCGAGTTTGTCGCAATCGACAAATTTCCCCAGACCCGGATGAAACGGCTCGACGTGATAATCCTCGAGATACACTTCGATGAATGTTTTCCAGTTGAAGTTGTATTCGGTGACTTCAACTTTATTGAGCACGTGACCGGCGAAATCGAGATCACCTGCGCAGCCGAGGCGACCGAGATCGGCGGCAATATTGCGCGGCCCCTGAAACAACATGCCGTTCCATTTCTGCAAATGTTTTTTCGGCAGATCCAGACACGGCTGCTGCGGAAAATGCGGCGCGCCGAGCAGCTTGCCCGCGCCATCGTACGTCCAGCGATGCAGCGGACAAACGATATTGCCGGTGGGCAGTTGCCCCGCACCTTTGAGCATGACCGCCTGACGATGACGACAAATGTTGGAAACCAGATTGATGTCGCGGCCATTGTTGATGAGTGCCCATGCGCCATTGGTCATTTCCAGCGCACGGAAATCGCGGTTCCGCGGCACCATTAATTCATGGCCGACATAGCCCGGGCCATTTTTGAAAAAAACGTCCATCTCGCGCTCATAAATGGCGCGTTCAAAATACCAGCTGACAGGAAGTTGCGTCGTGACGGGAGCAAGCTCGCGCGCACCGAATAGTTCGGACATAGTCCTTACCTCCAATGTATCCGGTCAAAAAATTGCGGATAAACCAAAGTAAAAACACCTGGGCGATCGAGTTTGTTAGCTTTTAACTCTACAGACTCCGTCCCGTAAAACGAATTCCCAAGAGGGAACCCACGAAAAGGAATGCGGAGTGTGCCCCAAAGGGCTCGAAAGGGCAAGGTTTATTGCGGATTTTGCGGCTAATGGATGGTCTTCACGGCGGTGGCGGATGTGAGCCTGCATTGGGCTCGTTCTGCTATGATTTCAGATTGACCCTCGCCTGCAATCATGCCCAAAACAACACCGCCTTCACCACCTACGGCACCTACGCCGAAGAATTTCGAAGCTGCTCTGGCCGAGCTGGATCTGCTCGTTGAAAAAATGGAAAGTGGTCAACTGCCGCTGGAAGAATCGCTCACCGCTTACCAGCGCGGTACCGAATTACTCAAGTTTTGCGAAGCGGTGTTGAAGGACGCCGAGCAAAAAATAAAAGTACTTGATGGCGGCGAGCTTAAAAATTTCCAGGCTTGACGCCATGGGCGATTTTCAGGATTGGGCGCGCGATGTCGCGCTCGACATGGAGCGCACGCTCGAGACGCTGTTGCCGCCCAAAAACACTGTGCCCACGCGCCTGCACGACGCGATGCGCTATACGACCCTGGGTGGCGGCAAGCGGGTACGGCCGATGCTGGCATTTGCTGCCGGATTGATCTCGTCGGCCGATCCTGAACGGGTAAAAATTGTCGCCGCAGCAGTCGAAATCATCCACGCCTACTCGCTCGCGCATGACGATTTACCGTGCATGGACGATGATGTCCTGCGTCGCGGCAAGCCGACCTGCCACGTCGAGTTTGATGAAGCCACCGCGCTGCTGGCTGGCGACGCCCTTCAGGCGCTCGCGTTTGAATTGATGTCAACGCATCGCCTCGCAGATTCGAGTGAGACCCAAATCAAGATGCAGCAATTATTTGCCCGTGCCTGCGGATCGCACGGCATGGCGGGCGGGCAGGCGATTGATCTGGCCAATGTGGGTAAGCAAATCACGCTGCCCGAGCTGGAATTCATGCACATTCTCAAAACCGGCGCGCTCATTCGTGCGTCCGTATTGCTCGGCGCGTATTGCGGCAATCCCTTGAATGATGTCGAGATGGAGCATCTGGATCGTTATGGCAAGCGGGTGGGATTGGCGTTTCAGGTAGTGGACGACATACTCGATTGCGAGTCTAATACCGAGAAACTCGGTAAAACTGCAGGCAAAGATCAGGATGCAAACAAGCCGACCTACGTGGGCTTGATGGGCTTGATGCCAGCGAAACAATTTGCCACTGAATTATTGGCAGAAGCGCTGGATGCGGTTAGCCGTTTCGGCGAGCGCGCAGAGCGGCTGCGGCAATTGGCGGAGTTCATTGTAAGGCGACAACATTAAGGCGTTGCAAGCAAGTTCATGAAAAAATACCCACTGCTGGACACCATCAACGACCCGGCCGAGCTGCGCAAATTGGATCGGCGCGAACTGCTGCCACTGGCCAAAGAGCTGCGCGAATTCATCGTCGAATCGGTGTCGTCCACTGGCGGACATTTTTCATCAAACCTCGGTACGGTCGAGCTGACCATTGCGCTGCACTATGTATTCAACACGCCGGAAGATCGTCTGGTGTGGGATGTCGGCCATCAAACCTATGGCCATAAAATCCTTACCGGTCGCAAAGCAGGTATGCCGAAGCTGCGCCAAAAAGGCGGTATTGCCGGCTTCCCGCGTCGCGAGGAAAGTATTTACGACACCTTCGGCACCGCGCATTCTTCAACGTCAATTTCCGCCGCGCTCGGCATGGCAGTGGCTGCGCGCCTGAGCGGCTCCAAACGCAAATCGGTGGCCATCATTGGCGATGGCGCGATCACGGCCGGCATGGCGTTTGAGGCGATGAACAACATCGGCCGTGAAAATGTGATCGTGGTGTTGAATGACAACGACATGTCGATTTCGGAAAGCATCGGCGCGCTGAATAATTATTTATCCAAACTGATGTCGGGACGTTTCTACGCCAATACCAAAAAGACGGCGGAGAAAATTCTTTCCGCCACGCCGACCTTCATGGAAATTGCCAAGCGCGTCGAAGAGCACGCCAAGGGCATGATCACGCCATCGACCATGTTCGAGGAATTCGGCTTTAACTACACCGGCCCCATCGATGGACATAACGTCGATGTACTGGTCGATACCTTAAGAAATGTTCAGAAGCTGGAAGGCCCGCAATTTTTGCATGTGGTCACCAAAAAAGGCCAGGGCTATAAGCTCGCCGAGGAAGATCCGATAAATTATCACGGGCCGCCGAAGTTCGACCCAAAAATCGGCATCGTCAAAGCGGCATCCGCAGCGGATGCCAAACCGAAACCTACCTACACACAAATATTCGGCGAATGGCTGTGTGACATGGCGCGCACCGACAAGCGCGTGATCGGCATCACGCCGGCGATGCGCGAAGGCTCGGGCATGGTCAAGTTTTCGCAGGAATTTCCCAACCGTTATTTCGATGTCGCCATCGCCGAGCAGCACGCAGTCACCTTCGCCGCCGGTCTGGCCGCCGACGGCATGAAGCCGGTGCTGGCGATTTATTCCACGTTCCTCCAACGTGGCTACGACCAACTCATTCACGACGTGGCGATACAAAATCTGCCGGTCATGTTTGCGCTGGATCGTGGCGGTCTGGTCGGTGCCGATGGTCCTACGCATCACGGCGCGTTTGATTTTTCTTATCTGCGCTGCATTCCGAATATCACCGTGATGGCGCCAGCCGACGAAAACGAATGCCGTCAAATGCTCTACACCGGCATCACGCTCGACTCGCCCTCTGCTGTCCGCTATCCGCGCGGCGCGGGTCCGGGTGTGGCGATTGAGAAAGCGATGACGGCGTTAGCCATCGGCAAAGGTGTCGTCACGCGTGAGCTCAAAGGTTTCGATGCGCGCCGCGTGGCGATTCTGGCGTTCGGTGCGATGGTCAAGCCTGCGATGGAGGCAGGCGAAGAACTCAACGCAAGCGTGGCCAATATGCGCTTCGTGAAACCGATTGACCGCGAACTTATTTTCAAGCTCGCCACCACCCACGACTATCTTGTGACGGTGGAAGAAAACGTGGTGATGGGCGGCGCGGGAAGTGCTGTCGCCGAATCTCTCGCGGCGCAGGATTTGCATATTCCCATTCTGCAACTCGGCCTGCCGGACGCGTTTGTCGAGCACGGTGATCCGGCAACTTTGCTCGCCGATTGCGGTCTGAATCGTGACGGCATCATCGAGTCGATCCGTGCGTGGCTCGCGCGCTCAGGCGCGGCGGTCGCGACGCAAAAAGCGGTAAGCTAAATTGTCGTTTGGCGTTAGCGAAACTATTTAACTTTTATCAGGTGAATACGATGAAGATTTATTCGATCAGTATTGCGGTCGCGGCATTTTCCACAGCCGTCTTTGCACAAACGACCCCTGCGCCCGCCACCGCAGCGACCGTCGCGCCACTCGCCAAACACAGCTGCACAAAGCCCGCGATGCCGGACGCATCGAAGAAAATCGCCACCGCAGAGGCGAACGCATTCGTGCGCACGCTGGAGACATTCAGGAATTGCGTGCAGGCATTTTCGGACAGCCAGAAGGCAATTGCCGCCGCAAAACAACAGGAAGCCGAAGCATTGCGGCTATCCGCGCTGGAAGCGTCTCAAGCCGCGTCGGCGGCGGTAGCGGCAGCCAACGAGGCCGTCAAAGAATACAACGGGTTCTCGGAGCAAGCCGTCAAAATCGTCACGCCCAAAGAGCCGGCCGCGCCGAACAAAACCAATCCGGTCGAACGTCCGCCGACGCCTCAGCCACAACGCGGCTATTGATCCAAGCTATCGAAAAATAATTTGCCGCAACCCGCCGAATATTCCGGAGTGTTCATCATGTTCAATCGCAGCAGCATTTTTATTTTAGCCCCGCTTTGCGCAGCCACCATTGCGGTCGCCGCATTCGCGCAAGTGCCCGCCGCCCAACCACCGCTCGCCGCGACCGCAGCTGCGCGACCCACACACAATTGCGTGAAGCCCGAGCAGCCCGGTCGCCGCGCCCCCGACAGTAGAATTAAAGCTTTCGGCGACGATCTCAACACCTACCGCGATTGCATGCAGGCGTTTGCCAAAGCGCAGGGCGACTTGGCGAAAACGCAAAGCGACCTGGCGAAACTGCACACGGAAATCGGCAATAGCGCGATCATCGAGTACAACGAATACATTGCCGAATTGAACAAGAAAAAAGACGAGGAAGCTGCGAAGAAATAAGCGGGCCGCGTGGGTATGTAGTGGCACGTAGAACGCCATTCGATGCGCCTTGCGGGCTATTTATGCCCTGAACGCCGCGCCAGCGCTAGAGTTTGTATATTTTAACCAGCAATACTCCGCGCCAATCCGGGTTAGAACAAATTGTCATTTTGACCGTAGGTAGGAATCTGCTTTTGCCTTGCATCCTCAACAGCAGATTTCTCACCCGATGAAGCCGGGTTCGAAATGACAGGTGAAAAATAGCGCGTCCGAACAGACCGTGGCGTCGCATCGCATCGCCTCCCATCCCATCCCACTCTGCAACACCAAACTACCGCGCTAACAAAAATCCCCGCAGCCGCTCGATCTCCGCGTCCAATTCGCGTTTGAAGATTACCGCATCACCGCGCGCAGGTTTCTTTGCCGCATAGCCGATTTGTACCTTGAGCGTGTCGTCATGATCGACGGCGACATTGCCCCAGCCGATGACGCTGTCCCGCCACAACAGCGGCAACGCGTAGTAGCCACGAATCCGTTTCGCCAGTGGCGTATACGCCTCAAAGCGATACGGCCAAGCCCAGAAATGTTCGAAGCGGGTGCGATCCCACACGACCGGGTCGAACGGTGCCAACAGGCGCACTGTGTCCTCAACAACTTCGGGCAGTGATTCCGCTTGAGGCCACACATAGGTAACGTGATCAATCGTTTCGCTGCGCTGCTCGCCGCTTTTGATCATCCGCTTTACGCGCGCGACGTAGTCGACGCCGGGTCGCGATGCACCCATCACGCGTGCAAACTGCATCAGCGTGCGCAGCGGCAGCGGCGCGTAGAGATTGATGATAAGTCGAATCAAACCATCGGCGCGTGTGCCGGGTGTCAACGTGCGTTCAATCTTCCCGGCAGGCGCATAGACACGGATGCCGGCGTCGCGGCGGCAGACGTGGACTTTGCCTTCGCGATGCAGGCCTTCCAGCAGCATCGTGGTCACCGATGAACTCCCTCCCCAGCCGTTGATGTGCCTGCCAATGCTTAGCGATTTTTCAATTTCACGCGGATGCGCCAGGCTGTTTTCCTTTAGGTAACGCAGCACTTGCCGACGCTGCGGTGCGTGTTCCGCCATGAATTTTTGCCAGCGCGCTGACATCTTGCGCGGGTGCAGCAACGCCAGTTCGTCGCGATGAAAAAAGCCGTAGTTGTAAATCGAGTCTTCGATCAGCGGCAACGCGGCGTAGTTTTTTTCCAAATCCTCCACCCGATAATCAATCACGCGATGGCGCAGGATCAAGTCTTGCGCGCGGGCGGGCGCGCGAATCGGGTCGGCTTGCAAATAGCCTAATTTTTTGATCGCGTGTTCAAGCGCACAGGGCGCGAACAGCGAACGCGTTACCGCGTAACGACGAAGTACGGCAAGCGTTACCGGCTGGGTGCTCACTTGACGGTGTTTTTATCCTGACCAAATAAAATTTTCTTCTGCGCGTCCGACATCGTCGGCGCGTTTTCCGCGCGCACTTCTTTGCCACGCGCGTACGCACGCGTGGTCGCAGGCCGCGCCTTGATCGCCGCATGCCAACGTGCCAGATGCGGGAAATCGTTCATGTCCTGTCCCTGATTTTGCGGAATGATCCACGGGTACGATGCCATGTCGGCAATCGTGTATTGCTTGCCCGTGATGAAGGCACGATCCTTCAGGCGCTTGTTGAGCACACCGTACAGGCGCGACGTTTCGTTCACGTAGCGATTGATCGCGTAGGGAATTTTTTCCGGCGCGTAATTGCTGAAGTGATGATTCTGTCCTGCCATCGGCCCGAGACCGCCCATCTGCCACATCAGCCATTCGAGTGTTTCAACTTGCCCACGCAAATCTTTGGCGATGAATTTTCCGGTCTTGCCGGCCAGATAAAGCAAAATCGCGCCCGACTCGAATACGCTGATGGGTTTTTTCCCGTCTGTCGGCGCATGATCGATGATCGCGGGCATGCGGTTGTTCGGCGAAATTTTCAGAAAATCAGGATGGAATTGCTCACCGGTGCCGATGTTCACGCCCTTGAGCACGTAGGGCAGTTTCGCCTCTTCGAGAAACATCGTGATCTTGTGGCCGTTCGGCGTCGGCCAATAATAAAGGTCAATCATGTTGTCTCCTGGTTACTTTCCA
>JAYVXF010000332.1:0-10130 GCA_043793345.1 Betaproteobacteria bacterium | reverse complement strand
CGGCGCTGTAGGTCACCGCTGGGGTGGCGCTGGTGATCGTTAAGCCCGTGGGCAGGGTGTCACCGACCGTGATCGCCGACTGTGCCGGGTTGCTGCCGGTGTTGGTCAAGGTGAAGATGAGGCTGGTGGTTTGTCCGTCGTTGATTGAGGCGGCGGCGAAGGTCTTGGCGACGGTGGGGGTTGCAACCGTTAGTGTTGCATTTGCGGCGATTCCGGTGACTGGCGTAGGGCCGGTAGCAGCAGGCGATGTCGTCGTGTTGATATTAGTCGATGTTGCGGAAACGCTTTGGGTAATCGTGCAATTGCCGCCTGGCACGATAGTTCCGGCGTTAAAGCCAACACTGGTTCCGCCGTTTGTGCCACCTGTCAAGGTTGCTGAGCCTGCACCGCTACAGACCACGCCACCGGGTGCCGCGTTTGTCAGCGTTCCGCTATAGACGTCGTTGATTGAAACGCCTGTAAAGGCTGCCGGATTTGTGGCAACACTCGACACGATGATCATCATGCTCGTGATACCGCCTGCCCCGATGGTCGCTGGCGTGAACGTCTTGGTTACGGTCGGCGCGACGAACACATCAAGCGTCTGTGCGGCAACGTTGTTGATAATGTTGCCAGTGATACTAGTAATTTGCGCGTTGCTATTGACGTAGCTGCCAGCACTAGCGCTGGTGACGTTAACAACTATCGTGCATGTTGCGCCAGCGCCAACATCGATACCTGAAGCGGTGATGGTGCCGCTTGCCGAGACGGCATTCACCGAAGGCGACGCACCGCAATTGGTCGCCACTAGACCGCTCGGCGTGCCGAGGATCATACCCGCTGGAAATGTGTCTATAAACCCGAGTCCTGTCTGCGCGACTGCGCCAGCAGCCGTGTTAGAGATGCTGAATGTTAGGGCGGTATTCTGACCGGCAGCTATCGCCTGAGGATTGGACGCCAGCGCTTTTGTAAGCTGGGGCAGCGGAATAACGACGAGGCATGGGATGCCCGCGTACGAAGCACCAACAAGTCCACTGATCCGCGCGGCATTATTTGTAAACGCTGCCGGGTTCGCCGCACAATTCGCATTCGTTTGACCCGCACTATTAGTTACGGACGTAACGGTGATATTGCATGTGACGGTGCCTGCAGTCATCGCGCCGCTACTGAACGTGACAATGTTCGGTTGCGTAATGCCTACCGTTCCCGAGCATCCGGCTCCAGCAAGTATCGCTGTCGCGCCCGCCGTCAAGCGCAGGCCGGAAGGCAGCGTATCGACAAAGCCAATGCCGGTCTGCGCTGGATTACCGCTTGCATTCGTCACGGTAAACACCAATGTGCTCGCCGCGTTTTCGTTAAGCGGTGATGTGGAAAATATTTTACTGATAACCGGATTAGGTGCGACGGACAAGCACTGATCCGTTACCTGATTCAACAACGATCCTTGCAGCCCGCTGATGGCGGTCGCGGCGTTGGTTAAATTTGCCTGCGGGCAGGTACCCGTGACAGCGCTTGCGTTAGTTACCCCGATCGTGACTGTGCAAGAGGTCGGCCCGACGGCAACATCTACACCAGCCACCGTAATAGTGCTCAGTCCCGCTGTGGCCGTTCGCGACAATGCGCCACCGGTGGTACTAATGCAACTTCCGCCGAAGATCACAGGCCCTGCCACCACCAGACCTGCCGGCAACGTGTCGGTGAAGCCAAGATCTATGCTCCCGGGGGCGGACGCAGGATTGGAGATCGTGAATGTCAGCGTTGATGTTTCGCCATCGCCGATCAACGTTGGGCCGAACGCTTTCGTCAGACCCGGCTGGGCAACAATAGACAACGTCGCGTTGACACTATTGGTCATGCCGGGCGAAAGTCCGCTCATATTGCCGGCATTGTTGGTGTACGTCGCTGCGGCCGCTGCTGTGACGGTCGATAAGATGGTGCAATTGGCGACGCCAATCCCTAAATTGCCACCGCTGAATGTAAGGGTGTTGCCGCCGACGATGCCACTAACCGTGCCACCGCACTGCGGTGATGTCGGCACAGCGGCAAGTGTCATTCCACCAGGCAGCGTGTCGATAAAGTTCAAGTTCGCCTGCGCCGGATTGCTTGTGCCGTTTGTGACCGTAAATGAAAGTGTCGAGGTGCCGCCGACCGAGATCGATGCAGGCGAAAACGCTTTAGTCAATGTCGTGCCGCGCACGTTGAGCGTGTCGCTAAGCCCTGTCGCCGAAAGACCGCCGGTAATCGCGCTAATATTTCCGACAGCAGTGTTTGCGTAACTTGCGGGGATTGTGCTTTGAACGTTAACGGTGATCGTGCAAGTCGCGGTTCCGGCGGCGATCGATCCACTCGTCAGCCGCACACTGGTTGCGTTTGCAGCAAGCGGCGTGCTCGATGCGTCTGTCAGGATGCCATTGCAGCTATTTGTTGTGGTCGCGTTTGCGATGACGAGTCCTGCAGTCAACGTATCGATAAAGCCGAGCGAACCCTGCGCAGGGTTACCAGCGGAATTGGTAATGGTAAAAGTCAGCGCCGAAGGAAGGCCGACACCCACAGGATTAGGACTCGAAATTTTACTCAGCACGGGCGGCGCAACAACGGTAAGCGTGGCGTTCACACTATTGGTCATCCCTGCGGACAAACCGGTAACGTTTGCTGCTGCGTTGTTGTATGTTCCAACCGTCGCGGAAGTTACCGTCGCAACGATCGTGCAAGTGGCCTGTCCCAAGCTCAGGAACCCGCCGACAAGCGTAATGGTTGCCGGTGGGCCTGTCGTGCTCGTGACCGTGCCTCCGCACTGGCTCCCAGCAGGCGTTCCCACGAGCACAACGTTCGTTGGTAGCGTTTCGGTAAAGGCGAGGTTATTTTGTTGCGGATTTCCGGCACCATTGGTGACGGTAAACGTAAGCGTAGAAGTTCCGTTAGTGGGGACACTCGCCGGGCTAAACGCCTTGGCTAAAATTGTTCCTTCGACGTTGAGCGTATCGTTTACGTTCGCGGTCAGACCACCAGCGAGACCGGTAATATTGGGCGTGCCGCCCGCACTGGTGTTTAGATACGCGCCCGGGGTTGCGCTGGAGATGTTGATAACGAGCGTGCAAGTAGCGCCCCCGGCCTGCGCAAGAATCGCGGCCTCGCGAATTCCCACGCTGGTTCCTGCAACCAACGCGCCGCCAAGATTGTTCGTGAGCGTGCCGCCACAGCCGTTTGTTACCGTGCCTTGATAGACGACGCCCGCCGGAAAGGCGTCGGTGAATGCCATTCCCGCTGCTGTATTGGTTGCCTTGTTGACAATAGTGAATGTCAGCGTCGCATTGCGATTTACCCCGACAGGATCCGGCGAGCTGAGCTTCGTAAGTACCGGGGCACCGGGCGAATTGACCGTAAGTGTTGCGGCTGAAGTGTTGCCAATGCCGCTATTGCTCGAACTAACCTGACCGGTAGTATTGGTAGCCGTTCCCGTGATGGTGCTGGTAACGTCGACCTGAATTGTGCAGCTCGCACCGGGCGCTATTGGCCCACCGCCGGTAAGTGAAATAGACGAATCGCCCTGATTCTGGCCTGGCGAAACAGTCCCGGCGCAACTATTGCTGAAATTTGCGGGGGCGGTAACCGTCATCCCGGCCGGGAAGGGATCAACGACTGCCACACCGAGCAGCGAAACTGAGTTCGCGATGGGATTGGAAATCGTCAACGTAAGCTTGGTGGGATTTCCGGCGAGAATCGGATTTGTCGTGAAGGCTTTGGCGATTACCGGCGAAATGAACACGTTGGTAATGTCAGTACCGGAATTGTTGCCGGTATTTCCAGCAGGCTCACCGCCGCCCGCAACGGTTGCCGTATTGCTTACGCTCGGCACGGCTAACGCAAGCACGTTTACCGCCACCACCAATGGCGGTAACGAAACATTCTGGGCGATGGTCGTCGCGCTGGTGCAGTTGACGCCGATACCGCCTGCAGTGTTGTTGCCTGCGCCGCCCTGGTTAGCCGCGCAAGTCCATCCGGTGCCGCTTGGCGCTACGTTTAAGGTCAAGCCTGTCGGCAGGGTATCGGTGACAGTGATCGTTCCCACACTCGCCTGTCCGCCAATATTGGTGACTGTAATCGTATAGATACCGGTTGTGCCGACGGTAAAGTTGCCGGCGTGGGTCTTGGTGATGACGAGATCGGTCGCGCTCACCGGCGTCGTGACGGTGGATGTGTTGTTGCCTGTGAATGCCGGTGCCTCAACAAGCGTGGTGCTCGCAACCGTGGCAATATTGGTAACGCTGGCGAACGCCGCTGCGGCAACTGCCACCGTGACCGTAATCGCGTTTGGATTCGCCGTCCCGGCACCAATCGCGGTGATACTTGTGCAATTGATATTCGCGTTGCCAACTGTGTTGTTACCGGCACCGCCCTGATTCGCCGCGCAGGTCCAGCCGGTACCGACCGGTGCGACAGCCAAGGTCAGTCCGGAAGGCAGCGAATCGGTCACGGTATAAATATTGCCCGCTGCAATATTACCTGCGCCTCCATTGTTAACGGTGATCGTATAAGTGCCGTTAGTGCCAATGACAAAGCGCGCCGGCCCGGTCTTGGTGATCTGCAAATCAAAGTCGTTAACAGGCGTGACAAGCGCAGTCGAATTGTTGCCCGTTGCCCCCGCCGGCTCGCCACCGCCCGAAACGACCGCCGTGTTCGTGACGCTGGGCACTGCGGCTTTCGCCACGGCAACGGTCAAAGTCACAGTGCTGGATGTGCCGCCAGCGACGATGGCGGTCGTACTAGTGCAATCGACGTTACTTGACCCGACAGTATTGTTGCCGGCTCCGCCCTGATTCGCAGCGCAAGTCCAGCCCGCGCCCACGGTCGGCACCGCAGCCAAAGTAATACCAGTCGGTAATGTATCGGTCAACGTGTACAAGTTAGTGCCGGTCGACAGGCCACCGACATTGGTGACGCTCAGCGTGTAGGTGCCGCTGGTTCCAGGTGTGAAGCTCGCCGAACCCGTTTTGTTGACCCTGATATCCGGACAATTTGCCGCACAAACGGTGGTCAAAATCGTACTGGAGTTGTTACCACTATTGGCTGCCGGCTCGCCGCCGCCTGAAACGGTGGCGGTATTTGAAACGCTCGGTGCCGCCGCCGCCGATGGCAATACCGTGACAGTGATCGCGTTGGCGCTAGTAAGACCCGCGCCAATAGCGACATTGCTGGTGCAACTCACTTGAGCCGCAGTAGATGCGGCACAATTCCAGCCTGTGCCGGTCGGCGTACCGACAATGGTGAGTCCGGCCGGCATGTTGTCAGTGACGGTGTAGTTCGCCACGCCGGTGGTGGCGCTGCCGAGCAGGTTGTTGACCATCAGTGAATAAGTGCCATTGGCACCGATTGCAAACGTGCTCGTCGCGGCTTTGACGATCTGCAAATCTGGGCTGGGCGTAATCGTCACGCTCGCCTGATCGTCTTCGCCTGCCACATTATTGCCTGGAGTCGAATTGGGATCGGCTTGATCCGCGTATGAAACCTGCGCCGTATTTATGATGGGCGATGTTCCGGTGACGTTGGCATTGATCGTGAGCGTCGCAGTCAAGCCGTTGCTCATGGTGCCGACCAGCCAGATCCCGGTAGCCGAATTGTAGGTGCCTTTACTAGCAGTCGCGGAAACAAATGCCAAGCCAGCCGGCAACAAATCCAGCACACGAACGTCCGTCGCATTGGCGGGGCCACCATTGGTCACGGCGACGGTAAAACTTACGGTGTTACCAGGCGTAATGTTGCTCGCCGTTTTTGTCAGCCGCAAATTGGCAACCCGGCCGGGTGCAGATGCAAGGTCGCCGAAAGCGAGTGCACCAGTGGTTTGCGGTAGCGCGGTTGCGGTCAGAGTTCCGATATTGACGGTATAGAGTTGCGAACCTGACACGACCAGCAGACGTCCCTTGCTGTCGAATGCGCAACCGGGCATGGCCGCAACGCCGGTTACGACACCAAGCAGTGTAACGACTGCGGAAGGCGTTACTGTGAAAAGCTGCGTTTGGGCAACCATATACAGAATGCCGGTGCCAGGCTCTAGACAAAGGTCACCACCGCCCGGAACTGCGGCGCCACTGGCCGGCGTCGCCGTCAGTATTGCCCCGGAATTGGGATCCAACGTCCAAACGGTTGATGGACCGGGGTTCATCGCATAAAGAGTTCCGACTGCATCAAATCCAAGTCGGATCACGCCAGTGGTGGTCGCACCAGGGGTGCCAACCAGAATTGGTGCCACACTTGGGTTATTTGGATCCCAACGCCAAAGATTAGGGTTTGCAGCTCCCGAATCAAGGTAAAACAGCATGCCATCGCTGGGTCGGGTTGCGAGAGTCGCGGCTTGCGCCAACGGGGCGGCAAATGTCACCAAAGTCGTGGGCGGGCCGCCTTGCGTCCCGTCGACGCTGAATATTCCGTTTGCGGTGACGCCATAGAACACTTCTGCGCGGATGTAATGGCTGTTTAAGAGAAACGCAAAACCGGCGGTTATCACCAGCCATCGCGCCAGATTCGACATTTTTTTCGAATTCATCGCACTCATTTCGTCGCCGTCAATCCCGTAGCACTAGCACGTGTTTTGCCGCTGGCAAACAAATCCTCGTCGAACTTATAACGTAACCGAACAAACGCTCCCCTGTTCGTATATTCACCCGCAGTTAAATCTTTGTCGTTGTATCCAAACACGTTGTAACCGGCGGATAGCCACAGATTTTCCATCACCATGAAACCGAGCTCCAGCCCCAAGCCGTAGTATTTTGATTGGACGCCATGGCCGAGCATGGTCGAGGCGTTCAGTGACGCGTCCCAGCGCGGCGCGAATTCCCAGATCGCGCGTCCCGCCAACAAATGTGCGTTGTTTTTGGTGCGCAAATCGTTGGATTGCTCATTGGTCCACTTTGTCGCATAGCGGCCTGAGAAAGTGAATGGCCGACGGGGCTGCCAGTTGGCGTGAATGGAGATTAATTCAACGGTTCGCTTAAGCTCTATGCCAGGCTGCGTGGTATCGTTTTCTGTGCGGTGCTCAACGCGGCCAAGCGCATTCCATGTATCGGTTGCAGTATCGCGATATGCCAAGCCAGCCTGTAGACGGTCTTGTTCATTTTCGCCTGTGCTCTGACCTTTATTCTTGATCAGCGAATAGGTGTTGCGGCCAAGCAATGTCCAATTCTGATTCAGCTTGGACGCGACCGCGACGGTGGAAAGAATGGAATCGCTGCTGTAGCCTTTTCTTAACTCGAGCCGTGTCGAGCCTTTCCAGAGCGGATTAGCGGTGTATTCGAGTCCGAATGTTGCTGCGGTGGATTCGTTTTCAACCTTGCCCGATAGCGCGTGAACACGTTCAAAACTGGTGGTCAAGGCAAGACCATCCGCGACGTGCCACAAATTACGCAGACCCAGCGCAGCCTCGGCATCGCCACCAGAAATTGCATCCCGGATGCGATATTCACTGAACACATTCCCGTCTTTCATGTAATCGGTGCTGATGCCGACCACAGTGGAATTCTGCCGCTGCTGATTATTCAAACCATACGGACCAGTCAGCGACGAAATGAATTCGTGCCGCGCGTACAGTCGACCGCTACCACCGAGACGATAGTCGCCACCAATTGCGGCAATTTTGCGCGCCGAATCTTTGACATCAACTTCCGCTTCGACATACGCGGACGCATCTTTGAGACCAGGAACGTTTCCCGTCACCCGGGCGCGGATAGCGGTCAGTTCGTTAGGAATGACAGCTGTACCAGGTACTTGAGTGACTTGTGATTCGCGGGCATGACGGATACCGACTTCCACGCGCAAACCGTTCTCCAGCGTCCGCTCTGCCGCGACCAGCAAGCCGTCCCGCTTCGACGCAGACAGTAATTCCTCGGTGCGCAAAAACTCGCCCCTGATGCGCGTTTTGTCGTCAAGCCGATAGGCAAGTTTACCGCCGAGCTCGATACGGCCCTTGGAGAGACTGGAGCTTGGATTATCAAAATTTTCGTCGGCGCGTCCAGCGTAAAAATTGGCGTCGAGCGCGCCATCGGCATGGCGCAGTTCCACACGTTCCGCGCGCCCTTGTTTCTCGCCCTGCGCAAGCCCCGCCGCAACTTGTTCCCGTCGCGTCTCGGCAATTTCGGCCACCAGGAAAGTTTTGTCCGCCAGCTTGGCGATCGCGTTTACCCCGGCCATGCGAAATTTATCGGCTGGATTTCGATCATCAACCAGCATCGCACCAACCTCGAAATTTTCCGTAAGCTTGACCTGGACATCGCCGCCAAATACCCAGAATTCCTGTCCGCCCTGATCGACTTCGTATGTGAACCGAATCGAGATCGGGTTAAGGTTTTCATCGAGGCTCGGGATCGGCGCTTTGAACAAAATCCTGCCAGTCAAAGGCTCCAATTCGTAATCGACAAAACGCGTTTGCGGCACGCTGCGGATAATCACCGACGGCTGATTGCGGTCGCGCGTGAGCACCTCGATTTTTTCGCTGTTGATCAATCCGCCGGTACGCGATAGTGTGAAGGGTCCCGACGTGCCATTGGTTCGAAACTCGTCGATAACCTGCTTGGTGGAATCGCGACTGGCGAAAACGTTGGCGGAAACACGCGAATTCTCAAAATGTTCTTTTACGCCGGTCAGCGAGCGACTGTAATTGGATAGCTTGCGGGCGTCTGTCGCCTGCGAGGTATTGAAATCGCCGTACAGCAAATAGGATTTTTTGTTGTCGATGCGCACGTACAGCCGCCCGGTCGATTGTGCGTCGAAGGATCGCACGGAGGAGTCGCCGTAAACCGGATAGAACTCATCGGGCTGAATATCGCGAAACAAACGCTCGCGGGTATTCTTGTCGGAATCATAGGCCAGCGTCAGGAGATACTCACCGCGCACCTTGCCTTTCAAGAACATCGCCGCGCGCGCAGCCGCATCGCGATCACCATTGCCCCAGGTACGCGAAATATGTTGAATTTCCTGCTCAAATCCATCCTGCGCGCGCGCCGGTGTCAGCCCCCTCGCATCAAGTTTACGCAGGTTTAACACGCCTTCAATGACACCAGCGGCAATCATTTCCCGCAGATCGGGAAGGAAATCAAGTTTTTCTTCCGCTTTGATATCGCCGCTACTGACCCTAATCTGCGCTTGCCCCGGCTCGCTGGGCGGCATCAGTAGAAATTCGGCGCGACCATCCTCAACGAAGGTCTGCAAGCCTGGCTCAACAGGGTTCAAGTCCTCGACGTTCCAGCGGCCAAGCGAGGAGGAAAGGTTGATGGCAACGCGAGAAGTCACCGGAACATTGTTGCGGTCGAAAAGGTTCACCACCACACGCGTAGGTGTTTTCCCGTCAGCAATTGCACCTGCGCTGGTAGCTTGCTTGAACGAGATTTTCACATTCGCCAACGCGCCTGGTGCGATTACCTTAATGGATTTTTCGCCACGGGCATTGCCAAATTGGTCGACCTGAGAGACGGACAGGATGTTCTCACCGACAGCTAGATCGATACCGATAAATTCCCACGCCTGCGAATTTTTTTCAGCCAGAACCGCCTTTTTGCCAACCCGATCCTCACCGATATTTTTGTCATTGACTTTCAATTTGAGCGTCGCGCCAGCAGCACCCTTGACGCGGATGGTTGCCTGCGCGTACGGCAGGACGTCACCTGTTTTCAAACCGATGAAACCGAGCGTGTTGTCTTGATCTGGCAATAATGTTTCAAGTGCCAGCTCGGGTATGCGTGCTGGTCGCTCGCGCTGTTTCCGCGTGCCTTCCGACTGCGGAATCGCCAGCGTATCAAAGCGTGTTGACGGCTTCAACACCGAGGCCGCATTGTCGGGCGCTGGCGCAGTGGTTGCGCCCAACGAAAGCGGTGCCGCGATATTTGCAATTGGCGCAGTATTACCAACTTGCCCCGATGCGGGCAATGCCTTCACATCGCCAATGGCGCGCACATTTGGGTCGGCCTCCAGCCTTTTCTGCAGTCGGCCATCCACTTCGTTTTTTTGGCTTAGCGCTGCGAGCCTGCGTTGGGTAATGTCGGCCAGCACATCGACGCTGCAAACCTTGATCGCAAAATTCGCTTTATGCAACTCGCCGTTTTTAAGGTCAGCGATGCGGCTGTCGCCCTTGCCAAGATTGCGATTGGAGAGCAACGCAAAATCTT
>JAYVXF010000331.1:0-3129 GCA_043793345.1 Betaproteobacteria bacterium | reverse complement strand
ATGCCAATGGCGATCGGCAAATCGAAACGGCCACTTTCCTTGGGCAAATCGGCGGGGGCCAGATTGACGGTGATGCGACGCGACGGAAATTCAAAGCGCGCGTTCAGCAGCGCGGCGCGCACTCGATCCTTGCTTTCTTTTACCTCCGCTTCGGGCAATCCGACGATGGTGAAATTTGGCAAACCATTGGCCAGATGAACTTCCACCGTGACCAGCGGCGCTTCCATGCCGGTGAGCGCGCGCGAATAGAGAACCGCTAAGGACATTTATTGCGGCCGCGCGGCTTCAAGGAGCGCAATTTTATTTTCAAGCTCATTTAATTTCGTGCGCGTTCTTTCCAGTAACGCTACTTGCACTTCGTATTCCTCGCGCGTCACCAAACCTTCCTTGGCGAGCTGTGAGATGAAATGCTGCCGCGCGTTTTTTTCGATCTCACTCAAGGGCGAATTTTTGATCGTTGCGTCAAGCTTGGCGGCAAGTTGGTTTAACGCGTCGAGCGCGGCGGATACTTTGGTCACGTGGATTCTTCGGGTCGGCAACGCGGTCGCGTTTTGATCGCATATTCTAACCGAGGCGCTCGTTTGACGTTCCCATCAACCTCCGCTCCAATAATGTGCGCATCGTAAAATGTATGCATTTATTCGGTGCGCGCCATCATTGCTAGGCGCGTAACGCATGAAAAATCAGCAAGTTAGCACCATCAAAACAGTGGCATGCAACCTGCTAATAGAATGGCGTGGCAAATTTTCGTCATCACTTCAGGGGTCTTGCAATGAGAAAAATCACAACACACTTGGCACTCGCGGGCGTCGTCACATTGTCGCTAACCAGTTATCAGGTGATCGCACAGCAGGCCGCACCCGTGCCGCCAGCGCCGACACCGGCCAGCACCGATAAACCTGCGGAGCCGACACCGCCGCCGCCAGCACCGGCAATATTTTCCGTCGGGGGATTTGACCTTACCGGTCACATTGATATCGGCTATACCAACCTGCGCGGCGCGGGCAAGTTTGTCAGTGGCGTGAATGATCGCGTGTTTGACTTCGACCGTAACAAAGTGAGTTTGCAATCGTTCGATCTGCAACTCGCCAACACGCCCGAAGACGGCTTTGGCGGGCTGCTTGATGTCACGCTCGGCAAGGACGCCGACACGATTGCCGCCTATGGCACCATCGACAAAAATCGCGGCCCCGCCAACGGTGTCGACAAGCGCGCCGATTTCACACAGGCATTTTTGCACTACGGTGCCGGCCCACTCACCGTGATTGCCGGTAAATTCGTGACGCTCTCGGGTGCGGAAGTCATCAAGAGCCCGGGCAACACCAATTACTCGCGTTCAATCCTGTTCGGCTACGCGATTCCGTTCACGCATACCGGCGTGCGCGCAACTTATAAAGTGAGCGACACCCTGACCCTGGTGGGCGGTGTGAACCAAGGCTGGGATGCGTTCAAGGACACCAACAACGACAAGACCATCGAATTGCAGGCCGGCTTTACGCCCAACAAGATTTTTTCCGTGTTGTTCACCGGTTATAGCGGCAAGGAGCAAGTCAGCAACTACCCCAAGTCGGTCGAAAAAGGCACCCGCAATCTGCTCGACATCGTCGCGACCTTTACCGCGAGCGAGCAACTTGGCTTCGTTCTTAACTATGATTACGGCACCCAAGAGAGTGGCAGTGCGGGTGTCGGCAAAGCCAAGTGGCAGGGCATTGCAGGCTATGCGAACGTTCAGCTTAACGACCAGTGGCGGGTTTCGCTGCGCGGCGAATATTTCGACGACAAAGATGGCTACCGTACCGGCATCGTACAAAAGTGGAAAGAAGCAACCGCGACGGTCGCCTACCTGCCCAACAAGAATCTGGAATTGCGTGCGGAATTGCGGGGGGACCGCTCCGACCAGAATGCGTTCCTGAAGTCGGACCGCACAGCGACCAGTAAAACCGAGCGTTCACTTGGCATCGAAATGCTTTACAAATTTTGATCATTCACAAGGAGAAAATATGAAACTTGTAACCGCAATCATCAAGCCGTTCAAGCTTGACGAAGTGCGTGAAGCGTTGTCCGCCATCGGCGTGCAAGGCATCACCGTCACAGAAGTCAAAGGCTTTGGACGCCAAAAAGGCCACACCGAGCTGTATCGCGGTGCCGAATACGTCGTCGATTTTTTGCCGAAAGTAAAAATTGAAGCGGCGATCAAAGACGATTTGGTCGAGCAAGTCATCGAAGCAATCGAAAAATCCGCGAACACCGGAAAAATTGGCGACGGCAAAATATTTGTCTTCAGCCTCGAGCAGGTCGTTCGCATTCGCACCGGTGAAACCGGCGCGGACGCAATCTAAGCCATGGGGCCCATAAAATGAAAAAACTATTTATCTCACTTGCGCTCATCGGCAGTCTGTTCCTGACGGGTGCGGTACAAGCGCAAGACAAAAAAGCCGATACGGCACCCGCTGCTACTGCAGCTCCTGTAGGCGCGCCTGCGACCGCGCCGACAGCCGCCGCAGTGGCGGCCCCCGCTGCCGCAACACCTGCCGCTCCAGCCGCAGCAGCTGCACCACCGGTTCCGAACAAGGGCGATGTGGCGTGGATGTTGATGTCGACCGCACTGGTATTGCTGATGAGCGTCCCCGCGCTGGCGCTGTTCTACGGCGGATTGGTGCGTTCCAAAAACATGCTGTCGGTATTGATGCAGGTATTTGTCACGTTTGCGCTGATCACGGTGCTGTGGGTGGTCTACGGCTACAGCTTTGCATTCACCGAGGGCAACGCGTTTTTTGGCGGAACGGATCGATTGTTCTTCAAAGGTATCGCCGATGTCGCGAAAGGCGAATTTGCGATGGCGGCGACCTTCAGTAAAGGCGTGGTGATTCCGGAAATGTTATTTGCCGCATTCCAGTGTACGTTTGCCGCGATCACCTGCTGCCTGATTTTGGGCTCGGTGGCTGAGCGCATGAAATTTTCCGCCGTGTTGCTGTTCATGGTGCTGTGGTTCACGTTTGCGTATCTGCCGATGGCGCACATGGTGTGGTTCTGGATGGGTCCGGACGCGTATACCGATCCTAAGCTGGTTGATGGTTTGAACGCAAAGGCCGGCTATCTCTGGCAACTTGGCGCGCTCGATTTCGCGGG
>JAYVXF010000330.1:0-10162 GCA_043793345.1 Betaproteobacteria bacterium | reverse complement strand
GTGGAAACAGACCGAGCGGTTATTGCCGCGCTGGATGATGTGCCAGGGAATGCCGGGGAGGGAGAGGCGGGCGCGACGGGGCATTGGAGATGTGAATGAATGTTGAAAACGCCAGTGTATCGGAAATTAAACGTTGTCTGTCCCCTATTACCAGGACATGAGCGTGAGTATGCCTGTAATTGCGTGCGTGTCGGTCGCAGGCGGACGGCGTGACCCGTTATAATCTTGGCTCTGTATCTTTTCACACAAGGGCCGTTAGCTCAGTTGGTTAGAGCAGAGGACTCATAATCCTTTGGTCGATGGTTCAAGTCCATCACGGCCCACCAAATATTGAGCACATGACAAATCCCCGCACGTCGCAGGAAACCGCATCCGGGCACCATTTCAAGTGCGTCAACTTCACGGGATTAAAACCCGGGCCGCGTCTCATTGTCACCGGTGCGGTACACGGCAACGAGACCTGCGGAACGGTGGCGATCCATCGCGTGCTCGACGACATCGAGCATCAGCGCTTGCGTATCGTCAGCGGCTCGGTCACGTTCGTGCCGATTACGAATCCCCTCGCCTACACGCGCGGCGAGCGTGCCGGTGACCGCAATCTGAACCGCAATCTTTATCCGGTCGCGCAAGCGCTCGATTTTGAAGATCATGTCGCCAACTGGCTGTGCCCATTGTTGGCGCGTCACGACGTGTTGCTCGATCTGCACTCGACCCGCGCGCAGAATCCCGCCTTCGCCATGCTCGGTCCGGAAAATAATGCTGGTGCACTTCAACCGTTCAAGCATTTCGAAAAAGAACGCGCGCTCGCCAAGCGGCTCGGCGTACACCGATTTGTGGATGGCTGGTTGAGTACCTATGCGAAAGGTGTCGAAAGGCGCGTGCAGGCCGGACTCGCAAGCGCACTGAACACCGATCCACGCTACGGCGTCGGCACCACCGAATACATGCGCTCGGTCGGTGGCTACGCGATCACGCTCGAATGCGGCGCCCACGATGATCCGTCCTCGCCCGACGTTGGCTATCGCGCGATTCTCAATACGCTCGCGTTTCTGGGGTTGACGTCTTCGCTGCCACCTGAACCAGTGGAAAAATACGAAGCACTACGCATGGTTGAAGTTCACGACAAAAATAATGTCGGCGATACCTTCATTCGTGCGTGGGCAAGTTTTGATCGTTTGCGCAAAGGCGATGTGATTGGCACACGGCATGATGGCACGACGCTCATCACCGAAGACGACGGCTGTATTTTGTTTCCGGACGCGAAGGCGGAACCGGGGAATGAATGGTTTTATTTGACCAGAACGGTTGCGGAAATATGATAACCATCTAGCACTGGAGCGGCTTTCAGAGCACTTATGCTCCAAACGCCGCATGCATAAACGATCTACGTTTTTCGGCTTTCCACAATTTCCTGCACGATCCTGCTTTGCCTACGAACCAAGCAGCGAATATTTCGCCACAAATCCCCGATCAATCCGGTCTTTCCACCGCCACACCCAGCCCCCCTGCCACGCAAAACTCCCCCACGAGCCAATCGCATATTTATTGCCGGCGCTGATCAAATACAGCGAGCGCGCCTGTGGCAGGTAACTTTTCAACGCCTCGCCACGCAAATACCGCCGCAAATTTTCATTCAACGGCGCGCCTGCTTTCACGGCATAAACACCCGACCGCGGGCGCAGAAAATTTTCCATCGTCGCGCAATCGCCGGCGGCAAACACATTGGCGTGCGACACCGATTGCAATTGATCATTAACCAGAATGAAGCCGTCCTTGTCTGTCATCAAGCCCGATTCGCGCGGCCATGCAGCAGCAGACGCGCCGGTTGCGGCAATGATTACGTCAGCGTCCACCGTCGCACCGGAAGCCAACTGCACGCTGCCGGCTGACACGTTCGCAGCGGCCTGGCCTGCCAGCACCACGATGCCACGCGCGCGCATGATGTTCGCCAGACGCGGGCCGACGCTGCCGGGTAGCGTGTTGGCTGCCGAGATCAGCGTGACGCCGACGTTGTGATTGCGAAAGCGATGCTGTATCGCCAGTGCCAGCTCAACGCCGCCTGCACCGGCACCCACGAAGGCAACGCGGGTGCGTTCACCGCGCACATAGCGGCTCTCGATATCGCTGGCGAGGCGGGCGTAGGATTCGATGAAGGATTCAATCGGCCGGATCGGGATGGCGTGTTCTGCCGCGCCATGCACAATCGACAGGTTGGCAACGGGGCCGGTATCGATGGACAACAGGTCGAACGATATTTCCTGTCCGTCCGCGCACTGAATGACGCTGCGCGCGAAATCGATGTTGGTGGCCGCTGTTTGGAGAAAGCGCACGCGAGCACGTGACGCGAGCGGCGCCAAGGGAATCACGCATTGCTCTATGCTGTAGTGCCCGGCGACCCAGCCGGGTAACATGCCGGAATAAACCTGGCGACCATATGGCGAAATCAGCGTGATGTCGACGCCCTCAATCGGTTGTATCACGCGCGTTGCCAACGACTTCAGCACATGCACATGCGCATGTCCGCCGCCGAGCAGCACCAGCTTTTTCTTCATTTATTTTTCTTCATTTCGCTTTTAGCGTCACATCGCCGTACCAGGTCGTGACGCGCTCATGGGTATTGTCGGTATCGTTACCGATGGCTACACCGGTGACGGCGGGCGCATCGAAGCCGAATGCTGCGCGGAAATCAGCAGCCACATCGCGCGACTCGGCTCGCCATGTGTTGGGTTTGGCCGCGCCGTTTTGCAGCACGATCATGCGCACGCGATCGGTGTACGGGCTCCATTGCGTGTGACCAACAGGCTGCGCGTTGTCCCACACGTAACACAGCGCCGCCGTAGGCACATCTGCACCAGCGAAGGTGCGTGCCAGACGGATTTTGCTGCGATCAATGAATGACAGCGACGCCAGCGGCACATCAAAAAATACGTACACGCGCGCGGCGAAATCATCATTCTGCTTGGTGGTCATGTCGGCCTGATCGAGCACGCGGCTGACCTTCCAGCGCCACTCGAGCGTGGGGTTCTTATTTGCTGCGGTCGAGGTTAACGGCACGCCGAGACTGCCGGCGCTGTTATTGGAGTCGACGCGCAACACTGTTTTGCCATCGTCATTGACGAGCGAAAATTGATTGACGGCGATCTTCGGCAAAGTGACGACGCGAAATTGCTGTGGCAATGTTTGCCCCGGCATGAGTGCGGAAAACGCAGGCGGCGGCGCGTTTGTCTCGGCACTTGCCAGGTCGGCGGCGGTGATTGTGCTAGTGGACAATATGAATAACAGCGCAGAGAAGAAGTAAATTTTCATAGCCGTTCGAAAGCCATCGGTGGATCAAGTTCAATCAGTCGCGCCAAATCTTCGGGGCGATCTACGTCCCAACGTACTGCGCCTTCATGCCAACGCCAACCCAGTGCGTTAAAACGCGCACGCTGTGCAGCCAGCACGATGGATGTTCCCCATGCAATGTCGTCGAACATATTGGGATGCGTGCCACGCGCGCCAATCAACACATAGCCGCCATCGTCAGCGGGGATCAGCGTTGCATCAACGTTGTCCAGTTGCGCCCTCGCATCGCGTACGTCATCGGCCGTGAGTGAAGGACAATCCGCACCGACGATGAGCGCGCACCGCGCACTCAACAAGGCGGCCTCGAACGCAGCGCGCATGCGTTCACCCAGATCGCCTTCGCACTGTCCTGTGAGGGCAACGTCAAAGCGCTGCTGGCAATCAAAAAAAAATGCGTGTGTGGTGTCGGGCGCGCAGCAGATTTCAACCGGCCCGACATCGGCTTTGATGAGCGTCTCCAGCGCGCGCACCATCAGGCGCTCGTGTAATCGTGCGGCACGCTCCGCGCCGAGCACCGGGATGAGCCGTGTCTTCACCGCGCCCGCTACCGGTGCTTTTGCGAACAGCATGACGCGACAATTTTTATTCTGCGGCATGGTAGGTGTGGTGCAACACGACCGGATCGGCACCAAGGAAATAGGCAAGGCGAATTCGCCACATCAGAAATATCGTGCGCCACACCCCGTGCTTTTCCCAGCGACGGCCTGAGGTGATTATTTTTTGTTTGAGGCAAAGCGGTGGGCTGATTTTTTTCAGCACCGCGCATATCGCCACATCCTCCATAAGCGGGATATTGGCGAAGCGGTCCGCCGCGGTGAACGCGTCAGCCGTCATGAACAAACCCTGATCGCCGGTCGCAATGCCAGTCAGTCGCGAACGGAGATTCATGCACCAGGCGACGACCGGTAAAAAAAAATGTTGCCCCGTGATCGACACGTCAAATCGCCCCCACGCGCGCGAGGTTGATTGCAGGCTGCGGAGGATCAATTGATCGGCGTCGGGCGGCACCGTTGAATCGGCGTGCAGAAAAAGCAGCGCCTCTCCTCTCGCCGCGTTGGCACCGGCGTTCATTTGTTTGGCGCGGCCGCGTTCGCTGTCGATTACGCGATCAACCAGCGACGCGGCAAGTTGCCTGGTCGTGTCGGTGCTGCCGCCATCGACCAGAATCACTTCAACACCGCGCGCGCGCATCGCTTGCAGCGGTGCGAGCATGGCGATGATATGGTCGGCTTCATTCAGCGCAGGAATGACAATGGAGAGTCGCATGGCTTCATTGTAGCGACGCGTTCGCCATGGATAAAAAAGGGGAAACTCCAGCATTGACGGGCGTCTTAGAGAACTTTTGCCTCGAAAGGCGCGCCAGTGCTGGAGATCTGCACTCGTTTATTCACCCACCTTGAACGCTACACGTTCGGCACCCCTCCCCGCAGCTTGATATGCAAATCGCGCAACTGTTTCTCAGGCACCGGCGACGGCGCATCGACCATTAAATCCTGGCCACGCTGCGTTTTCGGAAACGCGATCACATCGCGGATTGAGTCCCACTTCTCGCACATCAGCGTCACCGAGCGGTCGAGCCCAAAAGCGATGCCGCCCATCGGTGGCGCGCCGTATTCGAGCGCATCGAGCAGGAAGCCGAATTTCGCACGCTGATCTGCTTCGGAGATACCGAGCGTCTTGAATTGTTTTTGCTGCAACGCCGGCTGATGTATGCGCACCGAGCCGCCGCCCAGCTCCCAGCCGTTCATCGCCACGTCGTAGGCCTTGGCCAGCACTTTCGATGGGTCCGTGTCCATCAACGCGATGTGCTCGTCTTTAGGCGCGGTAAACGGATGGTGCGCGGACACGTAGCGATTATTTTCCTCATCGAAATCGTACGCTGGAAAGTCGACCACCCATACCGGTTTGTAGCCGCCGTCGGCATAGCCTTTTTCATGGCCGAGTTTGGAACGCAATGCGCCCAAGGTGTCGTAGACCACTTTTGTTTTGTCGGCGCAAAAGAAAATAATGTCGCCGGTTTTTGCGTTGCACGCGTTGATAATATTGCCGAGTGTTTCCTCGGCAAAGAATTTCACGATAGGCGATTGCAAACCTTCCGCATTCAATTTGCTCGCGTCGTTTACCTTGATGTACGCCAACCCTTTGGCACCGTAGATCGCGGCGAAACCGGCCAGATCGTCGAGCTCTTTGCGGGCGAACATCGCGTTGCCGCCGGCCAGACAAAGGGCTGCGACTTTGCCATTTTTTGCATTGGCCGCATCGACGAAAACTTTGAAGCCCGAGTCCTTGACGATGTCGGTAAGCTCAGTGAGCTCCAGTTTCACCCGTAGATCAGGTTTGTCCGAGCCGTATTTCGTCATCGCCTCGGCGTAGGTGATGCGCGGAAAATCGGGCAGGTCAATGCCGACACCGGCTTTCCACATCGCCTTCACCAGCCCTTCCATGATGTCCTGAATTTCGCGCTCATTCAGGAATGATGTCTCAATATCAATCTGCGTGAACTCGGGCTGGCGATCCGCTCTCAAGTCTTCATCGCGAAAACATTTGACGATCTGGTAGTAGCGATCAAAGCCGGCCACCATCAGCAATTGTTTGAACAGCTGCGGGCTTTGCGGCAAGGCGTAAAAACTGCCGTCGTGAATGCGCGATGGCACCAAAAATTCGCGCGCGCCTTCTGGCGTGGATTTATACAGGAATGGCGTTTCGATATCGATGAAACCCTGCGCATCCAGATATTGCCGCACCGCCATCGCCACGCGATAGCGCAGGCGAATATTTTTTTGCATCGTGTCGCGCCGCAAATCGATGTAGCGATATTTCAGCCGTACTTCCTCGTTGACATTGTCGTCGTCGATCATGAACGGCGGCGTCAATGCCGCGTTCAACACTTCAACTTCTGTCGCGAGCACTTCGATCTCGCCGCTTTTCAGGTTGCTGTTGACGGTGCCGGTCGGACGCGGGCGCACAATGCCTGCGACTTTCAGCACGAATTCGCTGCGGGTCTTGTCGGCCGTTTGAAAGGCAGCAGGCGTGTCAGGGTCGATCACGACTTGCACCACACCTTCGCGATCACGCAAATCGATGAAGATCACGCCGCCGTGGTCGCGACGCCGATGCGCCCAGCCGAACAGCGTGACTTGCTGTCCGAGATATTGTTTGTCGATGAAGCCGCAGTAGTTGGTTCTCATGATGGGTTCCAGAATTTTTGTGTTGCGAAGTTGGTGCTGCTGTCATTGCGAGCCCGCATTTGGGCGGGAAATCTGCTGTTTCATTTTTTTAGCAGGAAGACAAGCAGATTTCTCACCCGATGAAGCCGGGTTCGAAATGACAGGGTTAATTATCTTTTAGCGCGAGGCCGTAGCGGGCGCGAGCGAGCCCAGCTACGGCCGCGGATTGGGGTCGGTGCCGGATGTTTTCATCTCGGCGCCGTTTTTGTGAACAGGCCGCGGCGGTTCAGCGACACCCATGGAAATAATATATTTCAACGCTTCATCAACGCTCATGTTGAGCGGGCGTACTTCGGTTTTTTCCACCAGCAAAAAAAATCCGGCCGTGATGTTGGGCGTGGTCGGCACGAACACCGCGAAATAGCCGAAGCCTAAGTGGTCGGTGACTTCGTGTTGCGGATCCCCCGTGAGCAGCGCCACGGTCCAGGTGTCGTGGTGCGGATAGCGGATCAGCACGGCTTTGCGAAACGCTTTGCCTTCGGGTGAAAACAGCGTGTCGGAAATTTGTTTCACACCGCCGTAAATCGAGCGCACGATGGGGATGCGCTGCAATACCAAATCCCACCAATGCAAAAGTTTTTTGCCGAAAAAATTCGCCGCAATCACGCCGGTCAACAGCACGATGCTGATGGTCAAAATTACCCCGAGACCCGGAATATGCACGCCGAGCAATGCATCGGTACGCAGCCGTGCCGGCAGCAACAGTAGCGATTGATCCATGGTGTCGATGAGCAGCTTCAATACCCAGCCGGTAATCACCAGCGGTATCCACACCAATAACCCTGCGATCAAATATTTGCGCACGTGTTTTTTCTTGCGCTTATTTGGCTGGCGCTGCAGCGGCAGGTGCGGCGGTGGTGGTAACCGGCGTTGGCGACGCGCCGGGCGCTGTTGCTGGCGCACTCGCGGGCGTGGCGGTTTCGGTTTTCTTATCGGTCTTGGTTTCGGTCTTTACCTCGCCGCCCGTGTCCGGTTTTGCCGCGTCTGTTTTCGCATCTGCCGCAGGCTTTTTGCCATCACGAAAATCGGTCACATACCAGCCGCTGCCCTTTAATTGAAATTGGGGCGCGGTCAATTGCTTGGTAAAAGTCGCGGCACCACATGCGGGACAAACCGTCAGCGGCGCGTCGCTCATTTTTTGCAGCGCGTCTTTGCTATGTCCACACGAGGAACATTTGTAAGCGTAAATTGGCATGGTGCGGACAACCCGTAATCGACTAATTTGTTATTTTAACACAATGGGTTAGCGCACTTGTGCAGTGCCGCAAATCGACTATTTAATCACCACTTTGTCGAGCCCGGTTGGTGGCGCCGGATAGTGCATGTTCAAGTTACTCAACACCTCGACCAGCACCGAACATACATACAAATCCCGCACCCAGTTGCGGTCGGCCGGCACGATGTACCACGGCGCGTGCGGACTCGAGGTGGCGTTGATGGCTTGCTCGTAGACGGCTTGATAGTCGTCCCACTTTTTGCGCGCGGCCAAATCGCCGATATTGAATTTCCATTTCTTCTTGTCGTCGTCCAGTCGGTCCTGCAGCCGTTGCTTTTGTTCGTCCTTAGAGATGTGCAGAAAAAATTTGAGAATGATGGTTCCTTCTTCCACCAGCATCGCCTCAAAATCGTTGATCTGCCGAAAGCGCCGTTTCGCGCAGTCATCATCGATCCAGCCCTCGACGCGGGTGATGAGCACATCCTCATAGTGGCTGCGGTTGAATAACACCATCTCGCCCCTGGCCGGCACCTGCTGATGCACGCGCCACAAATAATCGTGATCCAGCTCGGCCGCAGTCGGCGCCTTGAAGCTGGCGACGTGAATGCCGAGCGGATTGACGCCGGAAAAAACTTTGCGAATGACGCCATCCTTGCCACCGGTATCGATCGCCTGCAACACCACCAGCACTTTGTGTTTGTGTTCGGCGTACAGCAGCTGCTGCAATTCCACCAGGCGCGCATTCAGCTCGGCAAAAATGGCGACAGTCGAGGCCTTTTCGCCGCCAAAACTACAGGTGGATTTGGTGTCGATATCGGCGAGTCGCGTCTTGCCGTTGGCAATAATGGGGCGAATGGTTTTGATGCCGTCGGATTTTTTGGCCATGATGGTTGTCCACAAATGCATGAAAGGAAAAATGCATAATCGCATATTCGCTTTCACACGACAAACCGCGCTGCATCGCGAGCCATACGTCGATGCAACGCGCGCGTTGGGTCGATGCAATCATCACGATCAATTTCAATCCAGACGGAAAATAACTATGACTTCTGCATCCTCACCACACCCCGACACCATGAGATACGTCGCCGTTACCGCCCCGGGCGCTGCCGATGTCATGCACATCGCCACGGGGCCACTGCCAAAATTTACTGATAACGATGTGCTGATCAAGGTCGAATTCGCCGGCGTGAATCGGCCCGATGTCGCGCAACGATCCGGCACCTACGCGCCACCACCGGGCGCGTCACCCATCATGGGGCTCGAAGTGTCAGGCACGATTGTCGCCGTCGGCGAGGCCGTCACGCAATGGAAAATCGGCGACGCGGTGTGTGCGTTAACGCCCGGCGGCGGCTATGCCGAATACTGCGCCACACCCGCCGCACATTGTTTGCCGGTGCCGCACGGTTTGTCGATGTGCGAGGCGGCAGGGGTGCCAGAGAATTTTTTCACCGTGTGGGTGAATGTGTTCGACACCTGCAAATTGAAGGCGGGCGAATCATTGCTGGTACACGGTGGCTCGTCAGGCATCGGCCTCACGGCGATACAGCTGGCGAAAGCATTTGGCGCGACGGTTTTCACGACGGTCGGTAACGATGAGAAAGCGGCGTTCTGCAAAAACATCGGCGCGGATCATGTCTTCAATTACAAAACTCAGGAGTGGGCCAACGAGATTTTTGCCATTACGCAGAAGAAGGGTGTGAACGTGATTCTCGATATGGTCGGCGGAAGTTATATCGAGAAAAATCTGCGCTCACTCGCGCTGGATGGCCGCTATTGTTTTATCGCGTTTCTCGAAGGCGGCAAGGCCGAAGTCGATTTTCGTCCGCTGATGATGAAGCGTCAGACCATCACCGGCTCGACGCTGCGCGCGCGACCGGATGCGCAAAAAGCGTTCATTGCGGCGTCGTTAAAAGAAAAAGTTTGGCCGTTGCTGGAAGCGAAGAAAGTGACGCCGGTGATTTATAAAACTTTTGCGCTGGACGAGATTGTGGACGCGCACAAGTTGATGGAGTCGAGTGCGCATATTGGCAAGATCATGTTGAGGGTCGGATAACTGTACCAGCGTAAAACCACTAAACTCTATCACTGGCGCGGCGTTTGGCGGTAAAACTGCCTGGGAGGCGCGCCAGTGCTATATTTAGCGCCGCCTACAAATCTTTAAAGGGACTTCCCGCAGCGGCAACAAGCGTGACGCTCTTCCAAAAACAATTGTCATTTCGAGCGTGTGAGCCTTTAGCCCCGTACTCGATACGGGGGAGAAATCTGCTTTTTCTTCACGTCGTCAACAGCAGATTTCTCACCCGATGAAGCCGGGTTCGAAATGACATGAAATGAAATTACGCAACACGAAATGACATGACAATATTATTGC
>JAYVXF010000329.1:0-3138 GCA_043793345.1 Betaproteobacteria bacterium | reverse complement strand
TTCATCGACGAATATCGGCTCGATTACCAGTTGCACCGCTACGTAAAACCCGTCATCTGCGTGCTCGACGGCATCGTCATGGGTGGCGGCATGGGCATTGCGCAAGGCTCAGGATTTCGCATCGTCGGGCCCAGGACAAAAATGGCGATGCCCGAAACCGGTATCGGATTGTTCCCCGATGTCGGCGGCAGCTATTTTTTATCGCGCTCACCAGTGGGGCTCTACCTTGGTCTTACGGGGCAAATGCTGAAAGCGACCGACGCGATCTATGCGAATCTGGCCGATAAATTCATGACAACTGAAGCGATCACAGCGCTGATCCAAAAATTAGATGCGCAGAAATGGGGTGCAAACCCGGCGGACGACATCGCGAGCTTGATCGATGCAGCAGCGACCACGCCGACGGACGCCTCCATATTGGCGCCCTTGCAAACCGCGATCAACGAACACTTCGCGCCACAAAAATCTGTCGCGGAAATGGTCGCGTCGCTTGAAGCCGAATCGCGGTCTGAGTGGAAAACTTGGGCAGCAACGACGGCTGCGCTATTAAAAACCCGTTCACCAACATTGCTCGAAGTAACGCGCCGCCAACTCAATCGCGGCAGCAAAATGTCGCTGGCCGAATGCTTTCGCATGGAGCTCGGCATCGTTTACCATTGCTTTGAACACGGCGACTTGATGGAGGGCATTCGCGCTGTCATTCTCGACAAGGATAATAAACCCCGCTGGAATCCAGCGACCCTGGCTGCACTCGACCCCGACGTGGTGGCAGCATTTTTTGCACCGCGCTGGAATGTTGATAATCATCCGCTGGCAAATCTTGAACGTCTCTTTGGATAAATATTATGCGTCTCGTCACTTATCAAATGCTCAACACCACTCTGCTCAAAACCGGCATCCAGATCAGCAAGGATGAGGTGCTCGACATCGTCGCCGAGGCCACGGTGCGTGATGCCAAGCTATGGGTCAACACGATGCTGGAAATTATCGCTGGTGGCGAAGCAGTGATGGCGCTGCTGCGGGACATTGAAGCCAATCCCAGGACTGCACCGATCATGCTCAACAAAGCGCTGTTGAAAGCGCCGATTCCGCGCCCGCTGAAAAACGTGTTTTGTGTCGGCTGGAATTATCTCGAGCACTTTGAAGAGGGTGGAGCCAAGCTCGAAGACAAACGCGAGCTGCCGATCTGGCCAGTGTTTTTTTCCAAAGCACCGACTGCCGTGAACGGACCGTACGATGTCATTCCCTACGACGCCAACATTTCCACGCAACTCGATTGGGAGGTCGAGCTCGGCGTCATCATCGGCAAGAGCGGAAAAAATATAACCGAGGCCGACGCGATGAGTCATGTGTTCGGCTACACCGTCATCAACGACGTGACGTGGCGGGACATTCAGCGCCGCCACGGTGGCCAGTGGGACAAGGGCAAGAGCCTCGATGGCACTTGTCCGATGGGGCCGTGCATCGTCACGGCGGACGCCATCGAGCACACCAATCTTCACCTCAGCTGCCGCGTCAATGGCGTCACCAAGCAGGATTCAAACACCAAACATTTGTACTTCAAACTACCGCGCCTGATTCACGATCTGTCGCTCGGCCAGACGCTCGAAGCCGGCGATATTATTTCCAGCGGCACACCCGAAGGGGTCGGTTTTGCACGCACGCCGCCGGAGTTCATGAAAGCGGGCGACTTGCTGGAGACCGAGATTGAAGGCATCGGCGTGATGCGAAATCCGATTGGCGCGATGTAGCAAAGTCTAGTACTGGCGCGGCTTCTGGCGGCATTTCGGCCTGCGAGGCGCGCCAGTCCACGCGCCGCAACGCATGAAGGCGATGCGCAATCTGATTGAGCTCATCAGCGGCTGGTACACCGATGTGCATAAGCTCGATCAGGACACGCTGGTGCAACTGATGAAACTTGGCGCGAAAGTGTAGAAGCTGCTGGAATTGAATGGCAAATTGAGAATCGTCGCAGGTGGCAAGAAAGTCTGCCACCAGTGAAATTACACACAAAGGGGTTGGTGTGATGCGCAGTCTTCCCCAACCGTATGGACACAAAAAGCAATTGAACAAGGAGTAAACATGGACGCACTCACACTCGCGCGCGTGCAGTTCGGCGCGAATATTTCCTTCCACATACTTTTTCCGACCATCAGCATTTCGCTGGCGTGGGTGTTATTGTTTTTCAAGCAGCGGTTCAATGCCACGGGTGCCGAGGCGTGGATGCAGGCGTACCGATTCTGGGTGAAAGTATTCGCGCTCACATTCGCGCTTGGCGTGGTCTCCGGCATCACCATGTCATTTCAGTTCGGCACTAATTGGCCGGGTTACATGAATACCGTCGGCAACGTCGCGGGGCCGCTGTTGGCGTACGAAATCCTCACTGCGTTTTTTCTTGAAGCCGGATTTCTCGGCATCATGCTGTTCGGGTTTCAGCGCGTGTCGAACCGCGTCCACACCTTCGCAACCTGGATGGTCGCGATTGGTACCTCACTCTCGGCGTTCTGGATTCTGGCCCTCAATTCCTGGATGCAAACGCCTTCAGGCTTTGAGATGATCGACGGTCGCGCGCACGTGACGAGCTGGCTCGAGGTGATTTTTAATCCTTCATTTCCGTATCGACTGACACATTTTTTGCTGGCCTCTGGATTGACGGTGTCATTTCTCGTCGCGGGTATCTCTGCTTATCGATGGTTGAAAAATGATCGCGGTGCCGACGTGATGCTGGGCTTGAAAACCGGCGTGACACTGGCGGCGGTGCTGATCCCGATGCAGATTTTCATCGGTGATATGCACGGACTCAACACGCTTAAATATCAACCCGCCAAAATCGCCGCGATTGAAGGCGTCTGGAATACCGAGCGCGGCGCGCCGCTGTTGCTGTTCGCCATGCCCGATGCAGCCGCGCGCAAAAATAATTTTGAGATTGGTATTCCAAAAATGGCCAGCCTGATTCTCACCCATGATGTCGATGGTGAGATCAAAGGTCTGAATGAATTTGTCGACAAACATCCGCCGGTCGCACCGCTGTTCTGGGGATTTCGCATCATGGTCGGCGTCGGCAGTTTGATGTTGCTGGTGTCGTGGCTATCGGTGTGGCAACTGAAAAAAACTGGGCAGCCAAAACGTTGGCTTGCG
>JAYVXF010000328.1:0-10240 GCA_043793345.1 Betaproteobacteria bacterium | reverse complement strand
AACTTCGGAAATCGCTCGTTAAGATGCGTGAGAACGACATCAGGACCATTGCCTTCTGCGGCGAGCGACGCCAGGTCGACAACCAGCACGGGATGCGCATCCGGCGCAAAACGCACGGCGTCGATCTGAGCCGCCAGCGCCTGCTTGCGACTCAGCACGTTGACAGACATTCCCACTGCCACCATTGCACCGCGCAAAAGATTCTCCTGGTTCGTGTCTGATTGCGCAAGAAAGACAGTGTGGTCGGACTGGCGTGCCATGTTGATCCAAAAGTTTAGAAGTGGAAAAAGATATTACGCGAACTTGCCGCTCGACACTTACACTGGCCAGCGGCGCGCCAGCATCGACCGCGCTACCGATTACGCCGCGAAACAATATATAACTCTAACACCGGTGCGCCTCTTGGCGGTAAAATGCCCCGTGAGCCGCTCCTGTACTAGAGTTTAATGTTTTTATGCATAAACGGCATACCCGTACCATCCCCCAATCGCGGCTCGCATTATCATGCATCCACTCTCACATCCGGCTAACATTACGTTGCGTACAAATGTGATGACAGCATCAACCGTTCCCGAGAGCGACAACCGAGTTGATGCGATAACAAAATAATCAGGAGCACTCATGAAAAGTTTTGATGAAGCTGATGACCCGCGTCGCCGCGTGCTGATTCAAGCGCTCGCCGCTGGCGTGTTTGCGACCGGGCTACCCGAGGCGAACGCGCAGGGCTTCAGCATATTCGGCAATAAGCCTGCGAAGCTGCCGCCGACACAATCGATCTACCGGATATCCGGTCAAGCAACGGTCAACGATAAACCCGCGACGCTACAGACTCCGGTGGCACCGGGCGATACCGTGCAAACGACGCCGGGCAGCGAGATTGTTTTTGTCGTCAACAGTAATTCAATGATCCTGCGCGGCGGCAGTAAAGTCATTATTGAGGCAGAGAAAAAAACCACCTCCTCGCTCATCATCAGCGGTTTGAGATTGCTGACCGGCGCATTGCTGTCGGTGTCGCGCAACACACCGATGCGGGTGCGTTCACCAAACGCGACCGTCGGCATCCGCGGCACGGGCTTCTACATGGAAGTCGAGCCGGAGCAGACTTACTTTTGCACGTGCTACGGCATCACCGAGATTGCTTCCAATGCCGATCCCGAAAACAAAGAGACCATCATGGCCAAACAGCATGACCGGCCGGTCTACATCCTGAGCAACGAGGCCAAAGGCAGGAACATCCGCACCGCGCCGTTCATCAATCACACTGATCAGGAACTCGCGCTGATCGAGACGCTGGTTGGGCGCGAGCCTGCGTTTGTGTTTTCGAAAGAGGCTTATACCGCGCCGAGACGTACCTACTAAATCCCGAGCGCCATCAACCGGCGGGTACTGATTATTGCGGCGCGCCGTTCAACATCCAATTCACAAATAAATCGTAGCTCGCACGCGCCGGTTGTCCGGGTGCCACGTTGGTGCCAAAGCCCGGTCGCAGCGCGCCGTTGTGATGGTTTCCCGATGGCTTGCGCAGCAGCGGGCTCGCCACCAGGTCGGTGAAATTAATTCTCCCGCGTGTCTCTGCATAAAACCACGCGTCGTCGGTCGCGTCGCCAACGATGCCATCGCCATTGCGGTCAGTGTTTGAATAATGGATGGGAGTCTTGACGCCGCTGCCGCCAGGAATGTGGCAGCCTGAATTCGTACAGCCGGCTGACGTCGATTGCAATACCGCTTTGATATCAGCAAAGCGAATCGCCGACGGTGCAACCGCCAACGCGCTATCCACGACAATTTTCAGTTGCACCGGCGCGCCTGCGGTCGAGCCGTTGCTCGCGACCAGTTGCACAGCATAAGTGCCGTCGGCGGGCGCGTTAAACGTTGCCTGCGCGGTATTTTGATTTGTGAGCGTTGCACCTGCGGGGCCGGAAATAATCGACCACACATAGCTATTCGCGTAGAGGCTCGCCGCAGCCGACAGCGTGGATGCACCCGGTCGCACCACGCGGTCAGGACCCGCATCGCCGATTGGTCGCCCCGGCCGCAACACCGCGCCGCGACTGTCACGCACGCCGAATCCACGGCCTTCCAGAAAGGTCGCGATCAGTTCCGGGCGACTCGACGCATAAAACGCTTCTGACACGAGTCTGGCGAGCGGCATATTGCCACGATCAACAATGTGCGCTTTATGGCGATCTGCATAGCCTTGAAATTTTTCAAATTCCTCGAAATCAATATCCGATTGATTACCGGTTCCACGCAGGCTGTGACAGGTGCGGCAGGATGTCGCGACGACCTCTTTGTAAAGCGTTGACTGGCCTGCAACCAGCCAGGAATTGGGCACATAGCTGTCACTGAATATCGCATTCGGCATGCCATTGCCGCCATACGCTTGCTTGATTTGCGCCGCAGCCGTGCCCTGCCATTCGTTGATATTCGCGGCAGGCCGACAGGCGTCCTCGGGGAAGGTTGACGGCGTGGCGATCGGGTAGGTGCAGAGCACGATCTTGTTGATCGTTTTTATCCTGGCCTCTTGATCGGCCCGCGTGAATCCCGCAACGGGCGAAAAATCGAGGGCATCGGCTTCCAATACATGCATGCGTCCCTGTACATCGCCGCGTGCCTGCGAGCCCGCATTTTGGACGAGGTTAAACAGCCGCTTGCCCGATGCGTCCGGTGGCGTGAGTGCGTCGCCGCGTCCCCCGTGGCACGAAATGCAGGGGCCGGGCATCGCTTTTTCACCACGACCATCCATGTCGACGGTCATGCGTCGCACGCCCGTGCCGGGATCGAATGTGTAGAACTTCGCAAAGTTCGCACCGCCATTAGGCCCTGGGCTAACCTCGATCGCATTGGTACCGATGTGCGCGTTACGATTTTTGACCACGGCGGCGTCGAGATTGACGCGGGTGTAGGTATATCCGGCTGCAGCGGCGATCAAATAATTTTCCACGTTGGCAGCGACCGTGCCGTTCGGATTTTGCCGCACCGTCAAAAACCTGCCGTAACCGAGATCGCGCACGTCGCCAATCACGACACTGACCTCCGTGCCCGCACCGCTGGCGAAACCATTCGCCGCTTTCCATTTGTCGAGCGTATCTTTCTGGTTGGCGGGATCGACTGCCGCGTAGTAGGCCTGCGCATACGCGGCCGAATTGGTCTGCAATGTCCCGTCGGCTTGCACTTGCGGATTGGGGAAAATCAAAAAGTTATTCGGGGTCGCATTGGTGATCGCCGGCTGCGGCGGCGAAGACGGCGAGACATCAGCCGGGCTGCCACCGCCACCGCCGCAGGCCGTGAGTAGTAGCGTGACGACACATACCGGAACGTAGGTGAGAAAATGTAAATTGCGCACGATCAGATCCTTTAAAAACGAACCAGATAAACGATTGAATATTGGTCGGCAATGTAGCTCGATCCGGAGGTGGCGAAATCGGGTTTGCGATTCGGTGTCGATTGCGCCCTCCTCCACGACAGATCGAGCGAGTGGCGCGGCCCCAGGCCGAGATTGTAGCCAAGCGTTGAAAGCACCGTCCTGCCATCGAATCGGTAGCTGAAGAATTGCCCGCCCGGATATGCGTCGTCCTGCACAAACACATCGGCGACATCCAGATTGTCAATCGAGGCGAGCCCGGTGGAGACGATCTGGCCACGACGATATTCGCCGCTCAAATAAAACGTTTCCGTCGAATTGAGCGCGTAGTCGATGTTAAAGCGCACGGCGTTGAAACGATTATTGAACACCGAACTTTTGCCATAGCGCTCGTTATGCGAAATTGCGCCAAACAAACCGATGCGATCCGTGAGTGGTTGGCGTACCGACGCACCCAGCGAATAACGGTAGCCATTGCGCAGCCGCGATTCATGATGCTCAGCGGATGTCTGCGCAAAAACGGCAAAAGTCGGCGCGCCAAATTCAGCCGAAGGCCGATACACGAGCTCGCCTTGAATGCCCGCCGTCGCCCCGCTCAGCTTGTAATAGTTGTCGAATTTTTCGCCACTGATAGAGCCGGTCAAGATCGCGCGAATATTCGGATTGATTTGAAATATTCTGCTCTTGCTCGCGTTCACGCTGTACACGCGGTCGGAAAGTTTGTCCTGCGCGACCTTGCCACGGGTCACGTTGTTATCAAACATGAAGCCGGCATCGACCTGAATATCGATTGGTGTTTGCGGCGTCACGGCCGCATTGATCAACGAATACGGCGAATCCCTGCCGTCAAGATCCTTGGTGATGGTGAATTTGATTCCCTGACTTGAATCTCGCGAGAACGAAGTCGAATGCTCCAGCTGGTAATCAATACCGAGCGTCCAGCCACCGCGATAAATAAATTCACTGCCGATGCCGAGCACCAGCGTATTTCTGGAGATGGCACCGGTGGAAAGACCAAAGCGACCACCGACCGAATCGGCATAGCCAATCGCGGTCTGCCGCTCACCCTGAAAATCATGCCGGTACTCGGCACGCAGGCGCGGTGCGGCCAAACCAAAACCAGTGGTGTGAACCGATTCGGCGCGAACGCCGAGCGCACCCTGAACCGACGGCGTGGTCTGTTTGAAATAGGTCAGCGTGTATTGGCCCGCACCGGTCTCTGACACTTGATTGAGGCGGTCGGAGGAATAATCGAGTCTTGCGTACGGCGATATCAGCACGCCGTTATCGCGATATTCCAAGCCACTCGATACCGAGCCAAATACTTGACGGCCTTTGCGGTCGCCGCTGGCAATATCGGCAATCGCGGTCACATAACGTTGCGTGGTGAAATCGAGCGAGCCGATGCCGATGAGACCGTCTACAAACGTTCGTGCGCTGGGCTGATAGCTGCCATAGGCGACCAGCGACACCGCACGCGCACGGCTGCGCGAGCCATCAACGCCGATATCGGTACGGTCGCGTGCGAATCCCAAACCCGCACCGAGCACCAGTTGATCACCGAACCTGCGATCCATGCCCATGCTGATCCCGCTGGTATTGAAGTCGAGACCGGTGCGAATGCCGGTGGCGCTGCGGGTGCCGAAATTCGCCGTTCCTGCCAGCCATAGACTCGGCAGATTCGCGGTGCTGTTTGGGCTGCTTACCGATGATGCACCCGCAAGGCTCGCGAAATTGATCGAGCCCGAGGTCAGGAGCGACACGGCATCATTCAAAAACGGCAGAGGTTTTTGTCCGGCGAGTGCCGCTTCCGGCGTCGCAGTGGCCGCCGCAAAGGAGGAATTCAGATACGCATTTTCGTTCGCTGCCGCACGCGTGCGTCCATCATCCGCGCGTGCCGGCGATGGGGTGGATGCGCCAACATCCGCACGATGCAGCGATTCCATGCGGCTTTGGAAATTTGAAATCTGTGCTTTCGCAAAACGCCTGGCCGCATCGGTTTGCGCCGTGACGAGTCCGGCGACGCTCGCATCTTTGCTCGGGTCAGGCCGGCCGACGATGGTCACTGTGACGATTGCCGGCGGCGACATTCCTGCGTTGCCGAACGCGGCATAGGTGAAGGTGTCGCTGCCGAAATAATCGTGCGTCGGTGTGAACGTCACCTTCGTGCCATTCACGGTCGCGGTGCCGTGTTTGGGTGCGCCCGCGACCACGATGCCGGTGATGGCAGAGCCGGTGATGAAGGGTGCCAAATCGATGGTGGTTGAAGTGTTCAGCGGGACAATCATTTTGAACGCGCCCGCCACCGGTGCCGACGTGGTGACGGTGAGGGTCACCGTCGCAGGTGCCGACGTACCCCCAGGCCCGGTCGCGGTGTAGGCGAAACTGTCGGTGCCGAAGAATGCCCGGTTCGGCGTGTAGGTGATGACGTTGCCGACGACCGATGTGGATCCGTTGGCAGGTGCTGCCACGACGGCAATGCTGGTCACCACACCGCTGATTTGCGTGCTGAGATTGAACGCAAATGGCGTGTTGAACGTGACCGAGCCCGCGCTGTTTGCGGCGGTCGGTGCTGCCGGTGCAGTCACGGTCACCGTGACGGTCGCTGGTGATGACGTGCCGCCAGCGCCGGTCGCGGTGATGGTAAAGCTGTCGTTGCCGATAAATCCGGCTTTCGGTGTATAGGTGATTACGTTACCGACCACGGAAATGATCGTTCCATTTGCTGGCGGCGTTGCCACCGCAATGCTGTTGGATAATCCTGAGAGCTGTGCCGTGACATCAATGGCCACCGGTGTGTTGAACGCGGCCGTTGCGACAACATTGGCGAGTGTCGGCGCTGGAGCTGCGCTCACCGTGATGCTGACCGTCGCGACCCCTGACGTTCCACCCGGACCCATCGCCCGGTAGGTAAAGCTATCGGCACCGGCGAAACCGTTGTTCGGTGCGTAAGTGATGACTTTGCCGACCACTGAAACGATGCTGCCGCGTGCGGGCAAGGTAACAACCGCAATGCTGGTCACGATGCCGGTGATTTGCGCGCTGAGATCAATGGCGGTTGGTGTTGAGAATCCCACCACGACTGATCTTCCCGCGACCGTCGGGCTCGTTGGCAATACGGTGATGCTGACCGGCGGCGACGGCAGCGATGTTCCACCAACACCGGTCGCAGTATAGGTAAAGCTGTCAGGTCCTGAATAGCCCGCCGTTGGCGTGTAAGTGACGGTGTTGCCGGCGATGCTGGTGGTGCCGTTGGTGGGCGGCGTCGCGATGGCGATGCTGGTCGCCGACCCGCTGATTTGTGCGGTGAGATTGATCGCGACGGCCGTGTTGAATGCGGTCGTGACCGGCGGCGGCGCGGTCACGATCGGGCCTGCCGGCAATACCGTGATGCTCACGTTGGCAGGCGGCGTCGACTGCGTGCCACCAGGACCCTGCGCGCGATAAGTGAAGTTATCCGCGCCGACATAGCCGGTGTTGGGGCGGTAGGTGATGATGTTGCCCACGACGGACACAATCGTGCCGTTGGTGGGCGGCGTGACCACGGCGAGGTTGATGAAAACGCCGCCGAGTTGTGCCGTCATGTTGATCGCGACTTGGGTGTTGAATGATGTCGTCACCGGCGGCGGCGATGTGGCGGTCGGTGGTGCCGGTGCGACCACGCTGATGGACACAAGCGCTATACCGGATATGCCGCCCGGGCCGGTTGCCTGATACGAAAAACTGTCTGCACCGGTGAACAACGCGTTCGGCGTGTACGTGACCACATTACCGCTCACCGAGGTGATGCCATTCAACGCGGGTGTGGTGACCGCAATGCTGGTCGACACGCCGGTAATCTGTGCCGTGAGATCGATCGGCAATGGAAGCTGGAAGGTTACCGATACACTGCGTGCAGCAACCACTGGCGGCGGTGGCAACACCGTGATATTCATTGCCGCCGATGGCAGCGAGGTGCCGCCGGCGTTGGTCGCGGTGAATTGAAAACTGCCGGTGCCGTTGAATCCGTTGGTCGGCGTAAACGTGACCACGTTACCGGCTACTGAGGTTGTCCCGTTGGTGACCGCAGTGGTCGCGATGCTGGTGAACGTGCCGGTCACGCGCCCGGTGAGATCGATGTTGATGGGGGTGTTGAACGGTGTTGAAAACGGTCCGGGCAACGCGGTGACCACGGGTATGGCCGGGAGCACCGTAATATTGACCGGCCCGGACGCTGCCGACGGGCCACCCGGCCCGATGGCGCGGTAGGTGAAGGAGCCAACGCCGGTAAAACCGTTGGCAGGGACAAAGGTCACCGCGTTTCCGCTCGGCGTCGCGACGCCGTTGGTGTTGCTGACGATGGCGATGCTGGTGGAAATACCGCTGATGTTGGCGGTGAGATTGATCGGCGCGGCAGCGGTATTGAACGCGGTCTGAAATGGGCCTGCGGGTGCGGTGACGGTCGGCGCGGGTGGGGGGGCAACGTTGACGGTCACGGTCGCCACTGCAGAATTTGCGCAGGGTCCGTTGGCCTGATATTGAAACGTGACCGAGCCTTGGTAGGCACTTGCGCTCGCGGTATAGCCGACCGTATTGCTGCCGGTTACCGTCACGACACCGACGCTTGGCTGTTGTGTGACATTGATGCTGGTGGGAGCGGCGCCACCGAGTGACAGTGGAATGTTGGTCGCACTCGCGCTGTTGTAGCTGATGTTTGAAATCGAGCCCGCAGCGGTAGGCGGCGCAGGTGGTGTAACGGTCACCGTCACCGTGCGATTACTTGTTTGGGAACCACCGGTGCCCTGGAACGTGAAGCCGCCGTTTGTGCAACTGAGCGCCGTGTGGGTGTAAACGACACTGGGCGCGACCAGACTATAAGCGCCGAGTGTGCCACCGGTGGGAGAGCCGACTGTCGTCACCGCATTGATGACCATGGATGGCGACGCCGAGCTGGTCGTGGCAATGTCGTTCAGGTTGATTGTCACAGCGCCGCCATAGGCAACCGTGGCGGTTTGGCTGCTCGCAATGGTCGAGCCAATGTAGAGCGCAATGCTGGATCGCTCGACTGCCGTAAGCCCCGAGAACGACCCCATGATGCCACCGAGGTTATTGGTGATCGCATAATCGATTACTGCAACTGCGTTTGCGGCGTTGCGGGTCGGCAAGCCGGGCGGTGTGGCGTGACAGCCACCGCAGTTTCGACCTGTTGGATTGGCCAAAGAATTGGCGGCCCACAAATTTGCGCCCGCTGCGACACTCTGCGCGCTTGCCGGGCCGGCCAGCAGCGCAGTGATCGCCACCAACGCGGTTACTGCATGCCGGATGATTTTCCCAGGCACATAAAACGCGTTTGCAGCGGGAAACGCTGGTTGGTTAGTTCGACATCTTTCGTCTGGTGCGATGTCGCATTTGAACAAATCCATGATGCCCTCCCTTGGGTTCATCCCATCATTAATTGTGTCTCCGCACGAAGTCAACATTCATCCGCCGCATTTTGAACCAACCATCATGCGGACCAGGATGCGGATCACACGACCATCGGGATCGATCAAATACTACACCGTCAACACTGAAGCCGCTTGTCAGTCAGCGCGCAGCGATACCTGTTGCCAACGCCGCCGTCGAAGAGCATCTGACGGGTCCGACTTCGTGCCGATTTACATAGCACTGATTCTACGGTCAAAGCCGATATACTCGCCACAGAAAACACGGTATCCGACTGGCTATCGACCGATAAAAGAGGGGATTGACGTGCAGCCATTTTTGAAGTTGTCAAATCTGATCGATGCGCTAAACAATCTTGTCGGTCGCGGGGTGTCCTGGCTCACCTTGATCGCGGTACTGGTCAGTTCCGGTAATGCCACGGTACGTTATGTCTTCGATAACAGTTCCAATGCCTGGCTTGAATTGCAGTGGTATCTGTTCACCGCGATTGTTTTGCTGTGCGGCGGCTATACCTTGCTGCACCACCAGCATGTACGCATCGATGTCGTCTACACGCGCTTCACGCGGCGCACCCAGTTGTACATCGATGTATTCGGCACATTGTTTTTTTTGCTGCCGATGGCGATCCTCATCATGTATTTGTCCTGGCCGGTATTTGTGAACGCGTACGTGCATCACGAGATGTCCTCCAATGCGGGCGGCCTCATTGTCTGGCCGGCGCGGGTGCTATTTCCCATTGGTTTTTTCCTGCTGAGCTTGCAGGGCATCTCGGAACTGATCAAGCGTATCGCCATTCTTCAAGGAAAAATCCCCGATCCCGCCGCTGAGGATGTCGGCCCGACGCCCGAAGAGGAATTAGCCCGTGCCATTACCGAGACGCGTGGCCGCGAACTGGAAGCAGAAGCCTTAAAAACAAAGCTATCCAACTAAAAATTCCGGGAAGCGGCAATGACGCAATTCATCATCCACAATATGGCGCCCTTGATGTTCATCGGGCTGTTCGCGTTTCTGCTGCTGGGCTATCCAGTCGCGTTCGCGTTGGCGGCGAATGGCATCGTCTTCGGCCTGATTGGCATTGAGCTGGGTCTGCTATCGCCTGCGCTTTTTCAGGCGTTGCCAGAGCGCATCTGGGGGGTGATGTCGAATGACATTTTGTTGGCGGTGCCGTTTTTCACTTTCATGGGATTGATTCTGGAGCGTAGTGGCATGGCCGAGGATTTGCTCGACACCATCGGTCAGTTGTTCGGCCCGGTGCGCGGCGGCCTGGCGTACGCGGTGATTTTTGTCGGCGCTTTGCTCGCAGCCACCACCGGTGTCGTCGCCGCGTCAGTGCTGGCGATGGGCCTCATTTCGTTGCCCATCATGTTGCGCTATGGCTATGATCGCAGGCTTGCGTCCGGCGTGATCGCAGCGTCAGGCACGCTGGCGCAGATCATCCCGCCTTCGCTGGTG
>JAYVXF010000327.1:0-10278 GCA_043793345.1 Betaproteobacteria bacterium | reverse complement strand
AACGAAATTCTCGACGACATCGTTAAAACAATTGCGCCGCGCTTCGCCAGATTGACCGCGAAATTCTGGGTGCGTGGCGGCATTTTTACGACGGTCGAAGCCGAACATCGGGCGAAGGGATGGAGGCCGCTGGTACGGGTTGATTTGCGTAAATTTGCGGATGAACGCAGCGTGACGGAGCGCGGTTAACTTCAGTTGGGGCGTTGATAAACTCTAGCATTGGCGCGGGTGGTAGGCTATAAATGCTCTGTGATCCGCGCCAGTGCTTGTGTTTGATCTTTGTGCATAGGTCGTTGATGGAAAAAAGCGCCGCGTACTGCGCCAAACAATCCAACGCGCCCGACATTCAATTAGCTGCATAATTCATCAACTTGCGCGCCCACTAAATCAGGCCTCGCTCAAGCTCAACGGTTAGCCGGGTGGTGGCAGGGTTTGAAAGAGTTGTGGAGTGAAAACGGGAGCTGGGAGACCTGACCCAATTTTGCGTGTGTGACCAGAAATTTATGCGTAGGAACAGGAAGCAGTCGGCGAATTCTTAGAAACTTAAGAGCGACGCATGGGAAAATAGGGTCAAGTCTTGCATTATAGCATTCATTTCCCACTAACCGCCCGGCTTACAGTTGAATAATGTACGCCAAACCCGTCAGCGATTGCTTGCAGCGTGCGTGAAATAATTGGGGTCAAGTCTTGCATTATAGCATTCATTTCCCACTAACCGCCCGGCTTACAGTTGAATAATGTACGCCAAACCCGTCAGCGATTGTTTGCAGCGTGTAATCGCCAGTGGCGTAGGCTGCCGCCATTCCTTGCTTGGCATCGTCGAACTCATCCTGATAGTACGATAGTGACTTCGCCAGTGCGCGCCGCTGGGTTCGCGGGATTTCCTTCGTGGCGAATTTCGCATCTGTTTCGAGGTGTTGGCGCATCGTTTCGACAAAGACGTCGTCACCCAGAAACACCTGCCCTTTCACATGCTGCCAGACGTCAGCACCGCGAACGCCTTGCTGCACGAATTCAACGTAGCGTTCAATCTGCCGTGCCCGCTGGCTGCCGAACTGGCTCAAGAGCCATTCCGTGTGCAGCCAAACAGGGCACGGTTCCTTGCCGATCATCGCGTGATAGGAGCTCCACTTCCATTGGCGGGCGTGCTTGACCATTGCGGCGCGCACCGGATTGAGGACGACGTATCGCGACAGTTCCAGCAGATAGCTGTCTCGTTCTACCAGTATGGCCTTGTATCGTCCTTGAAAGACGTGTCCCGAGTGTCCGTGACGGCGATTGGCGGTCTGGGTATAAACACCATTGAGATGCCGCATCCCTGCTGACAAATTGCCTTCAACAGTTTCAATAATCACGTGATAGTGATTGCTCATCTGACACCATGCGTGGATCAGCCAGTTGTATCGCTCGCATGTTTGCGCAAGCGTCGCCAGCCAAGCCTCGCGATCCGCGTCGTCGTGATAAATGTCCTCGCGCCGGTCGCCACGCGAGGTGACGTGATAGAGACCACCGGCAATTTCGAGACGTAAGGGACGAGACATGGTTGGAGATTAGCATGGAAAATGCTCTATTGCAAGACTTGACCCTATTTTCCCCAAGGCTGAAGAGGCAACTGCTAGAGCTGCGATTACTAGGGCAACTGCTGATTTGAAATCCGCATACGCTCGTACCGTGGTGTGGGGAGATGCTGCAAAAGCCAAAGTAGCGAATCGGGTGTATTCCAGCGACAAAGGTAATCCTAATGGCAATGGTATTGAAGCATCTGGGGATGGTTTCAAGTATATTGGCATGGGTTTAAAGCAGGTCACCGGCAAAAGTAATACCTACTCGTTTGCAGACTATGTCGCTCTGAATGGAAGTAAAGTTAACCAGTCGGTAGCGCAAGCGCAAGCGCAAGCTGCGGAAATAAAGTCCGATCCGACTGTACTTGCTACCAATAGAGACCTTGCTGCTCGTTCTGCTGCACATTTTTGGTATTCGAAAAAAATAAGCTTAAATGCAGATGCGCTGAAGTGGACTAACCCCATACCTGAAACTGATCAAAGTACTTTCTTGGGGGTTACTAAGAAAATTGCTACTGCATCGAGTTCTTTCGTTGCTCGTTGGGAAGCTTATAAAAGCATTGCAACTTCTGCTATTACCGGCGGGAATCGGTACGAAAACCTTAATTCAGCGCTATCTAGGTTGGGCGTTGCTACGAAAGCAATGCAAGGATACGAATCGCAGTACGGCATTTCGTTAAGTAAGCGTAGCTTGCTTGCAATAATTGCAGCACCTAAAAATCAATTGGCAGATGAATCTCAATTGAACTATCAGTTGGATGCAGGTGAAACTTCAGAAGTTTATTCCTTTGATGTATTAGAAAACGCTAAGGTTGCAATTCCGCAAGATGCTATCGAAATTAATCAAGGAGTAAGTTATATGTGGGCTATTGAACCGCCTGTGATCCCAATTCCTGATCAGCACACGATGCAATTAATTCAAGGTGATTCAGCTGCAATCTCAGTTGCAGCGAAGCAGCCGACCGCAGGTGTTTGTTACACCTCAGCTTTTGTCGATGGTCAGGGCTCGAAGGTCGAGCTATATGCGCCTGGCATAGCTGGTACTTACATGTATCGTTATAAAAATAAAGAAATTAGCTTTTCTAACGCCGATAAAGTTATTGTTCTACAGCAGCCCAAGAACGGGATTCTTAATAGTAATGCAAATGAATACTTGCCGCATAAAGACTTCATAGGATTGGATTCATTTATTGTTCAGATATTCAAAAATAATATTAAAGTCAATATCAAATACTATGTCTTCGTCGCTGACGGCCCCAACACAAATGATCTTTTTTGTAGAAAAGTCCCTAACAAACCTATTAACTCTAATCCTTGGAAAATCTCCCAATCTGGCGAACCTGATGCTCAGACTGGAGACCTTGCCACCTGGCAACGAAGCGCAGACCTAAGCGCCCTAATCGCCGGCGCCCAGCAAACCTTGGCAGGCTTTACAGACCTCCCCGCCACAGCCCTAGGCCAAACCACAGGCCAAGGCCTCAAAGCCAGCATCACCCTAGACAAAGATGCCGCAGGCCACGGCTGGTACATCGACCCCACCCCGCTAGACAACAGCGACGACTACCTGCCCACGTCCGGTGCTAGCGTCTGGCAAGCCAAAGCAGGCAGCGCGGCCGCAGGCAAGATGGATATGCTGAGCGTGCTGCTGCACGAATACGGCCACGCCCTGGGCCTGGAGCACAGCGGCAATGGGGGTATAGGAATTTCAAACGCCCTTTTTCACTATTCCTGAATGTATCCGATGAACCGCGAGCGGTCAAACGCTCGCGCGTCGACTGAAATCCCGCCGTTTTCTCAATATCGCAGTCGACTTTGCTCCGCGTCACGCCCGATTTCCACCTCATTCGCCCACCAGCGCAAGTTCAGGCCGAACGCCACCCCCAGCCCTGTCAAAAAACCAGTCCAGATTTCCCCCTCAAGCCGCCTGATACAGATCCACCCGCCGTGCCGGTGCACGCGGTGGCGGCTGGGCGGCCAGCCCCAGGTGCGTAAGGATGCGCACGATGGCAGCCTGTTCTTCGATGGCCGCGATCAGCTTCAGTTGCCCGCCACAGTGCGGGCAGCGCTCGATGTCGATATCGAACACGCGCTTCAACAATTGCGCCCAACGCATGCGCCCCTTTGCGCTCCCGGCAGCCAGATGGGCGCAATCGTCTGCGTGCGCGGGTTTAGTCTCAGGCGGTGGGGGCACCGGCACCACCGCCTTGCGCAGCTTGGCATTCGGTGCCAGCACCCCATGGAAACGGATCAAATGCAGCCTCGGTCGTGGCACCAGTGCAGCCAGGCGCTGCATGAACTCCATCGGCGTCATCACGTGATGGCTGGTGCCATCGCGCCACGCCGTCTTGAGCTTCAGTACGATTTGCCCGGCGCGGTTCACACTGAGCCGTTCGTTGGCAATCGCCGGGCGGGTGATGTAGCGGCATAGCTGCTCCAGCCCTTGCCGGTCATCGGCTGCAATGCGCACGCCTGCATGCAGGCTGAAACCGTGGGCGTTGGCGCACAGCGCCAAGGATTCACCACCTCGCCCCGTATGGCGCGGTGCCAGCTGCAGGCTCAGCACCTTCTGCCCGGCACGCGGTCCCTGCGCGATGCGATAGTTGGCGGCGGCGGCGTGCAAGGGGGTCATCACGTCATCCGGATCGGTGACGCTACCCGCCAGATACGTCTCGCCTGCCTCCTCGACAAGATGACCGAGGCGTGTCAGCAGCCGCAGGATGCGCGTGATGATCTTGCCCAGTAGCGTTTGCAGCGCGGCGTGGGTGGGTGTACCGGCGGGGTGGAAGATGTCTGAGTACGGATAAAGTCTAGCATTGGCGCGGATGGTGGGCTATAAATGCTCCGTGAACCGCGCCAGTGCTTGTGTTTCATCTTTGCACATAGGTCGTTGTTGAAAAATTTCAATGCACAGCGCGCATTCAAATGTCGATCTGGGATGGCGGTCGGGGAGCGAAGCCGCGCGCCAATGTCGCTGCCCACAGCTCGGCAATTTGCACGCCGCTTTGCGTGGCGGCGACCGATTGCAGCTCGGTAAATTCTTCCCGGCTGGTTGAATTTGTGACCACGGCGGTACAGAATCGAGCGCCAATTTCTTCACCGAGCGCGCGGTACGCCTCGAATTGCGTTTCGTTGAAAAACTGCTCGGCCGTGGACTGGTGGGGGAAATCCGGAAAGCGCGAACTGTAGTCTTTGACGTAATCCTGCTCGCCACCGGTAATCGACGACTTGATGTAATAGAGTCGGCCGTATTCGCCGTCTCCATAGCTGATGGTGGCGGCGGCCCAATTCTGCGCGCTCAGGCTGTTGGCGGTCTGCTTGCGGATGCTGGCAAGGCTGCCCCCTGTAACGAATTCGATTTTGATGCCCAGATCGATTCTGGCGTAGCGCACCAGCGTCATGAGACCGTTGAAACGCAGCTCCGGATCGGCCTCGCCATCGATGGCGATGATCGTCTTGCAACGGCGGCGCAGCAATTCGTAAATACCCAGATTTTCAATATGTCCGCCGTCGGAGATATTGACATAGGGCTTGCACTCGTCGAGCCAGCCGAGCGCTTCACGCAGCAGGTAGAACGGCCCGGGGCCACCCCGCAGGTGTCTGACCGCGTAGCGCTTGGCGACAAAGCGCGGATTGGGCAACCAGTAGTTAAGGCGGATATTGAGCAGCGTCATGATGAACACCAGGGGCTTGATCGTGGTGGTGCCCATGCTGGGCGCCGCAGCGCCGCCGGAAATCGCCATCGCCGTGGCGAGGTCGAGCTGCCGGTCATATTTTTCCATGACGTCAGTGGCGACGAATCCGAGCCGCTGCGAGCCGACGAAGCGTTTACTGAACAGGAAAAAATCCGCGCCTCTTCCGCGCAAGTCTTCGGCATCGCTGCTCTCAAGGTTAATCGCGACATTGATCAGGTGATACGGCGCGGTTCCGGCGCGATTGAGTTCAGAGAGCTTCAATCCGTCGTTCGACATGTCGCCGTCCTTGCCGGGTGGCGACAGCTTGATCAGAAAAGCCCGGCTCAGCCGGTCGCGGTAAAAGCGATGCAGCGTGGTCGAGTTCACGTCATAAATGCACCAGTACACCCACAAAAATCCAAGCACCAGTATCCACGGCACCTTGACCGTGAAATCATTCCACGACCACCCCCTGTCTGGCTCGGTCGCAATCGCGACGATACTTGCCGGAACCAGCAAGGGCTGGGCCTTGCGCTGATCGAGAACACGCAGCCCACCGGCAACACGATTGATCCTGAATAAATAGGGGTCTTCGATACGCCAGCACTGCGGCAAACGATCACCGCGATGGGGATCCGCACAAATGTCCCGCGAGCCGGACAGTTTCTCAGTCGCCGTTACTACAGGCGGCACAATCCGCGCGCGCGGAGAGAGTTTGATGCCACCGACGTTCTTGAAAAATTCGCGCAACTCTTCGGGCACAGCCTGTGAGGCGGCATCCAGCTGCGGCGGTACCGCATCAATTTCCGCTTCGACGCGCACGAACTTGCCTTCCCGGTAGAGCGTGTACGTGGTGTTTTTGTTTTTCCGGAGCGGGAAAGATTCGTGCTGCGGAGAATTTTTTGCGAGCCGCGTGATCACCCGCGACGCAAAATCACGCAATTCGGTCTCAGCCATGGGGCCTTTGCCAAGCGCGATGTAGCGCCCGCCTGGTGTCTCAGCCAATGACTTGAAGGGCATTGGCAGCGTCGGGAAGGTGCCTTGCAGCGCCTGACCCGCTATCGTTGGTGCTGGCGGCGCATTGGCGACATCGCGCGCCAAATCGGCTACGTAGAAATGAAAGCGCGACCACGGCACGTCGGCCGCGCCGGCAAATTCATCGGCTGGCCGGCCCGGCTGGCCCGCCACGGCACCGATAAACAGGATTGATTTTTGCGCGCCCTCGCGTCCGTCGCGGTCGATGAATTTGGTCGCGCAGGTTAGCGCCGAAATCAGCGCAGTCGAGCCGCCAGGGTTTGCGGCATTGGCCGGGAAGCCCGGTAATGTCCCAACCGCACATGCGCGTGGCTCGCCTGGATTGACGACGGCGGAGGTGTCAGGCGAGCGGAAATCGCTGTGGCTGGTTGGCGCGCCCGACGAATCGATCTCCAAAAATCCAACGCGCATGGTTTTGCGGCCTTCCGGATAGGCGTTGGCATTGCCCGCGTTCAGCAACGCCGCTGCCAACACGGCGCGCGGATCGGGGATGGCGCTCGCAACCGTGGTGTCAATCACGATGAGCAGATCCTGCTGGCTGGTTGCATCATTGACAAAGCGTCGTGCCGCGTCGAGTTCGTCGTCACTGCCGCCCGCGGTGCCCTGGATAAGCGTTTCCAGCTTATCCCGTGTCAACTGCTCGACGGGCGACGCGGCGATGCGCAGCGCCTCCCGTGCGAGTGAGGGATGAACCACCTGCACCAGTTTCCAGGCGTTCTGGTCATGCACCACGGCGAGCGCCTGATTGCCCCACAGGAAAACATCTTCCCTGGTCGGCGCTTTCCTGGCGATGCCCGGCCATTGGGGAAATTCGCCGGATCCCGCTGGCGCTTGACGCGCACCCGCTTTCGGTTCACTGCCGCCACATGCGGAATCCTTCCGCAGCGCATCGGCCGCGGTACGATATTGCAGCGCATCCGGAACGCGACCGCTGGTTACGTTCGGATGTTTCGAGATGGCATGGCCCTGCTCTACCAACGTGTCGCGCAAATCGGGCGAGACCGTGCAGCGATCAAGCAGGAATTCAAAATCCTGCGCAACGTCGAGCGTGTCGTTGCCACCATCACTGCCAGTCCCGCCGTCCAGGCGACGCGCGACGCTATACGCGCTATCGACATCGTGGATTACCCATCGCCGAAGCGGCTCGGCCGTGTGTATGTACGCGGCGTCGGTGAGCGGTCGCCAGCGAGCGGCAAATTGCGCCTTCAATTTCTTCAGGGCACCGGGGCCGGCCATGTTATCGACATCACCGCTCTTGAGCGTGAATAGCGCTTTCGGCCTGACGATGGGGGAGTCTAATTCGACAACCACGAGACCGAGATAGACCATGAACAGGATCGCAGGCCCGAGAATACCGATGCCGAGCAGCACCAGTTTGCCGCTTATCGTGGAGACCCGTTGCGAGACCCGCGCCGCGAACAGCAGGCCGAGCAAGACTATCCCCGCACCCAGCCATTTGTAGCGGTCAGCGGCGTCGAACGGACGGTGCAGCTTATCCAGAAATTGGTTTCTCAAGTCAGCCCACGTCGCCTCGACCGCATGATTGAGAAATGCGTCGAGAGGAATCAGCACCAGAATGGCGATGAGCACGGCCAGCCACAGGCCGAATGCGGTCTCGGCGCGATTGCGGTCTTTCCAGGTGGAAGTCGCCAACAGTCGCCACATGAATAAAAATGCCGCATAGGCAAGCGGGAAAATAATGAATGCGACAAATAGCCCGCGCATGAAGTAAGCGGATTCGTAGCCACTTTCCCACGCAAGTTGATAGCAAATCTGGGTTGCTGTCACCGCGAGCATGATGATGAACAGGAAAATCGCAAAGTTGTCGAGCGTGCCGCGCAGCAGCAGCGCCGGGATGCGCAGCTTGTCGAGTACGCCGCCGGGCGCCAGATATTTGCTTTTGTTGCGAAGATGTACCAGCGCCCGGGATTCTCCCGCGCCGGTTTCAGCCGCCAGCGGAAAGGGCGCGGGCGGCGTTTTCGCATGCACATCAAAGCGCGCGTCGTTCAGCAGGGAGCTCAGGCACGAGCCGACAAAACCACCGCCGGAGACGGTGGACATGTAATCCACCGCCTTGAGCACGCCATTCGCGGCGAGCGCCTGGATCACGCCCAGCGCAAAAGTAGAGGAGCGTATGCCACCACCCGAAATGGCCAGCCCGACGAGTCCATGGCGGACAGTAGGATTGCCATCGCCGCGCTTGAACGGCATGCTCGCTGAGGCGCGGCGTTGTCGCAGCGCGTCAATCTCGGTGAGCTCAGCGGCAAACACAACGGGGAAGTCGTGCAGCTTTTTTGAATCGCGCCTCTCGCTCATCGCGTCCCCAACCATTGGTGCAAGCCTCGACCGTGCGGCAGGCGAATGGCGTTCATTTGCGCCACCCGCGCAGGCCAAATGCGCGCCAGCAAGTCTGCGATGGCGGATCCGCGTACCGTGAGCGCGTGTCGTGCATATGCACTAAGGCTCGCAGCCCTGCCCGGCCGACGGCAGGCAGCCACGCAACGTTTTCATCAAATCCTTGAATTTCGAATCCTCGCCGAGAAGTTCGCGACCGACAGCGCGCAGCTTGTCCACGGTCTCCCGAGGCAGCTCGAACGCGGTCGGAATGTTTTTGAACCAGCGCCGATCATCGTCCGAGCCGATGTAATCGAACGCCACTTCGATCGGAAAAAATTCAATCTGCGGCGGCGCGGGGATGTCCAGCACGCATTGCTGGCCGCGGCTTTCGGCCAGCGCCTTGCAGCCGGCGATGTTGCCCCCTTCGTTGTTGAATTCCTTGACGATCGCGCGCAACGCCTCCAGGGTATCGAAGGAATAATTGTCGAGCGGCACATCGGCTGCCGCCATCAGGGTGCTGAACAATCCCGGAACATTGGGCGTTTGGTCGCGATGCGTCGCTGGACTGGTCGCGGCGTTGACCACAATCACCACCAGCTTTTTTACCTGGTTCAGGTTAATCAGGCGCATCACGCTCCATGAATTATTGGTGCCGGTCATGGCGGCGAGCGGCTCGCGGAGACCAATATTGTCCGCGACGCCACCATCGATGAGATGGATGTAGCTGCGCAACGCCTGCCCGCCATCGGCATACGAGAGCCTGCGTTCGGCGCGCATGGTACGCGGTGCGTTGTCGCGCGACCGATGATCTTTGACGGCACGATCCACCCACGGCGGCTGGCGGTAATTGCATTTGCCGGCGTAATTCTGGAAGGTAAGCGGCGTGAGTCCACCGGGAAACGCCGACGAGGCCGCCGCAGCGCGGCCCAACGTCACACCGGCCAAATCGGCGCACAACAAATCGAATTGATCCTGAATAAACGGAAACTGCGCACCCGTCGTCATGTCGGTTGCATTCAAAATCACGAAAGGCCTTCGGCGTTGCCGAATCACGTCGGCGTAGGTGGCGGAGCCGAACACTTCACGGTCATAGAATTCGGCGGCAAGGTCGCTGCGCCCGTAGCTGCGCCCCGCGAGCTTCAGCCAGTTACCCGGCGACACCAGTTGCTTGAGGAGATCACTCTGCACCGGACGATATAGAAACCGCTCGGGAAATTCGTCGAAAATTTTTGCGCCGCGCAGCGCGTAATACGCAGCAGGAAAGCTGCCGCCCGAGATCGAGGAAATCACATCGACCTCGTCGAGCAGCGACATGGTTTCGCCATGCCACTGGATTTTGGTATCGCGCAAAGCTTCGAGTACGCCATAGGACAGTGCCGCCGCGCGCGTACCGCCGCCCGAGAAAACCACGATCACAAACAGCTCGTCGCGGCCATCGCCCGGCAGCAGATCGAAACGGTGGCCGCTCGTCGGGTCGACAGTTGCCAGCGGCGGATTTACCGGAAACGAACCGCACGCCGCCACCAGCAGCATGCAGGCGACAGTCAGGATGCGCGCCAGGGTTCGCCGCTGCATCGCTATTTTCCCTTTTTGGTGAATACCACAAGCATCGGCAGGAGCACAGTCGTCTCTTTGACCTCGACCTCCACTGTCGCCGGCTTATAGTTTGCAAG
>JAYVXF010000326.1:0-10293 GCA_043793345.1 Betaproteobacteria bacterium | reverse complement strand
ATCCTCTAATTCTGCGGTGACGAATTTCACGTTTGCACCCGGTGGCCCGTTGTGGCACCACGCCACCAGTTGCTCAATCGCGTACTCGTTGCCTTGCGCGATCGCTTCCACGCTGCCATCCTCGCAATTGCGCACCCAGCCGTTGATCTCCAGCGCCTGTGCCACGGCGTGCATCGATTCGCGAAAGCCAACGCCTTGCACCCGACCGGTGATCGCGATGCGTACGGTGACGGTCTTGCCGGAACCATTCATTCGTCGTGGCGAATGTTTTTGCTGCGTACCGATTTCACGGTCGCGCGGGTTTTTTTGGCTTCGATGCGGCGCTCTTTTGAAGCACGCGTGGGCTTGGTGGCCAAGCGTTTCTTCGGCACGTGATTGAGTTTGGTGAGGCGCGTGATCAGTCGCTCAAATGCAGTTTCCTTGTTGCGAAACTGTGAGGGTGAATCCTGCGCGATCACCACCACGCCGGAGGGCAAATGGGTGAGGCGTATGGCGGAATTGGTTTTGTTGACGTGTTGTCCACCGGGGCCTGAGGCGCGGTAGGTGTCGAGGCGAATTTCCAGCTGGAGTGTTTCACGGTCCACCGCGTACGGCGGCAGCCGCAGCGGTAGTTCACGCTCGGTCACTTGATGCGCATCCCAGGCACGGCGCCCGCATCGGGCGCCAGTAAATAAATGCCGGTGCCGTCGCCTGCGGCCAGCACCATGCCTTGCGACTCGCCGAAACGCATTTTGCGCGGCGCAAGATTGGCGACCATCACGGTATAGCGACCGATCAGCTCTTTCGGATGGTAGGCACTACGGATGCCCGCAAATACGGTGCGTTGCTCGATGCCCAGATCCAGTGTTAAACGCAAAAGCTTGTCGGCTTCCACAACCAATTCGGCATCAAGAATTTTAGCCACGCGCAAGTCCAGTCGCGCGAAGTCGTCAATCGAAATCGTTTCGGCAATCGGCTGGATGACGACAGGCTTGGGTGGCTCAGGCGGAACCAGCGCGAATTCAGCGGTCGCGCCTGGTGCTGCGTGAGCCTCGCCATTGGCAGGCTTGGCATCAGCCTTTTTGCTCGCGTCTATCGATTCTTTCGGCGGCTCGATCAGCGCTTCCATTTGTTTGGCGTCGATGCGGCCCATCAAATGTTTGTACGGCAATATAGCGTGGCCTTCTTTCAATGGCTTCGACGTCGTTTTCCAGTCGAAGGCGTCGAAATTAAACATCTCACCCGCCGCCTTTGCGAGCTGCGGCAAGACCGGCGCCAGATAGACGGTGAGATCGCGAAACATCGCAACTGCTGTCGAGCAGACGGTCAGCAACTCAGCTTCTTTGCCGTCTTGTTTGGCCAGTTCCCAAGGCTTGTTTGCGTCGACGTATTGGTTCGCCAGATCGGCGAGCGCCATGATTTTGCGGATCGCCTTGCCGTATTCGCGACCATCGTAGTAGCCGCTGATTTCATCACTCGCGCCAACAAATTCTTTCGCGATCTCCTTTGGCAATTGTGGCTTGCCGAGTTTGCCGTCAAATTTTTTACTGATGAATCCGGCTGCGCGACTGGCGATATTCACGTACTTGCCGATCAAATCGCTGTTCACGCGGGCAATAAAATCGTCCGGATTGAAATCCAGATCTTCGACTTTGTCGTTGAGCTTGGCGGCGATGTAATAACGCATCCATTCCGGATTTAGCCCGAGCTTGATGTACTGCTGCGGCGACACACCGGTGCCGCGAGACTTGGACATCTTCTCGCTGTTAAACGTGATGAAGCCGTGGACAAACACGTTGTTCGGCACTTTGCGGCCAGCAAATTTAAGCATCGCGGGCCAGAACAGCGTGTGGAAATAAACGATGTCTTTGCCGATGAAATGATATTGCTCTACGTCGTCATCGGCCATGAAGTCGTCGAACGAGCGCTTCTCACCGTTGGCCTTTGCTTTGCCGGATTCGAAATACGCTTTCAGGCTGGCGAGATAGCCAACTGGCGCGTCCAGCCACACGTAAAAATACTTGCCCGGCTCGTCGGGGATTTCAATACCGAAATAAGGCGCGTCGCGCGAGATATCCCAGTCGTTGAGATTTTTTCCGCCGTCCCCCAGCCACTCGGCGAGCTTATTGACGACTTCCGATTGCAGCCGCGTGTGGCTCGTCCACTCCTGCAAAAACTGTACGCATTTTTTGTCCGAGAGTTTAAAAAAGAAATGCTCGGATTTTTTGAGTACGGGCTTGGCACCGGTGAGCGTCGAATAGGGATTTTTCAGATCGGTCGGTGCATAAACTGCACCGCAGTTTTCGCACGAGTCGCCGTACTGATCCTTGGTCGCGCACTTCGGACATTCGCCCTTGATGTAGCGATCCGGCAGGAACATGGCTTTAACCGGGTCAAAAAATTGCTCGATCTCTTTGGAGACGATCAACTTGGCGGCTTTTAATTTTTTGTAAATGTCCTGCGAAAGCGCAACGTTTTCCGGCGAGTGTGTCGAGTGCCAGTGGTCGTAGCTCATCAGGAACGCCCGCCAGTCGGCATCGTGCTGTGCGCCGACGCGCGCGATCAGCGCCTCAGGGCTGATGCCTTCGGCTTCCGCGCGCAGCATGATCGGCGCGCCGTGCGTATCTGCAGCGCAGACGAAATGCACTTCGTGGCCTTGCATGCGCTGGAATCGCACCCAGATGTCGCCGTAGAGTTGGTCGACGATGTGCCCGATATGCAGTGGGCCGTTGGCGTAGGGGAGTGCGGTGGTGGCAAATATTTTTCGGGGCATCAAAAACTTCTAATTTTCCGTGAGCGCAAAACTGATTGGTTCAAATGATTTTTCGTCTCAATGATTGTACCAATACCCATGTTAATTTGATACACGGTTTGGTGCCGCGATCAGCTAAAATTACGCACCACATTTCAAGTCTTTGTTTTACTTTTTGTCGGCAAACCGAAAGCATCCCATGAGCATCACCGTAGAACAAATCCACAACGCGCTGCGCGAATTGATCGATCCGGTCACCAATGAAAATTTCATCGACGGTAAATCCGCCAAAAACATCAAAATTTCGGGCGACGATATTTCGCTGGAGATCGTGCTCGGTTATCCCGGTAAGAGCGTGACCGAAGGCATTCGCAAGAGGGTGATCGAGCGATTGAAAAAAATTGACGGCGTGCAGAATGTATCGGCGAATGTTTTTTCCAAAATCGTCTCGCACTCTGCGCAACGCGGCGTAAAGCTGGTACCGGGAATTAAAAATATCATCGCGGTCGCGTCCGGCAAGGGTGGGGTGGGCAAAAGCACGACGGCTGTGAATCTGGCGTTGGCACTCGCGGCGGAGGGTGCCAGCGTGGGCATGCTCGACGCAGACATTTACGGCCCTTCGCAGCCGATGATGCTCGGCATTACCGGACGGCCCGCGTCGAAAGACGGCAAGACCATGGAGCCGATGGAAGGCCACGGCATTCAGGCGATCAGCGTGGGCTTTTTGATTGATCCGGAAACGCCGATGGTGTGGCGCGGGCCGATGGTCACGCAGGCGCTTGAACAACTGTTGAATGAAACCAACTGGCACGACCTCGATTACCTCATCGTCGATCTGCCGCCCGGTACCGGCGATATTCAGCTCACACTGGCGCAGAAAGTGCCGGTCACGGGGGTCGTGATCGTTACCACGCCGCAGGACATCGCCCTTCTGGATGCGCGCAAAGGGCTGAAGATGTTTGAAAAAGTCGGTGTGCCCATCATCGGCATCGTCGAAAACATGGCCATGCACGTGTGTGGCAATTGTGGCCACATGGAACATATTTTCGGCGCGGGCGGCGGCGGCAGAATGGCCAGCGAATACAACATCGATTTGCTCGGATCGTTACCGCTGGACATAAAAATTCGCGAAATGGCCGATAGCGGCAAGCCGACGGTGGTGTCTGATCCGGACGGGCCAATCGCGGCTATCTACAAAGACATCGCGCGCAAATGTGCGGCCAAAATTGCCAAGCAATCGCAGGACCGCAGCGCGGTATTTCCAAAAATCGTCATTCAAAATACCTAGTATTTTGAACGAACAGATCCAGCGCGCGATTGAGTTGCGCAACGCCTCGCAGCATACCGAGGCGTTGACGATTCTTCTCGACCTGCATAACGCGACACCGGACGATGCCATCGTCAACTATGAGTTGGCAAGCACCTTTACCTTGGAGGGTGTCAAGGACGAAGCGATCGGATTTTATGAACACGCCATTTCATGCGGGTTGGCAGGCAATGCGTTGCGCACGGCCTTCGTCAATCTGGGGAGCACCTATCTCAGCGTCGGCAGATTTGGTGACGCCGCGCGTATTCTCCAGCGCGGCGCAGCGGTATTTCCGGATGCGCCGGAATTCGATGTTTTTTTGGCGATGACGCGATACCACCTCGGCGACCATCAGGAAGCGATGCGCCTGTTGCTTTGCCATATTGCCGAGTATTCGGCGGAGCCTTTCACGCAGGCGCACAAACAGGCAATTTTGTATTCGTCGGAGCACCTCGATCAGGCCGAGGAGAGCTGACATGGCGGCAATTTGTGTGGGACATATTCGCGTCAAAAATGCCGAAGCGTGGGAGCAATATCAAAGCCGTGTCGGTGCGACGATCACGCAATATGGTGGCGAATTACTATTCCGTGGCGAGCAGCAACGACTGTTCAGCGGTGCGATGTCGCACGAGAAAGTGGTGGCGTTGCGATTTGCAGATCTCCCAGCCGCGAATCGATGGCACGATTCAGATGAATATCAGGCGCTGATTCCAATCAGGGAAGTGGCCGCAGAGGTAACTTTAGTGTTGTACGAAAGTTGAGAAAAGGGAGCAGGTAGCGTGAGCATAAAAGCCGATAAATGGATTCGCCGTATGGCCATGGAACACGGCATGATCGAGCCGTTTGAGCCGGGACAGATACGTGAGGCGAACGGTCAACGCATCGTCAGCTACGGCACGTCGAGCTACGGCTACGACATTCGCTGCTCGAATGAATTCAAGCTGTTCACCAACCTAAATTCCACGATTGTTGACCCGAAAAATTTCGACGACAAGTCGTTTGTCGATATCAAGGGCGACTCCTGCATTATTCCGCCCAATTCATTTGCGTTGGCGCGCACCGTTGAATACTTCCGTATCCCGCGCAATGTGCTGACCATCTGCCTCGGCAAATCAACCTACGCGCGTTGCGGCATCATCGTCAACGTGACGCCGTTCGAGCCGGAATGGGAAGGCTACGTGACGCTGGAATTTTCCAACACCACGCCGCTGCCGGCAAAAATTTATGCCAACGAAGGCATCGCGCAGGTATTGTTTTTTGAAAGCGATGAAGTCTGCGAGACCTCGTACAAGGATCGTGGCGGCAAGTATCAGGGGCAGAAGGGCGTGACGTTGCCGAAAATGTGAAGTGCAATCAGGCATGGTGTTGCAAGCTGCTTATCAGGCTCTCTGCGATCCAGCGTTTCAATAGCGTCATCGCGATTGCCGGCACGGCCTCGGGTTGATGCCAGTCGCACAGGACTTCACACATGTCGGCAAAGCTGCCATCGCGAGCAATCAAATCCAAAGCGGCAGCCTCATCGGCATCGAGCGAGCGATAATAAGTGGTCAGCGCGCGTCGCCATACGATCCACGGAGCAGTTTCAGTTGATTGCTCTGGTGTTGGTGGTTCGTGCTCTCTCGTTACCGCGAGCCAAAAGGCGGGTACGTTCCATGCAAGTTCCATGCGCTGCAAGGAGCTGTGCATACGAAAGCCCAATGTGGACCAGGCCTCGCTTGGCAGACTCGCCAATTCGGCAATATCGAGCACCGGATCATCCGCGCTATCGAACGCGAGGCTCATGGCCCACTCGAATTTTGCCATCTCGGCCAGCACCGGCTGAGAAGTAAACGCGGCATCGTTTGCCAGAAAACCGGCAAGGTGAAACCCAAACCAGCGTGCATTCGGGAATACGGAAGGGTGTGCCGCGATATAGGCGCGCGCCAGGTGATCGAACAACTCGTCACCTGCGAGCGCATGCAACGCCGGATAATCGGCATCGAGGATCTCGATCAGCCGCGACCGATAGCCATCGGCGTAGACATCGAGGCGTCCCTTTGCGTCGAGGCGCGGGCCATCCACGACTGCACGAAGAATATCGGTCTGACCGGCCAATATAAAGTTCTGGAATTGGTTTTGTACGGTCGCATGAATGCTCATTGCGGCGTCCCGGCCGTTGTTACTTCGCGGGAAATTTCGCGGGCATGATCGAGTTCGACCAATAATTCTTGCAGCGGAGGAATGTTATCGTCGCGCTCGATCATGGTTGCAATTTGTCCGAAGCGCTTACAGGCTTTCGCGTACAGGTCCCAGACCGGCTCGATCACCGGCGCATCGTGGGTATCGATGATGATGTCGCCACGATTCTCGTGACCCGCCAGATGAAATTGTCGGACGCGATCAACGGGAATTCCCTCGACATATTCAATCGGCTCGAACCCGTGATTAAAGGCGCTGACAAAGATGTTGTTGATGTCGAGCAGGATATGGCAATCTGCTTTCTCGGCAATCGTGCGCAAAAACTCCCATTCGCTCATCTCTGACTGTGCGTAGGTGACATAGCTCGAAACGTTTTCGAGAAGAATTTGGCGACCCAGAAAATCCTGTACTTGCCGGACGCGGTCTGCAACGTGATCAACGGTCGCTTCGGTGTACGGCAATGGCATCAGGTCATGCAAATTTTTTCCTTGAATACCAGTCCAGCAAAGATGATCAGAAATGAATGCAGGCTCGATTTGGTCGGCGAGCGCCTTCAGATCGCGCAGGTATTGGGCATTGAGATCGTCGCTGCTGCCAATTGACAGCGAAACGCCATGCATGGCCAGCGGATAGTCATTGCGAATCCGCATCAGGTTTGCAATTGGGCGCCCACCCGGCACCATGTAGTTTTCGGAAATGATCTCGAACCAGTCGAGCGCAGGTTTAGTCTCGAAAATGGCCTCGTAGTGCGCGGGTCGCAGACCCACACCAAATCCCAAATTTGCGGAAGTTTTCAACACACTCGCGTTCAGTAAAAAAAGTCCGGACGCGTCCCGAAGGTCGCGTCCTGCAATCACTCACAGGGGAAATCTACAGCCGGTTGCTTACTACTTCTTGGCTTCCGGTGTGCCGCCGACTTGCTTGCACTGCTCGGCGGTCAAGGCGACAAAGCCCTGACCTTTGCATGCGCCCTGACCTTTGCATGCGTTCTTGGCGGTTTTGCAATCGTTGTTTCCTTTGCAGGCATTCACGCCTTCGCAATGGATTTTCTTGCCCTCTTGCGCGAATGATGGCGTTGCAACGGCGGTAAGCAACATGCCAGCGGCAGCGATGGCCAATGCGGCGCCAGTTAATCTTTTGGTGCGATCCATATCAAAGCTCCTTGGTAAATTTAGTTACGGTTGGTTGGCCGTGCGCAGCATGGGTCACGCTTGTGACGAATCTGCGTCGGCTCGTGCATCGGTCGGACGCAAGAATGGTTCCTTACATCTGAATGGTTGTACGTCGTCGCAAACGCTTTGGTTTCAATTTTCGATTTCACCGCTGTGGTGAGCCACGGTGAAATCAGAACGCGCAACGCTTCAGCCTATAATTCACGTCTCATCGAAGACGAAAATATGACCATCAGAACCCGCTACGCGCCGAGCCCTACCGGCTACACGCATCTCGGCAATATCCGCACTGCGCTGTTCGCGTGGGCGTATGCGCGCCACCACGGCGGCAAATTCATTTTGCGCATCGAGGATACCGATCAGGAGCGTTCCACCGACGCTGCTGTCAAGGTGATCCTTGACGCGATGGCGTGGCTTCAGCTCGACTACGATGAAGGGCCGTTCTATCAAATGCAACGCATGCCGCTCTACAAAGCCGCAGTGGCGCGGTTGCTGGAAGAGGGTCGTGCGTATCACTGCTACACCTCTATAGATGAGCTCGACGCACTTCGTGAAGCGCAAACGGCACGGGGTGAAAAGCCGCGCTACGACGGTCGCTGGCGACCTGAGACCGGTAAGGTTTTACCAACGATACCCGCTGGTGTGAAGCCGGTAATACGGTTTCGCAATCCCGCTGACGGCGTCGTCGCATGGGACGACCAGGTCAAAGGCCGCATCGAGATTGCCAATGCGGAATTGGACGACCTCGTCATCGCACGACCCGATGGCACACCGACCTATAATTTTTGCGTGGTGGTCGATGACATCGACATGGCCATCACCCATGTGATTCGCGGTGACGATCACGTCAACAACACGCCGCGCCAGATCAATCTCTATCACGCGATGGGCAAAACGCCGCCGGTATTTGCGCACACGCCGACGGTGCTGGGCGCGGAAGGCTCCAAGCTATCCAAACGGCACGGTGCGAAAAGCGTGATGGAGTATCAGGCCGAGGGCTACCTGCCGGAAGCGATGATCAACATGCTGGCGCGTTTGGGCTGGTCGCATGGCGATGAGGAAGTTTTTTCGCGCGAGCAATTGGTGCAGTGGTTTGACGCCAATAAAATCAGTGCGTCGGCATCGCGGTTTGATGCAGAAAAATTATTATGGCTCAATCACGAACATATCAAACGCGCGGATGCTGCAGCACTGGCGGCTATGTTGAAGCCGTTTCTGCTAAAGAATAACTACGTTCTTGACGACGGGCCGGACATTGCCCGTGTGGCGGATTTGCTGCGTGATCGCGCATCGACGCTGGTGGAAATGGCGGAGGCTGCGCGTTATTTTTACGTGAGGCCGAGTCTGGATCGCGCGCTGCTGGCGCAGCATCTGACAGACACGGCCAGCCCCGCGCTTGCCGAGCTCACGCAAAGTCTCTCAGCCATCAATTGGTCCAAATCAGACATCAACGCCGCGATCAAATCCACCATCGCCAAACATGGACTGAAAATGCCGCAGCTCATGATGCCGCTGCGGGTACTGGTGACGGGTCAAACACAGACGCCGGCCATCGACGCGATCATGGAGGTGCTGGGTCGTGAGGAAGTTCTGGCGCGACTGAATGCGTGGCCGGGCAACTGACGACGCGGTAAATTCAGGCGAGAGGTCACTTTGCAAAAAACCCCGGCTCCGGCTATAATTGCGAACTTCCATGTGGGGGTATAGCTCAGCTGGGAGAGCGCTTGCATGGCATGCAAGAGGTCATCGGTTCGATCCCGTTTACCTCCACCACAAAATTCTTGTTTTACAGATTGGCAGAGCGGTTGCAGTTGTATCTGCTAATGCGGCTTTTTGTAGTAGAAGCACCGTAGTAAGACGTGTGAGTCCCCATCGTCTAGAGGCCTAGGACATTGCCCTTTCACGGCAGTAACACCGGTTCGAATCCGGTTGGGGACGCCAGCTTCAGAATGAAAACGGCTTACAGCGATGTAAGCCGTTTTTATTTTTACCGCCGCATAATCCAGCGTAGATCGCATATTGGCGAGCCTTTACAGACAATTTAGGCTTAGGAGGCGCGCCAATGCTGGTGATTGGTCTTATTTGTGGCGGGCAGGTGGTCTTGAAGGCACGCGGCCATGGTGCACAATCGCGGTCGGCACACGCATCATCGGCCAGGCGCTTCGCCCATCGCCGCAGCCAAGCCAGAAAGTGTCGCCGTCTCGCCGGTGATCACTGTCGTCGGTATCGCGGCAAGGTAATCGGCAAAGCGCCCCTTGCTCTCAAACCGGATCCGAAAGCCGGAGGTGATGAACAGCGGGAGAATTTTCGGAACGATACCGCCTCCAATGAACACGCCACCCCGCGCACAAAACAGCAACGCGACGTTGCCGGCCATCGTTCCCAGCATCTCGCAAAAAGTATTGATGGTCAGAATGCATAGCGCATCGCTGCCTGCACTCGCCAATGAACCAATCTGATCAGCCGTTATCGCGGCATCTAATGGCTCACCTCTCACACTGCTTATTGCACGATACAAGATGGGAAGCCCGGTACCTGACAGGAAAGCTTCGGCAGAAATATGTTGGCGCTCCTTCCACGCGGCACGCAGCAGTTCTGATTCAAATACGGTTGCGGGCGAGAGTGTCATATGTCCGCCCTCACTGCTGACGGGGCGCCATGATGTCGACGTGTTGGGAACAATGGCACCAACACCCAGACCGGTGCCCGGGCCGATGACCGCCATCGGAGCATGATTGATCGCGTGGCCGCCACCAACCGGGCAAAGGTCTTCCAGCGGGACATGCGGCAAAGAAAGGGCGAGCGCATCAAAATCGTTCAACACCAGAAGTGACTTCAAACCGAAATGCTGTTTCAACGCCGTTTGCGAAAAGCGCCACGGGCTGTTGGTCAATCGAATGGCATCA